>NZ_JBHIRN010000022.1:0-9146 GCF_042197205.1 Bartonella sp. AA2SXKL
AAGTAACTTTTACATCATTAGTTGAAAAAGGTCTTTTGATACGTCATGGTGGTGGACGATCAACTTGGTATAGTGCACCTTAATTTTATTACCTTCTTAACCACCTCCCCATTGTTGAGAACGGGGAGGGGAGTTCTATTTTTTTAATTAAGCAACCTTTTTAATGGGGCTCTCCAAATTTGGTTCGTAAGCTTTTAACAAAGGCTCCATAATCGGGGGAGGTTTTAAGGTTCCAAAATTTGTAATCATTGCCAAAATTCTGAGTGCATTTGGTGATTCATCTTGAAGTTTTAAAATCAAAGCTTTTTCTATTGCATCCATGGTCTCAATGAGAGCATTAAAAGCCTTATCTTCGACATCATCACGATCAGAAAATTGAAACAAAGCCATCCATAAATCACATAAAAAGTCGATACTGGTGTTCATTGTACACCTCCATGGATTTGTTCTCTCAAACATGCCAATCCTTTTGGTGTGATTTTTGTTGAAGGGAGCACCTTTTCTGTACCATCCGGTCTTTGAATGGTGATAGCGGGACAATCCATAAATCCTTTCTTGATCTTGTCCTGATAAGGTAACAGTGGCGCCCCTGGAGCCCGTCGATAGACCCAATCATGTTTACGCAAGTAATCTGTTAAATCTTTTGGTCGCACCTCTAACATTTTTGCTGCTTCTATCAAACCGAACAACCCATCAGAACGTTTTAAGCCTTCCAAAGCCTCTGCTTTTGGTGCTAATTCAGCAATAACATGATCTTTCTGCTCGATTTGGCTTTGTAAGTGATTCAAAACACCAAGCAATGCTTCGGGTTTAGAGTAGTCAACTTGTGGTGTTGCTACTTGTTTCAAAAGCCGTTCACATTTGATAAAGTATTGACGTGCTTCATGCCCTTTATCATTACGCTCTATCATCGAAAGATGTTTAGCCATGTCTAACGTAATGTAATATTCTATGCTTGGGCGCCCACCTTTTTCTAAATTTTTAGAAAAACCTATAAAGTCTATATTTTCTCGAAAGTTACATTCTTTAATACGATTTTTAATCCAGTCTGCAAACTTTGATGTAATCTCCAAAAACGCATGCAAATCACGCGCGTTAACAGTTTGAACAGTTTCCTGATCAATAACCTGTTCTGATATTTCTATAAGTGTGTTCATAATGAACTCCTTGTAGTTAGACGTTTTTCATTGACACTCTAAAAGAGTGCCGGGCGCTGAAAAACACGGCTACAAGTCCGTCGTCACACTTTTCCCGTTAGGGTATTGTATAGTGTAACCACACCCGACGAGGTTATTATATGCATGTAGCACATAATGAGTCAAAGTCTTTAAATGTCCAGAAGATTGATTATTTCGGCAATCAATCCGCTTGTAGTTTGTAAGGTGTTTTTCAAGCACCTGATTCGATTATTCACATTGTCGCCACAATGTCAAGTGGCAATGTAATGTTTTTATAAAAGTAATCGGTTAAGTCCTTTGGTCGCACCTCTAACATTTTTGCTGCTTCGATAAGACCGAACAAACCATCAGAACGCTTTAGACCCTCAAGTGCCTCTGCTTTTGGTGCTAATTCTGCAATAACATGATCTTTCTGCTCAATTCGACTTTGTAGGTGATTTAAAACACCAAGTAATGCCTCCGGTTTGGAGTAGTCAACTTGTGGTGTGGCTACCTGTTTTTCCAATTCTTGCCAACGGTCAATGATTTTAGCTCGTAAGGCAGTACTGTAACCAGAAACAAGAATTAAACATTCGCGCTTAGGTAAGTTATAACAAGGGCGGCTTTCACCTTTTGCATCAACGTAAGTACCGATAAAATCAACCAATCCAAATTTGGAGCCGTTAAGTTCTTCAAGCATCTTCTTGATATCACGCATAATATGTGCGTGCTGCTTTTTACACAAATCAGCAATTTCACGACTAGACATAGTTTGATGGATAGCACTATTAGCAGTGTTTCCTTTAATTTTTATAAGAGTGTTCATTATGAACTCCTGTGTAATTAGACGTTTTTGATTGACACTCAATAAAAGAGTGCCGGGTGCTCAAAAACACGGTACACAGTCCGTCGTTATGCTTTTCCCAAAAGGGTATTGTATAGCATAACCACACCCGACAATGTCATTATACGCATGTAGCATATAACAAGTCAAAGTCTTTAATGCGCGGAAAAGAGATTGGTTCGGCAATCCACCCGCTGTGTATTTAAGGTGTTTTTGAGGCACCTGATTCGATTATTCATATTGTCGCCACAATGTCAAGTGGCAATGCAATGTTTTTATAAAAGTAATCTGTTAAATCTTTTGGTCGCACCTCTAACATCTTTGCTGCTTCTATCAAACCGAACAAACCATCAGAGCGTTTTAAGCCTTCCAAAGCTTTTGCTTTTGGTGTTAATTCGGCAATAGTGTTATCCTTTTGCTCGATTTGACTTTGTAAGTGATTCAAAACACCAAGTAATGCTTCGGGTTTGGAATAATCAACTTGTGGAGCGGCTATCTGTGGTGTCACTACTTGTTTTAACCGTCTTTCACATTCGATAAAGTATAAACGAGCTTCTCTACCTTTCTTATTGTTCTCAAGCATAGAAAGCTCTTTTGCTACATTTAGTGTAAGATAATATTCTTTTAACACTACATTTTGACGTTCGCCAGTTTTGGCGAGCGTTAAAATATAATCTATTCCCTCTTCTAAATTGTATTTGATAATACGGTCTTTAATCCAATTGGAAAAGTCTCGTTTTGCCTCTAAGAATGTGTGCAGATTACGTGCATTTACTGTTTGAACAATTTCCTGTCCAACAGTTTGTTCCGATATCGGAATAAGAGTGTTCATTGTGAACTCCTTATGGTTAAATGTTTTCATTGACACCTTAGAAAGGTATCGGGCGCTGAAAACACGGCCATAAGTCCGTCGTTATGCTTTCCCCCGAAAGGGTATTTTATGGCATAACCACACCCGACAAGACCAGTATACGCCATACGCATATAATGAGTCAAAGCCTTCAATGTACGGAAAAAGATTGTATCGGCAATCCATCCGCTTATGGTTTTAAGGTGTTTTCAGGCACCTGATTCGAAGATACCTATTACTGTAGAATTGTCAAGTAATAAAAATTACTTTTTGCTAAGAAAACGTTTCACATACTGTACAGTGTACATATTGAAATCATTATTTATCAATGAGTTAAATGTACAATGTACAGTCAAATTGAAAATTCTGTCGCTAGCGATAGTTCGCGCTCGTCCGCCCCGCAACAGACCCAACCCGCTGGGAAGTACCTTTTGCATTGATTTTATTGTATTTTTTCTGGAAAAAACCAAAGCGCAAATGATAATCTGCTTTAAAAATTACAATTAAAGTGAGTAGCGTGTTGACATAGCTTAAGAACATTATTTAGCTTTCTTATTGGCGGCATATTCTTGACGAGCAAGTTGGTACTGTATGTTGGCAATTAATCTTTCATTGGCTTTTTTTACAATAGTACTTGCAATCTCTGGCTTGGACATCACCCCAGCAATGGAGGGTCCTTTTTGTTTTGCAATGGGGAATTGATCTCCATCGGCTCTTTGAAACACATTCCCATTCAGCTTTTTTAATTCAACGCGCTTTGGAAAACTCCCACCTTTGATAAAAGCATGGGGTAATATTTCTTTCTTTCCAAACAGTGTGTAAGTTACGCCGCGTTTTGTTTCGTTTGCTTTAAAAAATTTAAGAGGTATCGGTGTTACAGAACCAATGATATCTGTCTCAAGAAACCTTGCTGTCGCCTTTTCTTTAATATAAACACCTCTTCTTATACGCTTTATTTGGGCTGATGAGATGTCTGCAACTTGCTTTTCAGTGAAGCGTTCAACTTGTTTTGCTGTAGTGTTTAGAGCATTACGCAGAGCCCAATTAAGGCGAGGGGCTTGAAGGCTTGTGAAGGTATCTTTTGCCTGTTGAAGATACCATTTTTGGTGGATGATTAACTTCAACTTCTAAGCCTTTTTTGGGGTAGGTGACTTGGAAGCTTTAGATGCTTTTGGCTGTTCGAGTGGAATTTCCTCTGTCACTGGTTCAGACGATGTTTGTACGGCTTCTTGTTCTATCTGTTTAATTTGTTCAATTGCCTTATCTGTTTTTGCTGTTGTCTTGACGTCAACAAAAAGTTTTGCAGCATTGGCGCGCTTGAGACGTGCGTAGACTTGATTAGAAACTTCAACAAATGGATTATTGGGAGTTGAAGTTTCAAAACGAACAGTGCTTTTATTATCGCCAACAACACACATTGGCTTGGTGATGATTGCTTTCATCTTCGCTCCTTTTGAGGCAATGAATTAATGACATCATTGGTTACTGAATGGCGTTTGATATGTGCAAAATAGATTAGTCTGTTTTATCAATAAAAACAGTACTTTAAGCCCTCTTGAAAGCTTAAGATTTTATCAAATTTTAGGGGATATTTTTGAATTTTAGACGCAATACAACCAGTGCCGTACTGCCACTAAATACGATTTTTCACGTATTGTCAATAGAAAAATCACGATATTGTGTATTTTTAATTTTTTTGATCAAAACTTAGTATTTTAAAAGCCAATCTTTAATTTTATACAAATAACAACATTTATGTTGTATTTAAACATTTTAGATGTTATATTATATTTATGAACAGTCAAGAATTAAAAAGATATCTTACGAAACATGGTTGCAGTTTTACCTCAGGGAAAGGTGGCCATTTGCTTGTAAAACGTGGTTCTAAAAAATCCGTTTTACCTATGCATGGTACGCGGAAAGAATTAGGAACGGGATTAGTTCAAAAGATTCTTAAAGATCTTGACCTAAGGTAAGTCTGAATATGGAGATGTAAATGAAATATGCACTTAAGTTTATCAAAGATGACAATGATACTCTTCTTGTCGTTTCCAAAGACTTTCAAGAATTTATTACCTATGGTAACGACGAAAAAGAGGCTTTGGAACACGCTAAAAATGCCCTTTTAACAGTTATTATGGGGCGTTTCCAAGATCGAGAAGTGGTCCCTTTTGGAGCTCGTGATGCTGCCTATCCTTTTGTTGAAGTATCTTCATTAGTTATTTTAAAAATTGCAATACACAACGCTATGGTTGAAAAGAATTTACGCAAAGCTGATCTCGTGCGTCTTTTAAAACTTCACCCAATACAAATTGACCGATTATTGGATTTAAACCACGCAACAAAATTAGATGCTTTAGAATCCACTCTCATTGCTCTTGGAAAAGAGATCACTATCAATGTTCAAAATGCTGCTTAAAATTTAGCGGTTTTGTATAAAATGTTTATGAAGTGCATTCAGAGCAACATACAGCGAACCGACAAGATGTGGCAGTGATTGATCTTCACTAACAAGATACTGTAGCGCGGCATAAAGGTTGTGCTGTCTATAAAGGCATTGTGCTTCTTTTAGCACCTCTTTCATTGCTTCATAGTAATGAGTAGTTTTTTCAATCCATTGTTTTTTTGCCTCTTCATTTAAAGATGGAGTAAAGTCATCATAAATTGCATTTGGTAAGGCTTTTGCACAGAGATAATTATTTCTCACTTCAAGATATTTTTGTGCAGCATCATATTGGTCTTGATTTATTTCGCCTTGCAAATAAAGCCGCCCGATATAGGTACCGGAAAGCGGATTTTTAGCCTCTTCTATGGTCAAACAGAAGCGTTTGGCACGCATTTCAATTGCCAATTTATCCATGGGTTCATGCGGTGTTTTTGCTCGTGAGATACGTCCATTTGGTTCTCTGATACATCCTTTAATCCGAGGACGACCGCGTTTTGCACGTTTTTTTCTTTTTGTCATATTTTTTTTCAATCAGAATGGGACGCTATCGTTAAGAGCCGTTCTATAATCTTGAGCCCCTGAAGCGATAGCATAATTTTGAGAAGTAATAGGTGAAGGGGTAGGGGATGCCGATTGATCTTTCTTTGCATCAAGCAAATACAATTCACCTTTGAATTGTGGTAAGACAATCTCTGTTGTGTAACGGTCATGCCCATTTTTATCTTGCCATTTGCGTGTCTGTAATTTTCCTTCTATGTAAACCTTTGAACCTTTGTTTAGATACTGAAGTGCAATTTTTGCCAAATGTGGATTAAAAATCACCACGGAATGCCATTCTGTTTTCTCTACTTTTTGATTGGTTTTTTTATCTGTATAGCTCTCAGAAGTCGCTATACTAAAATTGACTATTTCTGCTCCAGAATTCATTGTTTTGCTTTCGGGATTGGCACCAAGGCGCCCGATTAACGTCACTTTATTTAGCATATTTTAGTTACCTTAAATTTGTATTTAAATATGTAAAAAATCTTAGCATAATTTTATTATTTTTTCAATTATTTCAATGATATATTATTAATTATTAACATATAACATTACGTTTTGTGGTGTACGTATAAGATAAGGAGATCAAGGGATTTTATTTTGCAAGCAGCGTTTCTTTTCCATTTTCACCATAAATTCCTTAAACTCTGTTAGCTCTTGTTGTGAAAGGTGTTTAAAAGTTCTACAAAACGTGTTAGCCATTTCATGGTTAAGTGGATCAGAAGAATTCATTATAAAATTCTTTCGGCAAATATCAGCCTCTTTTCTTAAAAGAGAAGCCATGTTTTGATCTAAAGCGTACAGCTTTATGATCTTTTCTTCCATTCCTACTGGAACAGATTTCTTGCCAATTTCAACAGAAGATAAAAATGCTACAGATATGCCTAGTTTATCAGCCATATCTAAGAGCCGTTCAAAGCGATCAAGGCGAATTTTGCGTAAAGTTTTGCCAAATAGTGTAAGCATGTGATTAAAACTCCTATTCATGCAATCAAGCTGCTTTGAGAAATGATATTGTGTTTTTTTCAAAAATTTCTTTGACTTTTCCATAAAGTATAGCCTTGCCGCCTGGATATCTTAATGGTGAGCAGATATGAGTCATCGTTACGTGCCTTTTTAGGTGTTTTTTGATGTTTTGTTGATTTCATCAATCGATGTTAAGAAGATACAATACCGATTAACCAAAAAAGTCTTATAAATCGGAGATTTTACTATGGCTTTTTAGTACAAGACTGTAGTATGTAGATGGATATGTTTATTAAATTGCGTGTACGAAACATAAGAAACAATACACAGCATAAAAAATAGTACCAAAGTACAATGTCTAAATACCCAAATACGGTATCCAATGAAAAAGAAAACTGGTGTTCCACGTGCTTAGAGGTGACAGGCAAAGAAACCGTTTCTTTATAACTATTTGGAAAAATTAAAACGACAAGCGCTAAACTTATTAGCTTTAAAAGTCTGTGCATATACTGTTGTAAATCACGTGTTAATGTCTTCCAACCTGTTGTATTGCCGCGTTTGTATTTTGGATTGTTCTGCAACTCAAAAGGAATATGAGAATTGCATAAAATTGCAAAAACCGCTGTGACTATTACCAAAGAAACAGATGCGAATGTCAAAATACTTTGAATAAAGTAGGGATTTTTTTTAATTCCTAAAAAACATAAAAATATAAAAGTTATAATACCAAACAAGGCTCTTAGCTGTTTATCTGTAAACATATTTATTTCCTGCGGTTTTCGATAATTTTTTGATCTCTTTATTGATCTCGTCTATAAGAGGTTCGTAATTGAGAACGCTTTTCGGAATATTCCCACCGTAAACCCATGCTTTTACTTGCGCTTTGGTACTAAAATCCGCATTTTCTGGTGTGGTATAATACTGGCCGCCATCAAACTTTTCACACTCTCTTGTGCCGTCTTCATATTCGTAGAGGTTGTAAAAATACTCCTCTGCTCCGTCTCCCCAAGGAACATAACCAACAGCTGTTGCAACAAACTCTTTTTGCATGGGTTGTTTACGCTTTTTTAAGAACAGGTCTTTTAATATTCTCATGTTTTTAGTCCATAATTTTACCAATTGGTCTATTTACCTAAAATTTGACCGTACAGAGCGTTTTATATTGCAGATGTTGATTCATCATAAAATCTTTAAATCGCTTTGTACGGTGCCTTTTTGTCGATTTAAACACATACCTAATCGTAAAATGATCAGCACTTTTCACTAGTTTGCTGTTTTAAGCCGCTTTAGAATTGCTACTGTCATGACACTCTTCACTAGGCTTGCCTATTCTCATGAATGAAATGCGCTTGCCTCCTAAGGCTAGGTTACGCGTATTTTCAACTGCTGTAAAAACTCTCTCAGCAACACCATAAAGCCTGCTTTCTAAATCACGACAATACTGCGCTAGATCAGCGCATGAGGGCACAAATGTTGTGGACATGCCTTTTGCTTCACCACGTATAAGATTTTTAACAGCTTGCAATAAAGACCAGAGTGAAATGCCGTTAAGAGCTGCGATATAAGCCTTTGCACGCGCTTCTACATTCGAAACTTTTTGCATTGTCAAACCACCTTCAAGCACATCAAGAGCCTCTGCTATGTCTTCAACAGACGCTTTCACGGTAAGTAAGTTTTGAACAGTCTGATAAGCTTCTAAAGCTTGTTTCTCTAGGGTTTTTGTCAATTGAATGCCATTTCTCAAGGTCCATGGGAACTCCAGAGTTACACATTGCTCTATCTGTTGCACGGTATCTTGTAGAGGCGTCACTAAGCTGTGTTGCACCGATAAGATTACGGATTGTCTCTCCGGTACCACCACGAGTTCTTTGATCTTTTGAAAAGTTTCCATTGTTTCCACCATTGTTGTTCGTGTTTTTTGTTTTTTCTAAAACCTCGATAGCCTTTCGCACCCAGTTTCTCCATGTTGCTTGCCAATCACGTTTGATAGCATTCTTTCCTGCACAGGCTTTCCAAAAATCTCGAAACTTTGCAATTTCGACTTTCACGCGCTCTGGAGGCAAGCCCTCTGCAATGGCAAAATCGTAATCGGGTTCAAAATCCGTAGGCAATCGACAACCGCGATTAGCTTGCGCTCGTTTTGCTTTTTGGAAAACGTTCTCTTGCTCGTGAATGGGAGGTTGGTTGTCTGATGAGGTTTCGATTTGCTCTGATGTGGTCTCAACAGCAGCAACCTCTGTTGGCTCGTCAACCTGTTCGTTTGTTTCTAAACTTTCAGAACCAATTTCTTTTTTTGCTAAAACGATAGTTTTAGTTTTTTTATTATATATGTTTGTATTGTTT
>NZ_JBHIRN010000023.1:0-8459 GCF_042197205.1 Bartonella sp. AA2SXKL
ACGATCAAGGGAGCAAAAAACACTGCAACTAAAGCCACAAAAACAGCCTCCAATATGGGGTGGTGGGGCTTTTTAGGCAGTCTGGTAGGCGCCATTATTTCCAGTGTTTTTGGCTATTATGGTTATAGAAGCCGTAAGGACACTTTCATGCTTTAAAACGTCTACCTGTCTTCCTTTAAAGCAAATACATAAAAAGCTGCACGCATAGTGCAGCTTTTTTTGTAAATTCTTCTTAATCACTCTAAAATTCAGCCCTCTTATTTAAAATGCTCTTTGCAATCAACATAACATTTGACAAAAATAAAATCCATATTAAGAGGAAATAAGTGGTAGTTTTTTTATTTTGGTCATCATTGTTTTTCTATCAACTATAAGGGGGGAAATATATGAATATTTCACTTAATAAAGTAAAAAATGTTATTGAATTGGCTGCTGACGAAGTTGTGCCAACTGCAATGCTTACTAAGTATGCACAGCGTAACGATATTCAAATTTGTCAAAATGAGCTTGATGTGAATGGTTCGTTAGAAGTTTAATAATGTATTGTTGATACAGATCTATTTACATATCTAACTTTAAAATTAAGTATATTTAAGTGCATGTTTCAGTTATTTTCAGAGAGCTTTTCTCAAAAAAATTGGGCTAAGCAAGCAGCTGAATTATCAATTTCACACATCCCTTTCGATGAAAGGGATGTTTTGAATGCTTTAAGACAATACGCTCTACATCCTCATAAACTCTTAGCTCTTAATCCTAAATCCGAAGTAGTAACAGTGGTTAATGGAGTGCGGAGTCCACGTCCTCTTTCAAACTTTCTTGTTTTAGATACGGATAGAACTATAGAAGAATATACTGCCCGCGTTGACCAATATGCCGAAGGACAAGAATGGGCGGTCATGTATTATGGATTATACGCTGCAACCCCTGTTCTATGGGATGTGGCAAAACAATTTGCAGATCAATTAGCTCATTCTTTAGGTTTTAGGCCTGGTGGACGCGTAGATATTGACTGCTTCATTGGCCGGTATTCTTCTACCCATGTTGGGATCCATGTAGATCACGCTCATAATTTTGGTTTTACTCTACAGGATGGCAAAACAATGTTTGCATGGCCCAGTACACGAGAAGACCTCCAAGGGCTAAAATATCCTGAATATGAAGCGCATAAATTAACAGCAATTGCGCTGCAAAACCGTACAGACCGTGTTGCCTACTTTCCCCATGATGCTTTCCACGTTGCTGAAACTGGAAAAAATATCGCGGCAAATATCAATATTGCTTTTTGGGAAACAGCACACGATGCACAACATCATAAAAATTATGTCACGCATTTACTCCATCTTGATGATCGAACGCGACATGATATCCGCGCATCAGGAAGAGCAAATTTAAACCCTGATAATGCTTTTCAACACTCTGCACTAAACTCCGCCATCGCAAATGGTACCTTAAAACGCCATATGCTGGTTTCTCAATTAATTTGTGATACAAGTTCACGTTTATGTGTCAAGCGCCCCCTTGTTGACGTCTCCGAAATTGAAAATGAAATCACTCTTCGCCCACCTGCAACCCTGCAATGGGTGCCCTTAACTGAAACAAAAGAACTGCTCATCGCAGCAAATGGGCATTGCGCCAGTTTTGAGTATAGCTCTCATCTAGAACATTTCCTTTCTCAACTTTCATCAGGAAAAAAATTAGATCTAGCAAAATTAAATGATAAACCACATGACACAGCACAGAAGGAAATTTTAAAAGCTGTAAAAGCTTTAGCATGTTGGGGAGCATTGTGACAAAGAAAAAATCCATGATTTTTACCCAAATGGGGCTTTTCCTTGTTTTGGGCTTTAGCAGCTTTGCCGATGAAACAGCACAAGTTACATTTGCTCTCCACTTAGCAGAAAGCACAGCATCTATTTCAATGCTGCTGTTTGCAGGGCTTGTCGGGGCAATTTGTGCAGGCCCCATTGCACCACGTCTCTTACATCGCTTCCAACCAGCGCGAACAGTACCCATTGTTTTATTGTTTGAAGCACTCTTTATAGCCACAGCTGCAATCGCCAACCAATTTTGGGTTTATATTGCCCTTTCTTTCGCACTAGGTTGTGCTGGTTCACTCTTTTGGTCTGCTATCCTCGTTTCCGTCCCAGAATTTGCAACCAATGATCAGCAATTAGACCGTATCAACCGCATTATCCAAACAGTCCGTAATCTTGGCTATATTGCCGGACCATTGTTAGGAGGTGTATTGTATGGAATATCAAACGGGCAAAAAGGATTGTTTGTGTTGTCAGTCATGGTTCTTTTTGCTACCTTTATCACTCTCTTCTGTTTTAAAAGTTTTAAAATTCATACACAAACGACAAACACAACGCAAAAAAGCAAAAAAGGGCTAGATTTAACGGGTCTCTTGCGTAAAAAAAATGTTGTCTATGCTCTTTCTCCCCTCATCATTACCATCATCCTCACCTCTGCTCTCAACGTCTTATCGATTGTCCGCATCCGCACTGAGCTGTACTTCAGTGCAGAAACCTATGGGGTAATCACAAGCATGTTAAGTCTTGGCCTCGTGGTTGGTCCACTCTGTTTCTCCAGCCTTTTTCATCGCTTTGGTAATGCCGCTGGAGCATCACTTGCCGCTGCAATCATCGGCTTTGCAATTTTCTGCTTTTCCTTAACACATATTGTATGGTTAATGATGCTGTCATTTTTCATCCTTGGGGGTGCTAACGGCGTGCAAAATGCTCTGATGGCAAGTTTTATGATGAAAGCCATTCAGAAAGAACACCGAAACAACCAAATGCCTGCCTATATCTTTATCATACAAACAGCGGTGTGCCTTGGCTTTCTAGGAGCCGGTTTTGTAAAAGTGCATCACACCCAAAGCACACTGTTTATCATTGGCATCGCCACCATGATCACAGGCATCTTAGGTTTTATTGTGAACAGTGCCGTACAAAAAAAACAGAGAGAATTTGATAATGGTTAGTGGACGAGGCGTTTTTCTCAAGC
This sequence comes from Bartonella sp. AA2SXKL, assembly GCF_042197205.1. Taxonomy (NCBI): domain Bacteria; kingdom Pseudomonadati; phylum Pseudomonadota; class Alphaproteobacteria; order Hyphomicrobiales; family Bartonellaceae; genus Bartonella; species Bartonella sp. AA2SXKL. The sequence continues at coordinate 3,010 of NZ_JBHIRN010000023.1, forward strand.
AAACCATACACCACAAAAGGACATGACAATCACCCCTCGATAAAATCGTTGTATCTCCCATACAACCCCACACCAACCAATAAGACTTTGATGAACCACTCTTGAGTGTGGAAGAGCTAACAACCATTCCCAAAATTTAGTTTATAGCAAAATAGAAACCGGTTTAACATCATGCAACAAGATCCTATAGGCTTAAACTTTTACAATGGAACAGGCGGCTATGTGTGGCAACTGGCAGACTATATGCGACATGATTGTCATGAGAGCTCCCACACACTTGAATTGCAAAAACCAACGCCGCCCATAGCCATCAATTCTTTCGCTGTCTACCCAAGTGAACTCAATCCTTTATCACGCGTTCAATGGGCAAAAGATGTACAAATAATAAAAAACAAACCAGCACTCATTGGCAAACGGCAAATACAACCCATCACCATTGTTTCTACAAAAGGAGCGGCATTTGGCGGATTCGACTTTCCCACATTTGAAGCACTTCGTGAAGGCTGCCTTGTCCAATCACTGAGGGAAATACAATTCAATGATACTCTTCTTGCCTCTGGAAGTCTTTTGATATCACTTTTACAACACGGTCTCATCGAAACAGATCAAAAAGCATTTTCAGAAAATGATGCAACCGCTCTTTTACGAGAGCCAACATGTATTATCATAGATTCTTCTCTTGGCAGTCTTGCCATTAATCAACTCAATGGGCGTACAATCCGGCTTCATGAAAAAACAAAACATCTCTTGAAGCAAGCCACCACACCAATGCACATTCAACACCCTATAGAGGATTCAATAAAATTTTTTGTAAAAGCAGGAATGCTACGATTGGTAAAATTATAAGGATAAAAAGATGCAGCTGATAAGACCTGGCATGGGAACAGAAAATAGTGCACAGCTCATTTATGCGCTTATTCAAATGGCAAGACCGCGCACAGTCATTGAAATCGGTGCTGGTGATAGTACGCGCTTGATTGCTAAAGCACTGCAAAAAGCAAAACAAACATGGCAACAGGATAAAAAGCTTCTAGAATCCGCCATTTGGGAAGAACGAACAGCTTTGCTTGACCCTTCAGGAATCCTTGAGAATTACGAACCTCGGCTTATCACCATTGATGATTTTACAGTAGAAGGTCAATCAGCAGAAGAAGCATGGCAAAAACTGCTTCAAGACGGTATTGAAAAAGACATGGTAACATTTATCCATGAGAATTTCTTCTCTCTCGATGAAAGCACCCTCAAATCTTGGGGACCAATAGATTTTGCTTGGCTTGATGCTGGTACTCCCGCAGATGATGTGCGATTTGTTATAACCCTTTGGGAACACATCACCGCGGGTGGTTATCTATGTCTGCATGAACCAACCATAACAACAACAATTGCTCTCAATGGCGAACAACGGGTTCGACGCGTCAGAACTCCTTTGTGGGAAGAAATTCTCTACCGGCTTGATGGCTCCTATGAAGCTTTAACACTCCCCGAAAACCACAAATATCGCCAGGGTGGTCTGGGGATTATTCGCAAACGCACCCCAGCCGAACAAATTGTACGCGCACAATCGCTACAAGCAGAACTCATAGAAATCAATGAACTGCCCATTCGCAATGATCTTTTGCCCATGGGGAAAGAAACCCTTCACAAACGCAATACCCGCAATTCACTGATCTCTGCCATGACGTCACCGACACTGCGCGCTGTTTATGCCGCCATTATCCTTGGTGCAAAAAATCTTACTGATATCCTCAAACATGTCGATTCAGATGCCAAAAACATTCACAAATCCATCAATCGCCTTTTGAATCTTGGACTTATTCACAACACAACAGAAGGATTTCAAGCCGAAGAGACAGTGTGGAAAATGCTAGAAAATAAACATGAACGGGAGAGGGAAAATTTAAGCGACCGCCATTTAGAAACAGAAGAGATGCTATAAAAAATTGGTGAAGCCTTTCAAATGGGAAAAATCTATAGCGAAACGGAAGTTTCCAAGATATGCAACCTCTTTACGATAGACTTTGCCCGATTACGACGCACTCTTGTTGAGAGAGGTTTTTTACAACGCCATGGAGGAAAATATCAACGCATGCGCTAAAAGAAAATTGAAAAATGATTAGCGAACGCTATCGTTTTTCTTCTCTATTTCAAGAGAATGAATAACCTTCCACTAAAAAAATATAATTTCATTAAAAGGTTACAAAATCATTCATCCCATTCATATGTTGACAATCTATGGGGGATAGTACATCCTCTTCATAAAGGATAAAATGGAAAAGCAAGAATGCGGGATGCCAATTGGTTATCAAAAAGGATTGGGTGGTTATCAAAAAGAATTGGGAATAGTCAAAACCATCAGGAGAAGATATAGGATCAAGGTCTCAATGATCTTACGATTGTTGCGCGAACATCCGGGCACAGTGTTGTTGCTCAATCCAAATCATGCTCGATATTTCTAAAAACATCGTAGAAAAAACAATATTCTTGCATTGGACTGGCTAGTGAATCAAGAAAGATACTATTTCAACGAAATGTGCACAGCAGAAATAGGGCTGGCAAAACTTCCTCAAAAGATACAACAAAATGTCTTTGATCATTTAACAACACTTCTATGGAAATTCCATGGGCAAAAATAAAATTCCTTTTTTCATCTATAGCACAGTTTTTCTTTCTGAATTTTCCTTTTTCTTTGTACTCCCTCTGCTTGGAAACTCTTCTCTCATAACTGCTGCCAATGTTGCTTTTTATCTCGCTGGATCGGTAATCCTTGAAAGCATTCTCATGGTAACCACAACAGGTTTATTAGAAAGATTTTCGCGTAAACTCTTAATGGCTACCGCCTTTATTTTAAGGAGTAGCGCTTTTGTGTGCATTATCCTATCGCTCACACCTTCTGCATGGTTGATCTTTTTTACCTTAATGGCTTTTTCGAAAGCAATTTCAAAGCCATTTTTGAGAGAAATTTTATCAGAACATCTCAATGAAAATGCTCTTAAACGCGCATTAACTCTCTATTCTTTTTTTCAAAATGCTGCTGTCGTTATCGCCCCTCTTGTTGCAACGAGTGCCATAAAATACAACGCATCAACCTTCTTAATGGCTTTTTTTGCACTCATTGGTTTGTATCTTTGTGTTCTATCCATTCAAATTGTTTATCATTACCCGCATAAAACATTATCTCTTGAAAAGAATAAAAAAACAAAAAAAGCTCTTCTTTCTTCTTTAAAAACAATAATACATAATCGTTCTATTGCTTATTTGCTGGTCACGGCTTTGCTTTGTGCATTCCTCATGGGAATTTTCATCACCACCACAACACTTCTCAGTAAATTTGACAGCAATCTCGCCCCTTATAGTGGAATTTTCTTTTCAATTGTTGGCATCAGTATTTGTATCTGGCAAGGAATAATCAATAAACATCTCAGCCTTTCCGATAAATCAACTTTCTACCTATTATGGCTTATGGGAAGTTTCTCCTCATTTTTCCTCATGGGTGGGGTCTTTACCGCTGTGACTGCATTAATTGCCTACAGTGTCTATGAATCTGTCATGATTCCAGAAATATACTATCAAGCAGGGAAAACAACCCCATCCCTCTCTGCTAGTGTTCTTTTCAGTTATATTCTTGTTATTTCAAATATTGGCCAAGCCGCCGGCTCATGGACAAGTGGATGGATTATCAGCCATTTCAACAATCATATCGCTTTCACCTTTTGCATGATTGTTGGTGCCTCCGCCTTTGCTTCTTGCCTTTGCCTCATGCAAACGAAAAAATAAGCAGCTTCCATGTCACATATAGTTTTTGCAACCAGTGGCACAACAAGAGCACTCAAAACACTTCGCCATAAATCACTCAATTATGATTTTGTAACACACTCTGCGGCAAAAAAGCTCAAAACGGTCTTTAAAGATTGCTCTGTAAACGCCGTTGCAAATTGTCTCATAGCTTAAAGGATTATGGGATAGACAAGCGTAAGGTAGCTACATTCTGCACGAATAATATTCTATTGATATCCATGTGCAACACAGCCAAAGCATTTTTCTTATAATTCGCTCATTTCTGCCATGACCTCACCGACACTACGCGCTGTCTATACTGTTATTATACTTGGTGCTAAAATTCTTTCTGATATCCTCAAACTTGTCAATTCAGAGACCAAAAACATTCACAAATCTATTAATCGCCTTTTAAACCTTGGTCTTATTCAAAACACAACAGAGGGATTTCAAGCAATCGATAAATTATGGCAAGCGCTAGAAGATAAAAATGTATGAAATATGGAAATTTTTAGCGATCACCATTTAGAAACAGAAGATATACTTACAAAAATTGCAGAAGCATTTCAAATAGGAAAAACTATCGCGAAACGGAAACATCAAAAATATGTAGCCTTTTTACTTTAGATTTTGCGAGATTAAGACGAACCTTGGTGGAAAATGGATTTTTAAGACGATATGCAAGCAAATATCAGCGCATACGTTGAAAGAAAAAATTCAAGCATTTGAGTTTTTCTTATGCAGCGTTTTGTTTTTTTGTTTTCTGTAAAGAGAGTTTAGGCCAGCTATGCGCCCCCCTTAGTATTTAGTGATATAGATAGTTTGGAGTTCAAGGAATTGTGTACAGTTTTTTTGTTACAAAAAGTTGGCAGATTGTTTTGAGGATTTGGCTATACAGACTACACATAGGACAAAGGGAGAGATGACATAAGAGCCAAGAGAATCTGAGTTTAGATTTAGCCTTGAGCGCCCCTTTAAGTGCGTGGCATTACGTAGCTTATACGTTCTTCCCCTACCCATTTTGCTTCCGAAGGTGCATGATGATTAGTAGGCATGCCCCTAGTTCTTATTTGGTTTTTGTACGTGGGAAGAGTTTCGAGTGATTAGCATTTTACTCCATGCGTTTACGCGTTACACTTGTCTTTTCCTGCTTTTATTTTCAGAGATTGGTGATATTTTTGTTTTGCAGTACTAAGAAGAGCTTTTAGATTTATCGTTTTAGAGAGAAGAAAGCATTCTCTCCCTGCCTCTGCCTGCCACTGCTTCATTAGTGGCATGCCCTTTATTAGTCCCTATTGCATTCTTTTATGAGATGAGAAGGCATCCGATCCAGTTTCAAAGCCGCTCCTAGGTCTTGGTAGTTTTACGGGCGACTAGTTTTTCTAGTTTTTTTGATGAGTTTCTATGAGAAAAGTGTAGCAGGAAGGGGAACTTATGTAGGTAAATTACTGACTTTTCCTAGTAGAGGGGGAATTTTGAGTAAAGAGTTATTCTATAACATTTTTCATGACGTGCATTATTATATTTTCACGCAATACTATGGGTGTATTGTCATGTTTAGAGATCATTTGATTTTTATGGGAGTATTAGTTTTGGAACTTTGGTTGCGGGGGCAGGATTTGAACCTGCGGCCTTCAGGTTATGAGCCTGACGAGCTACCGGGCTGCTCCACCCCG
>NZ_JBHIRN010000024.1:0-8372 GCF_042197205.1 Bartonella sp. AA2SXKL
AAGTAACTTTTACATCATTAGTTGAAAAAGGTCTTTTGATACGTCATGGTGGTGGACGATCAACTTGGTATAGTGCATCTTAATTTTATTGCCTTCTTAACCACCTTCCCGCCTAAAAGACGAGGAGATAAAATTATGTTGTAGGTCTAAGCTACTTTTGCAATCGGGTTCTCTAAAGTAGGAACATAGGCTCGCAACAAAGAATCCATGCTATGCGGTAGTTCTGAATCTCCAAAATCTGTTAGAACTGTCAAGATTTTAAGTATATTTGGTACTTCATCTTGAAGTTTTAAAATCAAAACCTTTTCTACCAGACTCATGATGTCAACCAAAGCAGTACATTCTTTGTCGTTAATATTTTCATTATTAGAAAATTGAAACAACGCTATCCACAAATCGCATAAGAAGTCGACACTGGTGTTCATTGTACACCTCCATGGATTTGTTCTCTCAAACATGCCAATCCTCTGGATGTAATTTTTGTTGAAGGGAGCACTTTTTCTGTACCATCAGGTCTTTGAATGGTAATAGCAGGACAATCCATAAATCCTTTCTTGATCTTGTCCTGATAAGGTAACAGTGGCGCCCCTGGAGCACGCCGATACACCCAATCATGTTTACGTAAGTAATCAGTTAAATCCTTTGGTCGTACTTCCAACATCTTTGCTGCTTCAATAAGACCGAATAAACCATCAGAGCGTTTTAAACCTTCCAAAGCCTCTGCTTTTGGAGCTAATTTAGCAATGATATTGTCTTTCCGCTCGTTTTCATCTTTTAAATGCGTTAAGACACCAAGCATTACTGCTGGACTGGAGTAGTCAATCGATTGAACATAGGATTGCTTTATCTCGCCCCTACGCCATGCAACAAATAATTTAATAAGCATATAACGGACTTGAGAAGATTTTTCTGTATTCGATAATGTCGCAATCAATAACGCCTGCTCTTCGTTAAGCCAATATTCTGTTACGTTATTGCCCTTTATTACGTGCGCCACAGTGGCGCACCTCCCAAACCGTTCTATTTCTTGCATATTTCTTGTAATTAATTTTCTAACGTCACGTGTACGAACAAACCCTAATTTTTCTGCTAAATCCACATCGCGAACACGAGGCTCGTTTTCGACTTCTCGTAATTTGATTAATTTGTCTTTATTGATAGGTAAGTATGTGCTATTATTCATTGTAATTGACCTCTTTCAGGTTAGTTAGATGTAAAGCGTTAGAGAGAGTTTTTGCGGACTTATGCTCTAGCGCTTTTTCTTTTTTGAGAATGTTAATTATTTCAGATGAAAGAGAGCGATCATTCTCAGTCGCCCGATTAAACAACCACTCCTTTAATGTATGTGGCATATTTATTTTATATTGGATCGTTTTCATTTTACCTCCATATGCACATATTTAGTACCATAAAGGTACCTTGTGTCAAGTGTATTTTAGGTATATTTTAGGTGCATGACAAAAAAAGATCGTGTGCAATTTAAATTTCTCATTCCAATTGAACTGAAAAATCAATTGGAAGAGCTTGCTGAGGCAAATCATCGTAGCCTTACGGGTGAAATTCTTGCTCGTTTAGAAGATTCTGTCCGCACTACCGTTACATTAAATCACCTACTGGCAATGAATTCAGAAGATCTCAAAAAGCTCCTTGAACAACTACTCGTGAATAAAAAACAATAAGATGCCACACATAGCCCCCTCAGAACGCTTTAAGCCTTCAAGCGCTTCTGCTTTTGGTGCTAATTCTGCAATAACATGATCTTTCTGCTCTATTTGACTTTGTAAGTGATTCAAAACACCAAGTAATGCCTCCGGTTTAGAGTAGTCAACTTGTGGTGTGGCTACCTGTTTTTCTAATTCTTGCCAGCGGTCAATGATTTTGGCTCGTAAAGCAGTGCTGTAACCAGAAACAAGAATTAAACATTCACGTTTGGGTAAATTATAACAAGGGCGTGTTTTTCCTTGTTCATCAATATAACTGCTTAAAAACTTAGCCGGTTCAAATTTGAGCTCGCTAAATATTTGTTTAATGTCTCGCATAACATTTTTATGCTTCTTACTACATACCCCCGCAATTTCACGACTCGACATAGTCTGAGTGGTAGCACTATTAGCAACACTTTCTGTAATTTTTATAAGAGTGTTCATTATGAACTCCTAGATGTTAGAGGTTTTCATTGATACCTTTAAAAGGTATCGGGTGCTGAAAACACGGCATCTAGTCCGTCGTTACGCTTTCCCCATAAGGGTATTGTATAGCGTAACTACACCCGATGAGGTCATTATACACTTGTCGCATATAATGAGTCAAAGCCTTTGCAATGCACAGAAGATCGATTATTTCGGCAATCAATCCGCTAGATGTTTTAAGGTGTTTTCAGGCACCTGATTCGAAAATATATATAAACGCAACAATGTCAAGAATAAAAATAATTTTTATCTAAAAATAATCGCGTACTGTACAGTACACACACTGAAATCATTATTTATCAATGAGTTAAGTGTACAATGTACAGTCAATTTGAAAATTCTGTCGCTAGCGATAGTTCGCGCTCGCCTGCCCCGCAACGAAGCCAACCCGCTGGGAAGTACCTTTTGAATTGATTTTATTGATTTTTTTATGAAAAAAACAAAGCATAAGTGATAATCTGTTTTTAAAATTGCAATAAGAATATGTAATGCCTAAACTCATAAGGATATGGAATATATAGATAAAGCTTGAGAACATGATCTAGCCTTTCTTATTAGCAGCGTATTCTTGACGAGAAAGTTGTCTCTGTATGTTTTTGGTTAATCTTTCATTGGCATATTGTGCAATAGCACTTGCAATCTCTGGCTTGGACATCACTTTAGCAATTGAAGGTCCTTCTTGTTTTGCAATGGGGAATTGATCTCCATCCGCTCTTTGAAATACATTACCATTCAGCTTTTTTAATTCAACACGCTTTGGAAAACTGCCTCCCTTGATAAAACCATGGGGTAAGATTTCTTTCTTTCCAAACAGTGTGTAAGTTACGCCGCGTTTTGTTTCGTTTACTTTAAAAAATTTAAGAAGTATTGGTGTTACAAAACCAATGATATCTGTCTCAAGAAACCTTGCTGTCGCCTTTTCTTTAATATAAACACCTCTTCTTATACGCTTTATTTGGGCTGATGAGATGTCTGCAACTTGCTTTTCAGTGAAGCGTTCAACTTGTTTTGCTGTAGTGTTTAGAGCATTACGCAGAGCCCAATTAAGGCGAGGGGCTTGAAGGCTTGTGAAGGTATCTTTTGCCTGTTGAAGATACCATTTTTGGTGGATGATTAACTTCAACTTCTAAGCCTTTTTGGGGGTAGGTGTTGATGGCTTGGAAGCTTTAGGTGTTTTGGGTTGTTCGAGTGGAATTTCCTCAGCTGCTGATTCAGTTGATGTTTGTACGGCTTCTTGTTCTATCTGCTTAATTTGTTCAACTCCCTTGTCAGGCTTTATCTTTGTTTTAACATCAACAAAAGGTTTAGCAGCATTTGCACGCTTGAGACGTGCGTAGACTTGATTAGAAATCTCCACAAATGGATTATTGGGAGTTGAAGTTTCAAAACGAACAGTGCTTTTATTATCGCCAACAACACACATTGGCTTGGTGATGATTGCTTTCATCTTCGCTCCTTTTGAGGCAATGAATTAATGACATCATTGGTTACTGAATGGCTTTTGATATGTGCAAAATAGATTAGTCTGTTTTAACAATAAAAACAGCAACTTAATCCTTTTTGAAAGCTTAAGATTTTACCAAACTTTAGGAGATATTTTTGAATTTTAGACACAACACACCTAGAGACAGCACAGCCATTAAATAAAAATTTTTACACATTGTCAAGAGAAAAAATCTATATTTTGTACATTTTTTGTTTCTAAAAATCTAGACTTAGTATTCAGATAAACAAGAGATGCAATAATAATCCCATTTAAATGAATCTTTTACTTGGCTTTTTGCCTCGTTTCAAAGAACGATGTTTTACGGCACGAGATAAAGATTTGAACCAACTACGTAAGAAATGTTGCTAGCTTAGCAAGGACTTCGTTCATAATCATGGGGGGAACTGCTTCCATTTTCTTTCCCTGACGCACTCCAATATCAAGAGCACGTGGTTGGTCACAACGTATTATGCCCGTTGTATGTAATCCCACTCCCATTAATGAGACAGCAAAGCCTGCTGTTCTAGCAAAATTTCCTCCGCTTGTAATAGGCAAGACAATAGGTGTTTTCGTTACACGATTAAACGCTTCCGGTGATACAATTAATACAGGACGCGTTCCTTTTTGTTCATAACCCGAAGATGGATCAAGAGATACTAGCCAAATTTCGCCTCGCTTCATCACAACAGCTCTTTACCAACAGGTTTAGCATCAAACCATTCTATATCCTCATCTACAAAATCATCTGACGGATTACATTGGGCTAACAATTCATCAAGAGTATAATTAGGAAATGTTTGTGGTTTCACAACTAATTGTCCATTATCAATAGTCAAACCAACTTGCGCATTTTCAGTAAGATGAAGGACATCAAGCAGTGAAGGTGGTATAGAAAGCATCACTGACCCTCCAACTTTACGTAATTTCGTTGTATGCATAAAAACAACCTCTCTAAAATATTATATAAAAATATAACATTTTAAAAGCTATTTCAAGAGCTTCTGATGCTTTTATAAATATACTAGTAAAACATTTAGCATTTATTTTTTTGGTTAAAATATTTCTGGAGAGCGTTAAGGACTATTCGCAATGAAGGTACAAGGTACGGTAATTCTTGATCTTCACTAACAAGATACTGTAGCGCAGCATAAAAATTATGCTGTCTGTAAAGGTGTTGTGTTTCTTTTATTACCTCTTGCATATTCAAAAATTGTTTTGTTGCAAATTCAACCCATTTTTTTCTAGCTTCTTCATTAGAAGATGAGGGCATTTTATCATAAATTGCACTAGGCAATGTTTTTGCACAGAGATAATCATTTCTCACTTCAAGATATTTTTGTGCAGCATCATACTGATCTTGATTAATCACACCTTGCAGATAAAGCCGTCCGATATAAGTAGCAGAAAGCGGATTTTTTGCTTCTTCTATGGTCAAGCCAAAACGTTTGGCCCGTATTTCTATTGCCAACTTATCAATGGGATCATGAGGCATTTTTGTCCGTGAGATACGACCATTTGGTTCTCTGATACATCCTTTAATTCGAGGACGACCACGTTTTGCATGTTTTTTTCTTTTAGCCATATTTTTTCAATCAGAATGGGACGCTATTGTTAAGAGCTGTTCTATAATCTTGAGCACCTGAAGCGATAGCATAATTTTGAGAAGTAATGGGTGAAGGGGTAGGGGATGCTGATTGCTCTTTCTTCGCATCAAGCAAATACAACTCGCCTTTGAATTGTGGTAAAACAATCTCTGTTGTGTAACGGTCATGCCCATTTTTATTTTGCCATTTGCGCGTTTGTAATTTTCCTTCTACGTAAACTTTTGAACCTTTGTTTAGATACTGAAGTGCAATTTTTGCTAAATGTGGATTAAAAATCACAACTGAATGCCATTCTGTTTTCTCTACTTTTTGATTGGTTTTTTTATCTGTATAGCTCTCAGAAGTCGCTATACTAAAATTGACTATTTCTGCTCCAGAATTCATTGTTTTGCTTTCGGGATTAGCACCAAGGCGTCCGATTAATGTCACTTTGTTTAGCATGTTTTTTCTTACCTTAAATTTGTATTTAAATATGTAAAAAATCTTAGCGTAATTTTATTATTTTTTCAATTATTTCAATGATATATTATTAATTATTAACATATAAAATTATGTTTAATATGCTCTTTGATAAATAATCAATTGACATAAATGCATGGTGTATAGTATCAAGTATCAAGAGGGTATATATGGCAATCGTTAGTTTTAAGCATAAAGGGTTGAAATTATTCTTTGAAAGAGGAGTCTGCAAAGGCATACAACCCGCGCATGCTAAAAAATTAGCAAACATTTTAGTAATTTTAGATACAATATCCGCGCCTGAACAAGTTACTCTTAAATCGTATCGTCTACATGCGCTTACGGGCGATTTAAAAGGTTACTGGTCAATGCGTGTCAATGGAAATTGGCGTGTTACCTTTCGTTTCATTGGGACAGACGTTGAACTGGTTGATTATCAAGATTACCATTGAGTTTTGAGGTGTTATTATGATGTACAATCCTCCACACCCTGGCGGCATTTTGAAAGAAGAATTGCTTGATGAATTAGGGTTAACAGTAACAGAAGCTGCAAATCGTCTTGGCGTTGCACGTTTAACTTTATCCCGCGTCTTAAACTGCCATGCGGCGATTAGTATTAACTTAGCTTTACGGTTAGAAAAAGCGGGTTTAAATGATGCGGAATTCTGGCTTAAATTGCAACAAAAGCATGATTTGTGGCAAGCTCGGCATAACAGCCCAATCCCACATATTTCACCTCTAGAGCAAGTAGGGCATCTTTAAAAATACTTAGTCCATCTTTCTTCACACCTAGAGGTCATGTTCTTTAAAATCAAGCAGCCCACGATAGTTTTTTATGCTCTTGTTGATTTTATCGAACGTTGAGAAGAGACAACGTAATCTGAACAGTTTTATAAAATCGGAAATTTTACTATAGCTTTTTAACGGAGCACTGTAGTGTGTAAATAGATATATTTATTAAACTGCGTGTACGTAACATAAGGAAAAATACACAGACTAAAAAAGAATACCAAAGAGCAATATCTGAGTACCAAAGTACGGTATCCAATGGAAAAGAAAGCTTGTACTCCACATACTTAGAAATGAAAGGTAAAGAAACAGTTTCTTTATAACTATTTGGAAAAATTAAAACGATAAGCGCTAAACTTATTAGCTTTAAAAGTCTGTGCATATACTGTTGTAAATCACGTGTTAATGTCTTCCAACCTGTTGTATTGCCGCGTTTGTATTTTGGATTGTTCTGCAACTCAAAAGGAATATGAGAATTGCATAAAATTGCAAAAACCGCTGTGACTATTACCAAAGAAACAGATGCGAATGTCAAAATACTTTGAATAAAGTAGGGATTTTTTTTAATTCCTAAAAAACATAAAAATATAAAAGTTATAATGCCAAACAAGGCTCTTAGCTGTTTATCTGTGAACATATTTATTTCCTGCGGTTTTCGATAATTTTTTGATCTCTCTGTTGATCTCATCTATAAGAGGTTCGTAATTGAGAATGCTTTTCGGAATAGCACCACCGTAAACCCATGCTTTCACCTGCGCTTTGGTACTAAAATCCGCATTTTCTGGTGTGGTATAATACTGTCCGCCATCAAACTTTTCACACTCTCTTGTACCGTCTTCATATTCGTAGAGGTTGTAAAAATACTCCTCTGCTCCATCCCCCCAAGGAACATAACCAACAGCTGTTGCAACAAACTCTTTTTGCATTGGCTGTTGACGGTTTTTTAAGAACAGGTGTTTTAATATTTTCATGTTTTTAGTCCATAATTTTACCAATTGGTCTATTTACCTAAAATTTGACCGTACAGAGCGTTTTATATTGCGGATATGGTTCCCCCATCGTAAAATCTTTAAATCGCTTTTTACGGTACATTTTTGTCGATTTAAATGCATGTCTAATCGTAAAATGATCAGCACTTTTCACTATTTTGCTAACTTGCAATGTTTTTCATTGTTCCCCCAATCCCATTTAAAACCTTTTCAAGCTCTTGCTTGTGAACAAGCGTTAGTGGTCTAAAATGCTCTTTCGCTGTTTTTTCTTTGAGTGCTTTCTCACGTGTGTTTTCAATTGCTCTACGTACACTTTTGGCTTTTGAAAAAAGGTATTTTCTAGTGCCTAGCAATAAGTTAAAAGCTCTCCACAAGTTGGCATAAATGTTTTTGATATCCCAATTGCTTGACCAGTTACGATATCTTCAACGCCCTTTTTCAGAGCATATGACGAAATGCGGTCCAGCATCATGCCATAGGATAAAACGACGGCTTTAGCGTCTGTATTCGCAGGGACTCTCATGCTTGAGAGTAGGAAAGAAGCTTGTTCAATTTGTTTAACTGAAGCTTTCACAGAGAGCAACGCTTGTAGACGATTGCAAGCATCTAAGGTTTGCGCTTCCTCCTGTTTCGTCAATGTATTCCCAGCCTTCAGCGTCAATGGATACCCCGGACTGATCATTTCCATAATCTTCTCCAGATGAGAGATGATCTCTGAGTTCGTTGAAGGCTTCTGCAAGCTGTTCTGTGAAAGTTTTCTGAGTGAATTTTCCATGATAACCACCTAACCGTTTTTCCTGTTCTAATCTTGCTTTTTTCTTTGCTAGCGTTCCGATAGGGCTTGTAACCCAATTGT
>NZ_JBHIRN010000025.1:0-8295 GCF_042197205.1 Bartonella sp. AA2SXKL
TTTCGCGTGTAGATGATGGGCTGCCCAAAAGTGTTGCGCACATCTTTAACCATTTGGTTTAGCAGCCCGTTCCACCGCATGTTATTTCGCTCCAATCACTGCTTTAAACAGCATTTCAGGGCGTGTACAGATGTAAAGCGGATAGCTATAGACCTCCGGTTTTACCCATGCATTACGGTCGTGGTCGACGATAAGCATCGTGTAGAGCGGCCTTCCAACCGTGTTGGCAAAATCCAAGCTTTCACCAGGAGCAAAGGTTTTTTGGAAGACACCAGGCGCATCAACAGGAAAGAATTGGCATTCATCAGGCTTAATGCCTATAGCGCGCTTTGTTCCAGCCTTCGCACTTACATTATAGTTGTGAATACTCCGGTAATTAATGAAAGTGACACCTGCAAAGTCAAAACTACCAAAGCTCCCAGAGCCAATCGAACTTGGTGTTGCAACACCTCCGGCGCTATTGAGTGTCTGTGCTAAGGCTGTGTTTAAATAGGTCTCACGAATTGTTTTATGGTTTTTCAACTTGGAAAAGAATTCATTACCACAAAGCCCAATAATCCGCGAACGATCAGAAAATGCTCCTTTTGAAGCTTCAATCATCCTCATAATGACTTGATCAACATGGTCCGCAACATTGGTTGTCTCATTATTTAATTTAAAATCAATCGGCTTTGGTGGTGCGATTTCCCATTCTTTGTACCAATCGACAATAACAGAGCCATCGGCATCAAGAACCACCCCTTGAACAGCGCCAAGTTGCATATTTTCCCATGTCAATTCGATTTCAGAAATCAGTTTCTTTTGTTTCTTGGCAATATATTTCATTGCTGTCTCTAACTGATCTTCTGCGCCAAATTCACGACGGTTCTGGATTTCTTCTGATTTTACGGTATCACTTTTGGCAATCCGTGTTGTTTTGAAAAACCGAAGATTACGACCCTCTCTATCACCTTCTGCCAAAGGTGCGCCACGTTCACTGGTTTGAATAAGCGAAAATGTATTATCACGCCGTTCAATACCAACCACTGTGGTACTGGTTTCAACTTCCTCAAAAAGATTAAGAGAGCTTACAAGACCAGGTTGAAACTCATAGTTTTCAATGGCTTTCATCATTGTGATGCTTGAGAAAGCATCATGTTTAAAAAAATTCATATCCATGTGTGCATTCTCCTATCGCAATAGAATGTTGTTATGGTCTTCTAAAGACTGAATGGCTGCTTTCTTTTGCTCATCCGTGATGGCATCTGGCCATAGAAGTTCAGAAGCTTTTACAGTGCATAAGCGTGCTGTAATCACGGCACGTTGATCTGCTTCTGTTGCGTCAATAGTGGCAAAAGAAATCCCTGCCGGTGTTTGACTGCCATCTGATGCTGCTGGATTAAGGGGGGTATATTTTTGTGATGCTGTAATTTTCCCCATGACAGTTCCAGCTTCAATGAATGCTCCTGATGCAAACAGCACTTCTTCATTTGACATATCGGGGTCGTAGGGTCCAAGATAAGCGCCATTGCGTACGTCGTCATAAATAATATTCGTCATTTCACTGCCCTCCAAGCTGCTTCCCATTTTGCATAAATCTTTGCCTTGCTCGTCCCATCACTATGAGGGGTATAAGGCGAGACTTTTAAAGACGCGCTTTGAGAGCTAGCAGCCGTCAACACACATTGGCGTGCTTTCTCGATACTCATACCGTTTTGAATAGCTTTTGCTGCGTCAAAAGAAACGCCTAAGTGCTTTGCTTGCCTTTCAAGGGTTGTTAGTGCTTTTGCGCGCTTTCTTTCTTTTTCAAGAGCAGCTTTTATGTTTTCCTGCTTGTTCTCATTGTCTTCATCTTCATCTTCGTTTTCTTCGTCGTCAAAGATTTCGGCGTTTTTGTCGATGTCACTATCGTCTTCGTCCTCTTCCTCGTCATTGATGATGTCGACGATCTTTTCGTCATCCTCTTCTTCAGCGCGGTATTGTGTGCGTGCCATGTGTTTTGTCCTTCTTTTTCTGTTGATGTTGGGTTTTGTGATATGGAATCCGTTAAGGCTTCCAAAGCTTGCGCAAGGGTGCCCTGCGCATCTGCTAATCCAAGCGTGATCGCTTGGGTGCCTATAAAAGTTTCTGCTTTTGTGTCACGAATTGCAGCAGCATTTAAGCGTCTGTTTTGCGCCACCAAATCGACAAACATCTCGTAGAGCAGGGCGCAATCGGCTTGCATTTTTATCTGTGCTGTATCGCTCAAGGGTTCATGAGGGTTGCCATGGGTTTTGTGATCACCTTCAAAGACAAAGGTCCATTTATGCCCGTGTTTTTCATCCGCACGAGATTGGTCAAGATGGGCACAAACAACCCCAATCGAGCCCACAACCCCTGTGCGAGCTACCCATATTTGAGAAGCCGCACAAGCAATGGCATAAGCTGCAGAACAAGCAAACTCATTGGCATGTGCCCAAATGGGCTTGTCGTATTGTTTTGAGAGTGTTTGAAACTCTTCAACCAAATCAAACACACCACCGGCTTCTCCACCGCCGCTATCAATATCAAGTAAAACAGCGCGAACATCAGGTTGTGCAATGGCTTCACGAAAAGAAGCGCTTAAACCTTCATAAGAGGTTAGCCCCGATAAAGCCCCAAGCCATGCACCACGGCGCACAAGCGTGCCATGAACCGGTATTATGGCAACATTGTTTTGTACTACATAAGTTTCAGGGGGTCTTAAAGCTTCTGTATTCTCTTGCGAATAAGCTTCAATGGGAAACTTTTCTCCCTCAAAAAGGCGTGGTGCAAGAGCATTCAAAATGATATCAAGCTTTGTCGAGGCAAGCATATGAGGAACCCCAAAAAGCCGTGATGCCAAAAACGGCATATCAAGATTATTCACCATTTTTATGTGCCTCACTGCCTTGGTTACTTTCATAAGTCTCAGAAGGTTCTGAATCTGCTGTATCAATCACTTGATTTTCACCAGAAGGCGCTGCCATATCCGTGTCAAAAGATAAGCCGCGCGCACGAGCGTCTGTGTGCTCTTCTTGCAGTTCGGCATGAATGCTGTCGATATCAAAGCCACGCTCGGCAAGTGCCATGCGTCGTGTTTTCAAGCCTGCACGAATTTCTTCTTTTTCCGCTGAGATATCCTTGTTTGGATCAATCATTTCAAGCGGGGGTGCAAAGCTTTCACATTGAAGCCATGGCAAGGAATTTTCTTCCCACCCTGGCAAATTGACGCATCCAGCAAGCACTGCCATTTCAACAAAACGCTCCCAAACAATGCGGTTAAACTGAAAGGCAATAATATGTTCACGCCATTGTTTGACGTGCCGTCTAAACTGAATGATGGAGGTGCGTACATTTGAAAAATTCCCCCGCGTAACGTCTCCAGTCACAACGGCATAAGGCATATTAAGTGCTGCACAAATTTTCAAGATATTGCGAAATTGAAAAGCCTCATAAGAGCCACCAACCTCAACAGGATTTGAGAATGTAACTTCTTTATTCTCTCCTAAATAAAGAGATGCACCGGGCGCAATGACAGGTGCTTTGTATTCTTCTTCAACGTTGTTTTTATCACGATTATCGGATAATTTTTCGACGTTTGGTGAATTGTCCTTGACAAACGCCGCGAAAAGAGCCGCCGTCCTTTTTCTATCGAGTTCTGCGTCGTCATAGGATTCGAGTTGAAAGATCTTTGTCATAGCGCGCGTTATTTTTGGAGAACCGCGCAATTGTCCGGCAATACGGCGCTCTTTGATATGAATGACCATTTCAGCAGGGACACGCACGCGCTCTTGGCTCTCAAATGCCATATTTGCAGGGACATCATCATAGGGGTGATGTTCCCAGAAATGATAAGCAACGCGCTTGCCACTGGCATTAAATTCAATCCCCATACGAATGTAATTGCCTTCAATATCAGCCGGTCCATTGTAAGTAAGGTCTAACATTTCGGTGGGATAAACTTGTAATTGAAGCGGCACACCAGAGCGCCCGTAGAGGTCAACATAATGTAGTCTTACAAAACATTCACCAGTTAGAAAGACTTCTCGTGCAATGGTTGCTTGAAGTCCATAAAAATTGGCATCTTCATCATAGTCCGCCTCATCAACCCATTGCCACCATAAGTCTAAAAGCTTTTTCTTTTCTTCTTGAAAACCTTCAATACGAGGATAAGGTTTAATCCCATCACTAACAGCCGCAGAGACCCATTCTTCTGTTGCAGACCCATAAAGAGATTCATTGTCATAAAGCCATCTTGAACGGGCAACAATGGTATCACCGCATTCTTCAATCGCTTTATTAATATGTTTTTTTGCGGGGTCAAAACCACCCATACGGCGGCTTTTGCTTGCCGCTTCAAAATGGGGATTGTGTTGACGAGAAATTTTAAAAAAGCCCGTGAGTTTATTGATAAAGCCAGCCATTAATAGCCTCGTGAGATATTAAAATAGAACACGCGTGAACCTTTACGCCCTTCAAGGTCCGCTATTTGCGTATTGATCATTTCAAGAGCTCTGCGCAGTTCCTCAACAGAGCGGTTGCTGACTTGCTTATCGCCGTGACGCACTGATTGCGCACCCGAATAAAGAGCCTCTTCAATTTGTTCACGCCGCCTTTTTAAACTTTCCAGTCTGTTAATTTTGCTGTTAAATTGTCCTAAAGTTTCATCCACAAATTACCTCCAATCCCCTCGCATATAAGGATTCATCACTGTTCTGGATTGTTTCCTTTGAGGTTTTGCTATCTGAGATCTTCTTGGAGAAGTGAATGAAGAAATCCCAGATGTTGGTTGCTCTACAGAACCTTCAATTTTAAGTTTTTCCAAACGCTCTTCTAAGATATCAACTTCTCGATTAAGGTTTATTCCCGCCGAAATCAGACCTTGTAAAGCCGCATAAGCATAGACCCTACAATCCAAGGCTTCGTTTCTTGCCTTTTCACTTTTTTGCCATTCAATACGCTTGAAGCCTTTGAAATATTTGATGACTTTTCTTTCAGCGGTTAGCTGGTCAAAATATTCCTGGTCAAGGCTTTTGTGAAAGTGTGTTGCACCAGCCCCTGATGCTTCAGGTCCCGATTTTTTAAACCGTGCCGTGATAATATCTTTTGCCGCGTCAACACCAACAATATAGAGATTAATCTGTCCTTTATTGTTTTTGCTTGGTCGGCGTGGCCATACCGCACGCCATCCCGCTTGCCCCTTAATGCCCCAGATACGCCGCCCTTCACGCGGGCGTACATAATTATAAACTGCCTGTGTGTGTCCACCACCGGTATCAATGCAAGCCGCTGTTATCCTAATCCCCTCTTTATAGCCTGGATGCGGCCAACGTTTTGCAAGATATTCATCCAATTGGTCCCACACTTCAAAAGAAGAGGGATCACCAAGGATCACTTGATAATCAATATGCCAACTTTCTTCACTACGCCCCCATCCCACCACTTCAAGTTCCAAGCGGTCATTTTGCACATCAATACCAGCTGTCAACACGACGGATTGTTCTGGTGCAAGGGGATAATCTTCGCGTTTTGCATAGAGGCTATCAGGATCAACAACTTCGCCTGTTCTGTCCTCCCATGGCTCTCCAAGCACTGTATTAATAAAAACTTGCAAAAGAGCAGGGTCTTCTTTGGCTCTTAAAAATTCGCGCGCACAATCGCCCCAAGTCAGCCATGGCGAATAAAGCGCTGAAATATGGTAAGAACGCAGACGAGGCTTACTTGACTCCTGTGTTGCGATCCAACAAGCACCGTTTTCTTCTGCCATTAAGGTGGACTTACGATGTTCGGCATGTTCATGACCACAATGCGCACAAACAAAAACAGCTTTTTCGGGGGCGCCTTTTGGCCACTTAATTTGTGACCAAACAATGGGTTGTAGAACACCACATGCATCACAAGGGACATTGTAATATCGCTGGTCTCCTAGCACAAAATCCTTGGCGATACGGCTTGTGTCACGGTGTGTCGGCGTGGACAATTTAAAAATTTTACGTTGAATAAAAGCAGAGGTTCGTTTTTCCGCAATTGTTACAGGATCGCCTTCATTATCGACATTCAATGGGTAAGCATCGACTTCATCCAAAACCAAATAGCGAATAGGAGAAGAACGCAATCCAGCAGCACTATTTGCTCCTGTAATCATCAATGTCCCCCCATAAAATTCCTTTGAAAACATTGTATTTCCACTGTCTCTTGCACGAGCAGGAGCAATGCGTTCACTTAAAGCAGGGCTAGCTGAAATCATCGGATCAAGACGAGACTTTGACAGTTTCTTAGCGGTCTCAACTGTCGGCATTACATAAAGGGCAGGTCCTGGACTATGATGAATGGCATAACCACAAAAGTTCAACGCTGCTTCCGACATTCCAATCTGAGCCCCCTTCATCACAACCGTTGTTTCAGTCGGATCATAAACAGAAAGATTATCCATGATCTCTCGTAAATAGGGGGTACGTATAGTCCTCCATAATCCAGGCTCAGCACTCGTAACTGTGCTCAAATAACGATTTTTATCAGCCCACTGGGAAACAGTATAAGGCGGGTCAGGACGGCGTCCTTCATTCGCATAGCAAAAAAAGAGCCCAGCACCAGAGGACGAGGGCGAAGCATCACTTATCATGTTCTGGATTCTCTTCTAAAATGTTGGGATCGTGAAAAGAAACAGGGACGACATTTTCCACTAAAGCTTTGCGCATATGATGATCGATAGCTCCAATAAGGCTCGCAGCATCACATCCCACTTGCGCCGCAATTTCAGTACCAAAGCGATAGGCAAAATTGAGCATTGTATCTCGATGCGCTCTTCCAAAGTTCCATGCTTCTTTTCTCACTTCTTCACGATCAACAGTGGTTTCGCGTAACTTTTCCAGAGCAATCTTTTCTTTTGCTAGCGCAACTTGCATTCGCTCTAGTTTTATCTTGTATTCATTGGCTCCATCTGTGGAGGCTTGTTTGATCTTTGTCAGCGGTTGACCATCCGGTGCTAAAAATGGAGCAGGGCGCTTTGTTGGATTCTCATTCCAGATAGCTGTTGCAAGCGCTTCATTGACAGAACCATCTTCAAAAAGAGCCGCATCAAATTTACCTGTCTTTATCCGAGAAACCACCGCATTATGTGAAACACCCATCTTTTTTGCAAACGCACGAACCGATAGACCCTTACGATTCTTCTTATTCATAGTTGCTCCTTGCCTTCTTCTCTGCCATAAGAAGTAAGAGTTTACGGTGTTACGAATGATTGACAATCGGGTATAATCGGGTATATATTCCGGTATGAAAACAGATACACTCCAAATTACACAAGAATTGTTGGCTCTCATTACTGAGATTGATGAGTTCAAAGGGGCATGGCGCGCTCTTGGTACTCTTGCACCTGAGCGATTGAACGCCCTTCGCCATATTGCTACTGTTGAAAGTATTGGATCTTCTACACGCATTGAAGGGAGTAAGTTAACAGACCGCGAAATCGAACAGCTTTTGGTAAACTTAGAAATTAAACGTTTCAAGAGTCGTGATGAACAAGAAGTTATCGGTTATGCCAAGGTTATGGAAACAATTTTTCAATCTTGGAGTGATATTTCTATTACTGAAAATCATATTAAACAACTTCATCGTGATCTTTTGTGTAATAGTGAGAAAGATCAACGACATCGAGGTGAATATAAGACTTTACGCAATGATGTAGCAGCATTTAATTCTCAAGGGAAAATGGTTGGCATTGTTTTTGAAACAGCTACACTATTTGATACACCATACCGAATGCAAGAGCTTATTACTTGGTTCAATAAAACCAATGAATTAAAGGATCTTCATCCTTTACTTACGATTGGTATTTTTAATGTAACATTTTTAGCTATTCATCCTTTTCAAGATGGAAATGGACGTTTAAGCCGTATCTTAACCACCCTTCTTTTGTTACAAAAAGGTTATGTTTATGTACCATATTCATCACTTGAAAGCATTATTGAGAATAATAAAGAAAGCTATTACTTAGCTTTAAATCAAACTCAAAAAACAATTTATACTAAAACACCCAATTGGGAGCCTTGGATACTCTTTTTTTTACGTGCTCTACAAAAACAAAAACGCCAATTAGAAATAAAAATAGAGAGTGAAAAAAATGCTCTTTTTTCCTTATCTGAATTGGCTCTTAATATTCTTGATTATGTGCGTAATCACGGACGTGTTACAACCCGCGATATGGTGCGTGAGGTTGGTGCAAGCCCTAATACACTTAAAGTAACTTTTACATCATTAGTTGAAAAAGGTCTTTTGATACGTCATGGTGGTGGACGATCAACTTGGTATAGTGCA
>NZ_JBHIRN010000026.1:0-5697 GCF_042197205.1 Bartonella sp. AA2SXKL
AATGCTCCCGTTCATTTTGGGCAACTTTTAGCCTATGGCAAGGCAAATATTGAGGGTGGGGCGGTTGACTTTTCTTCTTTGATGACGGGTGATGATGCCGTTTTAAAGGTGGGAAGTCTTGATGCAGGCACACTGATGACAGGTTTAGATTTTGTTCACTCTCAGGTGAGCCCTTCAAACCCTACAGGTGCTCTTGTTTTTCATGATAAAGGTTCCCTTTTTGCTACAGCGCAAGAGGGTATAAAGGTTGGGCATATTATCAGTGGTGGCAATATTGAACTTTTTGCTGGCAACGACATTTATTATGATCAGGTCATTGGCTATGGCAGTGCAACCCTGACCTCGGTATCAGGAGGGATCAGCGTTGAGAATGTGCTGTCTGCTACGGGGGATGTGAGATTGACAGCAAACACACTGGATTTGAGCAATGATCGTTCTCATATTTACACGCCGCAAACGCTATATTTAACTGCGGATCATATTTATGTCTCGGGCAGCACGCTGATTTATGGTGGTTTAGATTTTCAAAGCACCAATGTTCTTGATATTCACCATGCACGGCTACAAGCCATTACCGATGAAGGAGGGACTGGAGATATTCTTTTTGTTGCTCCAGGCGTTATGGTGGATCAGTTCACATCGGTTTTAGCAGCACGAGATTTTATCATCAAAACCGGGGAGCTTGAAAATAGCGGTCAATTGGCAGCGGGTCATGATTTAGCTTTTAGCGTGACGGGCGATGTGACCAACAGCAAAACGGGTTTAATTTATGTAAAGGGCAATGGTGCTTTACAAGTTGATGGGGCTTTGCTCAATGATTTTGGCGCTATTATGGCAGAAGGCAATTTATTTTTCACCAATGCAGCTGGTACTGGAAAAAGCCTTTCGCTTGTGAATAAAGCGGGCGTTATTCAAGCAGGTGGAAACTTAAATATCCAAACCAACAGTCTCAAAAACGAAGCCGATAGCATGCCTGTCATCACGGAAAAAACGGAAGAAGTCGCCATAGCATTCGAAAAACCAAAGGGTTTTAATTTGCTCAATGAACAGAATTTATATCACGATATGAAGAGAGAGCGTTGGGGAAAGGGGTATGTTACGTATATATTAATAGGTGGAGAGGATTATATACATACTCAAGGAGGGTATCTTAAGGAAGAATTTGTATTTGATAAAAAGCTTTGGGCTAACAAAGAGGGAACCTATGGCACGGCAACTTTGCAAGGTGGAACAGTCTATAAGGCATTCACTTGGAAATATGATAAAAGAAAAGGAGATATAGAACGCTATCAATGGAATAATCAGTCATACATGACAGAGAAGATTGTCACGCAGAGTTTTTCGCATAAACCGGCTGCTCAGGGGATGATACAATCTAGTGGCAATCTCATCATTAATGCCGATACCATTGACAACCACTATAGCATTATACAAGCAGGAGGAAATGCCGATATCCACGCCAATGTGCTCACCAATTTGGGGGCAACGGTTTATAAAAACACTTATATGGGTTGTAATGCTAATACGGATGCTTATTGTTATGGTTATAAAGCTGATGGAAGCCGCGATGTTTCCTTAGATATAGCTAATGGCACTTATCGCCAGACCGGTTCAGAAGCTCTTGATGCAGTTCTTGGTCTTGTCCAAGCGGGTGGCACTTTAAATCTGGTGGTTGATCAACTCAACAACAAGGCAGGGGAAGGTTCTATTACAGGGGATGCGCATTTTAAAGCACAAGCAGTTGAAGGCAATCCGCTGGAGTCCTTAAGCGGTTTAACCGGGGCTGGTGCTTTGTTTACACCAAAAGTGGATATCAATGGTGCAGGAGAACTTTCTGAGGGTCTCCCTTTGCCAAAGCCTCAATCGGGTGGGGTTGGTGGCACCTTGCCCAAGCAGAATTTTATTTATGAAACGCGGGCAGAATTCCTTGATGTTGGCAAGTTTTATGGCTCAGCCTATTATTTGAACAGAATTGGCTACAATCCTGATCGGGAGATTTTTTTCTTAGGGGATGCTTATTTCGAAAAGGAATTGATTGAAAAACAAATGCGTGATCTGGTTGGTCAAGGTTTGGGTAAAGGCTCCTTTATTCCTGGAAGTGATGCCATTGAACAAGTCAAAACTTTGCTGGATGTCGGGGCAGACTATGCAAAAGCCCACAATCTCCCTTTTGGTGAGGCTTTGAGTGAAGAACAATTGGCGTCCCTAGAAGTCCCGATGGTGATTTATGTGCGCCAACAGGTCAAGGGCATGGATGTTTATGCTCCGGTGCTTTACATCCCTGAAAAAGACAGAGCCTCCTTTGTTTCTGCTGGAGCTTTGATCATGGGCGATGGTGTCAATATCACCAGCCAGAATACGAGCAATTCAACGATTATCAATTCAGGGCGGATTGCGGCAAATCACCAATTGCATGTGCATGGCGGGGATATCCTCAGTCAAGGAGGGCATTTTGCGGCGGGTGGTGATGCTGTTATCCTTGCGGAGAAGAATATTCGTTTGGATGCAGGGCGCACAACGGTTGACGGCGTGGAGACAGTATTAAACACCGAGGCGCTTTCTGCTGGTGGCAATGCGAGCGTGATTGCCAAGCAAGATATCACCGCCTCAGGGGTGGGGATCACCACCGGAGGTGATCTTGCCATGGCTACAGAACAAGGCAACTTGACGATCGGTTCAGCAGAAACCCATTACCATGATGAACAGGGTGATGCCACCATGCATCATAAATCGGAAGTCAGTTCTGGTGGCTCGACGACACTTGCCTCTGGAAAAGATTTGAATATTCTAGGCTCTGATGTTCAAACAAAGGATAAACTTCTCTTGCAAGCTGAGAGGAATGTTTCGATTGATGCCACACGCAATAGTATGGATAATCAGAATGGGAGTGAAACATCTCATGTTGCTTTACACAATGGCTCTCATTTAAGTTCTGGAAAAGAGACCACTGTTCTCTCTGGAAAAGATATCCATATGGCGGCTTCCGATATAGATGCCAAGGGCAAGGTGGGGCTGAAAGCCAGTAACGATATCCTGATCAACAATGCAGAAGATAGCTTACATTATGAGATATCCGATCACAAAGAGGATGGAATATTTAGTGAGAGAGTCCATAATAATGTTGAGGCTACTCAAGTTGTGGGCTCAAGTATAACAGGGGGTGAAGGGATGGCCTTTGAATCTGGCAACGATACAAAAATCATTGGATCGATGCTTTTTGCTGGAAAAGAAGAGGAAACACCAGATCAAGCAAAAGCAGATATTTCTATTCACTCTGGTGGGAATATTCTCATAAAAGGCGCTCAAGAACACTACGATCAGCAATACCAATCGTCATCAAGTAGCTTTTTGCATGAGAAATCTTCCGATAAATCTGAATCGCACACCACAACAGTTTCCTCAGTTCTTGAGGCAACGGGCAACATTGATTTGCAAGCAGAAAAAGAGTCCACAATTACTGCTTCTCATCTGCTTTCAGGTCAAAACATCAATGTGACAGCAGAAAATGTGACGATTGATGGCATGCAAGATCACCATAGCAGCCACTCAGAAGAACATGCATCTGGTTTTGGCGCGGGCTCAGGTGAGGACTTTGTGTCGATATATGGGAGTGAGGAAAAGGTGCAAAATGAAGAGAGTTTTGAACATCAAGGCTCTTCTCTCAATGCGTATGGCACTATCAACATCATTGCCAAGAAAAAAGATGTGAGCATAGTGGGCTCTGATTTTGCAGGTGAGAATATTAATCTTTCGGCAGCTCGTGATGTCAATGTGCTTGTGGGTCATAATAGCCATAAGTCAAATTCTGAAGAAAAGCGTTCAGGTTTTGGCATTCAGTTTGGAAAGAGCAGCAGTAGTGTTTCTTTGGGTGTTGGGGTTGCAAGCGTCAAAGATACGGGCGATCAATGGGAAACCACTTCCACACAATCACACATCACGGCACGCCAAGATGTGCAGATTACTGCTGACAATGATGTGAATTTACAAGCAGCCATTGTTGCGGCGGATCGTGATGTCAACATTGATGCCGGCAATAATATCACCCTATCAGAAAGCCAAGATATCTCTAAGACACAAAAAAACCATGAAAATTTCTTTGCTGGTGTTACAGGTTCTGTCAATGTTGGCATTCTTAGTACCATACAAGATATAAAGGATGCAGGAAAACGTTTTGGTCATGGGGATACAAAACACAAAATCGGCAATGGCATCATTCTTGGTCTAAAAGGCAAAGATCTCTATAACAAAGGCAAAGATCTCTATAATGGGATAAAGAGCGGATCAACAAAAGATTCCCTTCTCAAGATGGTGGATATTTCTACCAGTGTTACCGTAGGCTTTAAGACTGAAAAGGAAGAGAAGTCTTCTCAGACATCTACTGCTGTAACCAATAGCATAGAAGCTGGGCGTTCTGTCAATATGAAAGCCCACAAAGGCAGCATCCATGGTGTTGGAGCTGATATTATCGCTGGCACCAATCCTGTTTATGCAAATGATCCGCAGAGCGGGAATATCAACTTGGAAGCAGGACAGCATATTACCTTTGAAAGTGCGCAAAACAAGAAAAGCACACAAAACCATAACCAAAGTGCTTCAATGAATATTGGAGCCAGTTATGGCACGGGTGGCGCAGGGGTAACAGGCAGTGCTGCTTTTAGTCAAGGGGAAGGTTCCAGTGAACAGGTTCAACAAAAGAACAGCCATATTGTTGGCACAGGTACTGTTCATACCACGAGTGGGGCAAACACCACATTGGCAGGCGCCGTGGTTTCTGGAGAGCGTGTAGAAATGGAAGTAGGAGGTGATTTTACCGTTGTCAGCCGCAGTGATACGGGACAAAGTTCCAGCAAAAAAAACTCTGTTTCTGTTGGGGTTAAAGGCAATGGAAAGCCTGATGGTGCATCAATAAACGTCTCTTTCCAAAATGATCAATCCTCCAGCGATTATCACAGTGTTGTGGAACAATCAGGCATTAAAGCCCGTGATGACGGCTTTGAGATCACCGTTAAAGATAAAACAACGCTGACTGGAGGTATTATTGAAAGCACAGCCTTGGCAGAAAAAAACAGCCTGACCACAGGAAGCATCAGCACCAGTGATATTAGCAACAGTGCGAGTGCCAAAGCCAGCAGTGATGGGATTAGCATTGCAGCGGGTGGTGCAATGGGCGAATACGACATCGCTAAAAACATTGCCAAAAATGTTTTAGATCATGCAGAACAACAGGATTCAAGGGAAGGATATACCAAATCTGCCATTAGCGATGGCACCATCGTCATTACTGATGAAGCAGGGCAGAAGGCATTGACAGGGCAAGGCGTTGATCAAACCATAGCTTCCCTTAACCGTAATACCGCTGAAGCTCATAAGGGTGTATCACAAATAGATGTCACTAAGCTGGAACAAACAGCTGGTGAAGATCGTAAAATGGCAACACAATTGCTGGAAGAAGGATTTAAATACAGCGATAAAGCCTATAAAAAATATAGTGAAGAATCCTCTAAAAAGCGCAATGATGTAGCCTCTAAAAAGCGTAATGCTGAAGCTCCTAAAAAGCACAATGCTGAAGCCTCTAAAAAGCGTAATGCTGAAGCCCCTAAAAAGCGCAATGATGTAGCCCCTAAAAAGCGTAATGCTGAAGCCCCTAAAAAGCGCAATGATGTAGCCCCTAAAAAGCGTAATGCTGAAGCCCCTAAA
>NZ_JBHIRN010000026.1:5797-7834 GCF_042197205.1 Bartonella sp. AA2SXKL
AAGCACAATGATGTAGCCCCTAAAAAGCACAATGATGTAGCCCCTAAAAAGCACAATGATGTAGCCCCTAAAAAGCGCAATGATGCAGCCCCTAAAAAGCGCAATGATGTAGCCCCTAAAAAGCGCAATGCTGAAGCCTCTAAAAAGCGCAATGATGTAGCCCCTAAAAAGCACAATGATGTAGCCCCTAAAAAGCGCAATGATGTAGCCCCTAAAAAGCGCAATGATGTAGCCCCTAAAAAGCGTAATGCTGAAGCCCCTAAAAAGCGTAATGCTGAAGCCCCTAAAAAGCGTAATGCTGAAGCCCCTAAAAAGCGTAATGCTGAAGCTCCTAAAAAGCGTAATGCTGAAGCTCCTAAAAAGCGTAATGCTGAAGCTCCTAAAAAGCGTAATGCTGAAGCCCCTAAAAAGCACAATGATGTAGCCTCTAAAAAGCGTAATGCTGAAGCCTCTAAAAAGCGCATGATGGAGTAGAAGGGGAAACCAAATCTGCTATCAGCGATGGGACTATCATCCTTACTGATACAACTGGACAGAGGGCGATGGGGCAAGATGCTGGACAAATCATTGGCTCTCTCAACCGCAACACCGCAGCAGCCCACCAAGCTGTAGGACAGCTAGATGTCGCACCGCTTGAGGGAGCAGTGCATAATCGCGTAGATATGATCAATGATTTATCGGATGAAGGATTGGGATACTGGGACAAAGTGCGCGAAGTCGCAAATGTTAAAGAACATCCAGTAGGTGAGATTTTGCATGATGAAAATGGCAATGTCCTCTA
Organism: Bartonella sp. AA2SXKL; assembly: GCF_042197205.1. Taxonomy (NCBI): domain Bacteria; kingdom Pseudomonadati; phylum Pseudomonadota; class Alphaproteobacteria; order Hyphomicrobiales; family Bartonellaceae; genus Bartonella; species Bartonella sp. AA2SXKL. Next base: position 6,579 of record NZ_JBHIRN010000026.1, read on the forward strand.
TTTAACCGATGAAAATGGAAAACCTATAAAAGACAGCGATGGAGAATATATTACTCTGTATCACTTTTTAAATGCTGAAGATGAGCAGCATTTACAAGCTGGCTCTGATGGCAACAGGCGTATGTTCTATAATGGTATTTTTAACACACCAGATGAAGCAGCCGGTAATGCTGTCCACTTAGCTGATAATGAACATGAACCCCTTTATTTTACATACCACCCACAAGCTAAAGACAGGCTCGTAGAGTACGGAGTAGCGATTTATGAATATTTTGGGAGATGGAGTAATTCGACCAAGAAGTTACAAGATTTTATCTATCGTTATGGCAATACAGGGGCGATTGTTAGTGCGCATAGCCGTGGTACCATAACAGTAAGCAATGGAGCAAATGACTTGCAAGAACATGGTATCCACGGTGTAGCCAAGAAAACAGACTTCTATCTTGTTAGAGCGGCTGCTCACATGCAATCGATGGCCAATACAGTAGATTATCTAAGCGATGGCGAAAAAAATTATATCTACACACAAGGTCATATGTTAGATCCCATTAGTACAGTGATTGGTTACAATTGGCCTACGGCTTATAAGGCACCTTTTAATCTAGATTTTTCACTTTTGGAGAAAGGTATAAAAAATCCTTTTTATATGACGATATTTGCAGCAAACAGTTTATTTACTATAGCAACTAATCCAATCAGAGAGATGGGGAGAGCGGTCTGGGGACTTAACCCGAGCCCCCATAATTGTTATGCTGATGCGAGTCGTGAGTGTCAAATTAATTATGGTTCATTTAGTTTTAACAAACTTTATTCAACGAGAACAGGGAACAAAAAATGAAAATGTTGTTTAATTTATTAAGCCTGCTCATTCTGTTAACGGTTGCTGGATGTGATATTGAAAACATTGATAAACCTCCTCGAGGAGAGACGGCTGTGTGGGAGAAGCTAGGAGCAGATTCTACGGAGGTAGGAAAAGCATTGCTAGAGTGTGGTTTGCCACACCTTAATTATCTTGAGGATGAAGTTCAAAAGTTAAGCAACAATGAGAATGCAACGATTGATGCTTGCATGATCCAAGCAGGATTCCATTATAAAGGGAGAGCTAGCTGGTGTTCTCCTTTTAACGGTAGAGACCTTCCCATTTGTCAGCCTGGTGCTGTCATCCCGAAGAGAAGTGTCGAAAAGCGCTTAAACAGCCCTTTTTGTAAAAGAAGTCCAGTACAACCTGAATGCAAACCTTAAGTTTTGTTTGTGAT
>NZ_JBHIRN010000027.1:0-6896 GCF_042197205.1 Bartonella sp. AA2SXKL
TTTTCTCATAGAAACTCATCAAAAAAACTAGAAAAACTAGTCGCCCGTAAAACTACCAAGACCTAGGAGCGGCTTTGGAGCTGGATCGGATGTCTTCTCATCCCGTAAAAGAATGCAATAGGATTAATAAGGGGCATGCCCTAATGAAGCAGTGGTAGGCAGAGGCAGGTAGAGAATGCTTTCTTCTCTCTAAAACAATAAATCTAAAAGCTCTTCTTAGTACTGCAAAACAAAAATATCATCAATCTCTGAAAATAAAAGCAGGAAAAAACAAGTGTAACGCGTAAACGCATGGAGTAAAATGCTAATCACTCAAAACTCTTCCCACGTACAAAACCCAAATAAGAACTAAGGGGCATGCCTACTAATCATCATGCACCTTCGGAAAGCAAGGGAGGGTAAAAGCCATTAAGCTACGTAATGCTACGCACTAAAGGGCGCGCAAGGACTAAATCTAAACTCAGATTCTCTTGGATTTTAATATCATCCCTCCCTTTGTTCTATGTGTACCTGTATATCTTCATCCTCAAAACAATCTGCCAACTTTTTGTAACAAAAAACTGCAAACAATTCCTTGAACTCCAAACTATCTATACCACTAAATACTAAGGGGGATTTTTACCTAGCAAGCTTTTTGGGGTAGCAAGCCCATGCCTATGATCTGTGGGGGCAGTGCTTTACGGCTCAGATAGAGAAATAACAGCTTTTTACACTATCCTAACATACATAATGGCTATGGTATGTAAGAATAGTGCTGTTTTTTATACGGAGCTGTCTTATTATAAAATTAAGTAGGGTAGGGGAAGAACGTATAGGTACGTAATTTACGCGCATAAAGGCTTTGTAGGAATTAAATCTAAGCTCAGATTTTCTCTCTTTACGGAGTTAAGACTTGTGTTTTTATCATAATGACTAGCTTCTCCATCATAATATTTCTGCACGAGAGCTTTCCAAAAATAGTACACCAGCTAGTTTGTTCTTAAAAAAAATAATCAAGGCAATACTTTTGCACCATCCTCATTCGCCATCCTTAAGGGCGGCTTTTGCATTTACAGAAATTGCCACTGACTTTAGAAGCGGAGCCTAGAAACGCGGGGAAAAGGAGAACTATAGGGTGGTGTGATTACTCATTCTGTCATGCTATAGAAATATTTGGTTTTGTGGGGTAGAAGCAACCACTCCCCTTTAATGCTTTTTAGGCATTAAAAATGGCACGAAAAAATGCTGGTAGTCGTGATATGGTTTTTTATTATGGCTGATCCATGAGCTCTAAAATATAAATTGAGAGAGAATGGGCGGCATTAAAAGTTAAACGCGCATGGCGAGGCTTGAGATTGATTAGTTCAAAATCCTTTTTTGAGCGGCCATGCGCTGCACTTTTCTTGTTTCTTAAATTCATAGTACCACTAACGATTCTGGATAGACCGGTTGCGATCATTCTTAAGTCATTTTTATCTAGATCTTGATTTTTTAAGTTTTTTTGCTTTATATCGTCAGTATGAATCTTAGCCTTCTTAGCAACTTCTTTCCATAAAGCGGGCAGATTATTACGGGCGTTTTCTGCATATGGGATAGAATGGTGGTCGAGATAAGCTTTGCAAGAGGCTTCCAACAGATTTGCTGCAAATAGAACGGCCTCCCTTGGATCTTTTTCTATATTTTCTAATGCCCTATTTATTTCGATTTCTACTGCTGAAAGTCCTTTCTCTGCAATACGGTTTTGTAGCTCTTTTATAGAAAGAAGACCTGCTTTGATAATATACCCTCCACGCTGATATTCCAATCCATCTTTCTTTAACGTTTCTAAAATTTTACGTTGATCTTCTTTTAACTGTAGAGTTTTTTTGTATAACGATGAATTCAATCCGGTAGGGTCTGGATCATAATATTCTTTTTCCATAAAATCACTAAGCAGGTTACCAAGGAATTCAAGTGGTTCTTCGCATTGAGAATTGATTGCACGTAGCCACGCTTTAACTTTTTGGATTTTTGTACCTTCTGGAATTTCAGGAGGAGCAAATGATGCAATAAACAAGTCATCTAACTCGTTATGCGTATAATGGTGCGCAAACATTGGAGGGAGTAGTCCAATGATTGCAGAAGGGATTTTGTTTTTCTGAGATATTGTTTGCGGAGATGATAATTGCATTTTATGGCTTTATAATATCAAAAAGTGGTATGTGGAGTGGTTGTTAGAATATAATTTTATTGCTTGACCTTGCTTAGAAAGTCGCGCAACAATTTTGTGGCTTATATAAGATTTGTGAAAGAGAAATGCCATATTGTGTTTTAATTTTTTTCCTTTCATTGTTATAACAGTGAAGGGGGTGAATAATGCGTGATAATTGGAAAAATATAGAATGAGAACAGAAGTATAATTTTGTATTATCGTAACTGCAATAGCATTCTTTATTGGCAGATTGTTTATTGGAGAGAAGGAAGTAGGCAATGCGCATAATCCCTGAACGGAAGGTTTTGTGACAAGAATTTCAATAATGGCATGTTACTAAATGTTGTGTGTGTTCTTTGCTTGTCAGAAAAAGTAGATGGCGCTCTTTATTTGCATAACCGGTATAGAGTAATGCGGGAGGCTAGTTTAAAATCTCGTTTATTCCGTTAAAGCTTACGGTTTTCTATAAAAAGACTGTTTTCATTATATCCGCTGTGAAGCTCGCATACTTGGTAGATGGAAATATAAACGTTTATCGTGTCTGTAAGGGAGCTTGAAGCAATGAAGTTATGTGTAAAAGAGTTCTGAAAAGCTTCTTTTGTCCGTAAAACTTATAAGGAAAATTTAAAGACAGGAAAATGTTAGAGAAATCTAAGAGTACGCTGTGAAAATCAAGAAACAGTCTTTTTAGAGATGGTTTGCTGTCTGTCATCATGCTTTATGATTTTCAATGTTTTTAAAATTTCCCTCTCAATGAGAGAGGGATTTTTTATTAAAGTGGGGGAAATTTCTTATAACAGTTAACAATGAAATGGAGAGAAGATGCTGCTTTACCAGCTGTTTTTGTCGCTTCAGTTTCATTTGGACCTATTGCTGTTATGAAAGCATAGTGATTCAATGACTTTGAAAAGGGGCGAATAACATTATCAAGTTTGCAATACAGTGCGATTTTTTGCATCGCGATGCGTGGCAGAAGATGGTCAGTATTTGGGGGCATTGTGGGTTCTATATTCTATGTTGGTGCGGTAGGGCATCTGTTAGCGCATTTATGGGACTATTCCGCATTGAAATGCGTGCTTAATTTCGTGGATCTTTGCAAAGGTCTGATCAGAAAATCCCATATTTCAAGAGGTTTTTAGAGGGATCTAAAAGCACAGAGGTATCATAAAATTACAAACACCGTACGTTACTGGAGGTGATCAATTTTAGAGCTTAAGGAGCTTATCGGTTTAGTGTTCTTTCATAAAAATGATGAAGGCTGTGTTCAATGTCTCAGTGTGTTGGTTTCTCGAAAAGTGGTAAATGCTGTATGATTTTATATGCCATTGCCAATGTTATGGATAGGGTGTTCAAATAAAGCATATCATAAATCAAAATTCTTCTCTTTAGGCGATAAGAGGAGGGCTAGGCAAAACAGTAAAAATGCAGCGATAGAGAATATGAAGAATACGATATATGTTTGGTTTAAGGACAGGGATTCTTCTGTCAGCGAATGGATCAAAAAGCCAGCGAATATACCCCCTAAGGCACCACCTATTTGCTGTAATATGCGTGTGATAACGGCTGTATCTTTGACGTATAAACTGTTGACATATTGGATGGGGGCGGAAAGGCAGACAATGGTGGCGATGCCAAGTCCTATGCCTCTTAGCAAGAATCCCAGTCCATCCATGCTTATATTATAGCCGAAGCATAATAACCCAAAGCTTGATATCACTAAACCAATTCCTATCATGAAAAAGGGAGATTTTTCTTTCCATTTTTGGTAAATAAATTTCCTGCCAATCCACGCACCTACTCCTTGCAGAGCAAGGAGGGCACCGATGATGAGAAGGCTCTTTTCATAGTTTCCTCCCATGGCAACGGCTAGTGGGAAATAAACGAGGAAGCTATAAAAAAGAAATGAAGCAACGAGCCCCATGATCATGAGCAATGTATAGCGCGCATTTTGAAATCCGCTAAAGACGATTAATTTGTTTTTTGCTTTCTGATTAGAAACAATGAATAATATGAGAGATATCACGGCTATAAGCGCTAGGATAAAGAGGGTGTTGTGGTTATTGATATTTCTGGCTTCTGTGAGATAAAAAAACGAAAGAAGGGAGATGGAAAACGCTAAAAAAGCAAATAAGTTAAATTTTGTTTTTGTTGTTTCGTTGCTCTTTAAATGTTTAGCTCCAAGGGTGAGTGCCAATAAAATAAGCGGAATATTGATAAAAAATAACAAACGCCAAGACACATACTGAGCAAGCGAGGCGCCTACCAGCGGACCAAAGGCAGGAGCGAAAACTGTTGGTACGGCTATGGTGCCCATGGCTTGGCGCACTCGTGTCTGTCCAAATTGTAAGGCAATGATGGTTTGGCTAAGGGGCAGCAAAAGACCGGTCCCAAAACCTTGAACGATACGGGCAGATATAATAGTTGGAAAATTATAGCTTAATCCTACCCCCAGTGATCCAAGCATAAAAATGAAGCTTGCAAGAAGCCAAGTGCTTTTGATACCTATTCTTCCTTGCACAAAAGCGGCCATTAGCAGCCCTAGAACGGTGGCGAGAAAATAGGATGTTACAACCCATTGTATATTATTTTCTCCGACTGAAAAATAATGCGCAAGGTTAGGAAGGATGACATTGACAATGCTCCCGTCCAGCAGAGGAAGTATGCTGGAAATAATGACGGTATATATGACATACCTTTCTGTTTTTGTATAGGAATCTCTCTTTTGCATTATTATGCCCCCTGTTGATATTCTTTAAAATATTGTCCCCGCCCCATTCCCAGACTTTTAAAAATTAACATGTGTTTGTGATGGCTGTGGTTTTGATATTGGGATAAATGTGATTGGGAGCGCTGATGGTCCCCTTGTATACAATCCCTCTTCCTCCAAAATAAAACCATCGGTTAAGTTGATCTTAATGAGTTTATCGAGGAGTCTGTTTACTGTCAATTCACTCTGTATGAGAGCAAAAGCAGAACCTACACGAGACGTGCATGCCTGCTCCATTTGCATTTATTATTTAACATGGAAAATGTTAAAATCTTTATAAATCAAATTATTGACTTAAAAATCCAATGTTTGTTTATAGATCATTTTTTATGCTTAAATGATTGTTTGGGTGTCAAATGTATTCTCAATAGCTTATAATTTTCTTTTCTTAAATGTGCAGCCTTTTCTGGAAAATGTTCAACAATCTCTTGATTGTTTAATAAAAATTAAAATCGGTTATAAGGAAGGGCTTGTAAATTATAGAGTAGGAAAAAGGTGCATTTTATAAACAATAGGGGAGGGTTGTTTCCATAGCCAAAACATTTTTTCAAGTTGTTATGGTATCTTTTTGAAGTGCTTGATCGATAAAAGTTTGATAATTATCAGAAACAATATATTGGGTATTTTCTCCCAAAGCTTTGAAATGTTCATGACCGCAATGGATTTTTGCTTTTTCCAGAACGCGCAACATGTCTTCGAAAATACTTCTTTTGCTTTCCACAACAAAATACAGTTTTTCTTGCCCATTTTGCTCGAATAATACAGTCCAATCGGGAGTATATGATCCAAGAGATGTATCAATTTTAAACCATTTAGGCAGTTTCGCATAAACTTTAATCTTATCGTTTTTTTCAAATGATTGTGCAAAATTGAACTCAATATCTGAATCATAAATACATGATCATAAGTTGATTTATCAGTTTTTGTCATATTCTTTTATAAAACAATTTGCTTTTATATTTATTAAAATGCATTTTCTATTTTATTTTTTCATATAATTAGCCAATGAAGTTTTTGCTCTAATATCGCAATTTGTAAAAGACTATTTTGGTCATTCAATATGAAACTTTTTATGTCGGTTTCTTGTATTGAAAGCAATGGTACGATTTTTGATATCTGTATAAAATATTTACAAAAAAAAATTTAATAACGCATGATTATAGAATTTTGTTCTTTGTTTGAAGCATGTACAGTTAAACCATTGTTTATTCATAGATTTTATGTTCATTATTTATTTGATACATTTAATCTAGAATGTAAATTGTGTTCGTATACTCAAACTAAAATACTGGTATTGAAGTGGTGAGAGTGTTGCTTTGTTGAGAATAGATCATTGGGTAGGTTGGTATTCCCTTTGTATCAGAGAATTCAACTTATTCTCTCATATTGTGTGTGGATGAAATGTTAACCGCATAATGCTCCCTCTTACATGAGATGTAAGATTGATATGTTTTCCACATTGAGAAAAGTTGTTGATCGTAGAGAAATATTTTTTTGCGAAATTCGTTTGGCTTAAATGGAAAAAATAGAGCAAGAGCCGCATATTTGTTATGCTGTAATGGCATATATATAATCGATGGAGTCAACACTTCATTTAAGAAGTTTTTTAAAGGAAAAACATAAAAAAATAGAATTATTGAAAAAAATCTTTTATTTTGAAGCTTGTTTCTCACGCTTATAAAAGCTTCACGTGGATTGCGAAAATTCTTATTGTGTTGAAAAGCATGAAAAATCAAGAAGATTTTGCAAAAAAGCTGCACTATGCGTGCAGCTTTTTATGTATTTGTTTTAAAGGTAGACGTTTTAAAGCATGAAAGTGTCCTTACGGCTTCTATAACCGTAGTAGCCAAAAACACTGGAAATAATGGCGCCTATGAGACTTCCTAAAAAGCCCCACCACCCCATATTGGAGGCTGTTTTTGTGGCTTTAGTTGCAGTGTTTTTTGCTCCCTTGATCGT
>NZ_JBHIRN010000028.1:0-6858 GCF_042197205.1 Bartonella sp. AA2SXKL
TCAGATTTTACTGTTTTAACCGTGAACTTAGGTTTGCTCCATTTGCCATCCTCATACTTAGCTCCTCCACCTAAAGATTGTGCAACTTTATCACCTAGAGCATGAAGCTGATTACCCGTTACAGCATCCGTTGACGTTCTACTAATGTCTCCATTTTTAAGAGACGTAATCTTGCTACTTGTATTCTCTTCACCATGCGTCGCTACAAAGGCATTCGCCGTTTGGCTCCAGATTAAAGAATCACTCTTTTCACCAGCAATTTCTTTGCTAATCTCATTTTTAATATTCGTGATAGAATCACCAACACCGGCAAAGGCAGACGCGACACTGTCATAAGTCGAATCAGTAACATCACCATCAGGATTAAATCGCTTAACCTTGAATGTAGGAGCATTCCACGTGCCATTCTCATACTTAGCATTACCACCTAAAGATTTTGCAACCCCAGTGCCTAACGTATAAAGCTGGGAACCATTAACGGCATCGGTTGACGTTTTTGAGAGCTCACCAGGAGAAACATCCAAAAGACGCCGTGTCTCACCTTTACTATTCCGAATAGTTATTTGAGTTAATGGTGAGGTAGGAGCAACAGTTACCATACTTGCATCATCCGCTCGGGCTAGTTCACGAGATAAGCTTCTTAAAAGAGAAAAGCTACCTGTGTTCTTATGCTGATCATCACTTTGAGATGGATTATCTTGTTTTTCCCCAATAGCATGGGGTTCCTTTATCTCAACAATCTGGTGATTTAAAGCTGCCAAAGCACTATTAGTGCCAGAAAATGCATCCGCAACACTTTTATAACCTTCTACATTCTTATAACCTTCCGTACCTGCAAATGCAGTATCAAAAGCAGCTTTAGTCTGAAACTTAATATTAAGACTTAAGTTCTTGGGAGCATCCTCCCCCTCCACAAATGCAGAGCCACTATCTCTATACAATTTACTGCCAACTACATAGGCTGGCGGTATACCTTTAAGCGCATTTGTACCACCACTAAAGTCGTTTGATATGTTATTTAAAATCTGAGTAGCAGCAGCAACAGGAGAAACATTTGATAAAAATATAATCACTGAAGCCAATGAAAACGCTTTAATAAAAAGCCGTCGATAAAACGAGCAAGAATCTTTACAATCATTCACCACTAGCGCTTTTGGTGTGGTATATAATTTTTTCATAACAAATTCTCCAAATAGGAAAGACATATTTAGAACATTAAAAAGTCATATTTCAGTGTTAGGAGTGATTAACGACGTGATTTTTTTGTTCTTTATAAAGTTTGAGTTTGCCGCAGAGGCGAACAGAAGTAATTAGAAGTCTAGCAAGGTTGCAATTAATCTTGATAAACGATGTGGTTAATGGGTTTTTTATTTTTTCCGCCTTTAAGAAGGGTGCTTTTTTTGCAACAAAACTCCTAGATGAGGGTGAAAAACAGGTATGAAGAAGACATACTTGCACCCTATTGTTAGGTCTGCGGTTTATAATTTTAAAAGTAAAAGAGTTCATTTTATATGATTAAGAAGCTGTAAGGTATTATTAGGGGAAGAGTTTAAGTTGTTGGCTGAATGATTTAGAGTACTTGTTGTGAAATTATTACGCTTTTATCGCAGGGATAAGCGGCATACTCTTAAGCTTTAGAGTAAAATAAGGATGATTGTGTGTGTTGTTCATAATCAACTGCCCCCCCTTGCGAGCATTTTTCTGTTTTTGCCAAAATGAGTCTTACTAAAGAATATTTTGTGATGTTATAGACTATTGAGTGAAATAGCAAGAAGAAAATGAATTTAATTATTTTTACAGAATGAGTCTTTCCGATTTATATAACCGTGAAATATCCTTATAACTTTAAAACTCATAGATTCCATGCACTATAGACTTGTCTAGAGATTCTGTTTCATAGTTTTATTTAAGTGTCCCATTTTGATCAAAATGAGTCTTACTAATAATTGCTGCTGTTGCGTGCCTCATGATTGCTACTGCTATGTACAGAGCAAATAAATAAAATAATAAAATAGGATTTTTAAATTTTTAAACGTATCCCCCAATGGATATTTTCTATCAATGAAATTATAGAACGTACAGTTTTAAAATACTGCGCAATTACGCACTGAGAGTACTACTCTGTATTTGTAAAATTTTTGTTAAAGTGCTTTACTTCTTACTAAAATCAATCTCACTAAGATTATTACTATAAAATACATTGGTATAAGACTTTAATTATTATAAGACTTTATAAATACTACTCTATGGCCTTCTCTGTAAAATATTACTTCTCTATAATATAAAATTTCGCCCCTGTCTAAGAAGACAAGGGCGAAACTTCGCTTAAATTGTAGTTTTTCATATTCTCTGGTGTTATTTTAATTTCAGAGTTATTCCACCACCTACACCCCACTGACCGCCAGCACTGGTTGCTGATAGATTAGAACGAATCTTGCCATCTTCAGATGTATAACCTGCACCAATCGCAAAGGCAGATTGTCCACGCCAAAAACCGCCACCAAATGAAACACTCACAGATCCTGGGTCATCGAAGTAACGTAAGTTAGAGACTGCCAAACCAATCGCTGCTGCTTGCCTTGCCTCTTTGCGCACATTCGTAATATCATAACTTAGTGCGTCAAACTTCATATCGGTATAGGATTTTGCCTCGTTAACACCATTATTGACTTGATCGTCGGTGTACTTTTTCGCACTTTCAAGAGTAATCTTCATCTGCTCCGCGGTATGATCGTATAACTGACCACCATTCACTGCGTCCTTAGAGCCATGTTCAATTTTTCCATCTTTAACATTAGTAATCAAAACAGGCTCACTGTCATCGACACCTTTTAGAGTGATGCTATTGATTTTCTTTCCGCTATCATCGGTATCATAGCTAACCGCAACATTCACCTTGTTTTCAACTTCTGTTACCCTGTCTGTAACGCTGTCTACCTTTTTTTCAACGCCTGTTACCCTGTTACTCATCTGTGAAAACTGATTGTCAGTCACCTCATAAGTTGACTTTTCTAAAATTTCACTAGGAGCAACAGTTACCGTGGTTGAATTATCCGCCTCATCTATGGCGCTTTCTTCCTCATCTATGGCAAGAGGTAAGCTTCTTAGAAAACGTGCGCTTCTCATAAAAGGAAAGCCTTTTGAAATAACATCCGAAGGATCACCATTTTGTGGTTTACCCTCTGTTTCACCAATACCGTTCATAACCCGCTCATTTAAACCTGCCAAAGCACTATTAACGCCAGCAAATGCATCTGCAACATTAGTATATTTTTTCTCAGTTTCCTTACCATTCTTATCAAAGGCTTTAACTGTGAAAGTCGGAGCACTCCAATTTCCACCTTTATATCCAGAACCACCACCGAAATAAGTAGCAATCTGGTTGTTTATCAAATAGAGCTGAGAACCAGTTATAGCATCAGTCGACGTTTCTGAAATCTCACCAGCAGCAATATCAAAAAGACGCCGGCTTTCACCTTCACTACTCATAAAACTTACTTGTTTTAATGGTGATTTAGGAGCAACAGTTATCGTAGTTGGAACCTTCACATTACCTAAAGCACTAGGTAAGCTTCTCATAAAAGGAAAGCCTTCTGAAATAATATCATTCAAATCACCGTCTTGATGGATGTGTTCCCTTTCTTCAATACCAGGCTTATTCTTTATCTTAACAATCTCCTCATTCAAACTTGTGAAAGCACTATTAACGCCAGAAAACGCATCTGCAACATTAGTATAGTTTTTCTCAGTTGCATTACCATCCTTATCAAAGGCTTTAACTGTAAATGTAGGATGTGACCATTTTCCATCTTTATAGCCAGCACCACCGCCAAAATAACTTGCAAATGTCTGAGCCATCAAATAAATTTGACCACCATTTACTGCTTCGGTCGATGTTGCCGTAAATGCACCCCCTTTAACACCAGAGATAACTCGTGGAAAATTAATACCGTTTGCAATATCTATTCTATCACCACCCTTGTCTCCACCAATCGTAATAAGCCCAGCGCTATTTTGCTTAACAAAACTATCACCTGTCACACTTTCGATCTTTTGATTAAGATTCGTAAAAGAACTACTTACACCAGAAAGCGCATCCCCAACATTCTTATAGTTCTTTTCAGTCCCACTACCATTTTTATCAAAAACCTTAACTGTAAAAGTAGGAGCATTCCAGTTTCCATCTTTATCATATCCAGCATTATCACTAAAATAGCTAGCAACTACATTGCTCATGGCATAAAATTGAGAGCCATTTATCGCATCAGTCGATGTTGCTGTAATCGAACCAGCCTTAACACCCGCAAGAGTCCGTGCCACATTATCAACATTTGCTATATTTACCTGGACCCCTCTTACTTTTCCACCAATGGTAATAAGTCCGGCATCATCTTGCTTAACAAGATCATCACCTGTCCCATTAATGACTATATTCTCAATCTTTTTATCAAGATTCGTGAAAGAACTATTTACGCCAGTAAAGGCATCCGCAACATTAGTATACTTCTTTTCAGCTCCATTACCATCCTTATCAAAGACCTTAACTGTAAAAGTAGGAGCACTCCAGTTTCCATCTTTATAGCCAGCACCACCGCCAAAATAGCCTGCGACTACATTGCTCATGGAATAAAGTTGAGAACCATTTATCGCATCAGTGGACGCTGCTGTAATCGAACCAGCCTTAACACCCGAAAGAGTCCGAACTGCATTATCAACGTTTGCAATGCTTACCTTAGTTCCACTTACTTCTCCACCAATGCTAATAAGTCCTGTATCATCTTGCTTAACAAGACTATTACTTGCTACCTTAATATTTTCAATCTTTGCATCAAGATTCGTGAAAGAACTACTTACGCCAGTAAAGGCATCCGCAACATTCTTATAATCCTTTTCAGCTCCATTACCATTTTTATCAAAGACCTTAACTGTAAAAGTAGGAGCTATCCAGTTTCCTTTTCTATCGTATCCAGCACCACCGCCAAAAGAGATCGCAGTACTGATGCCTTGGGAAAAAAGCTGAGAACCATTGACTGCATCATACGAGATTGGCGAAACCCAACCATCAGCAACACCAGTAAGAGTCCTCAATCCATGAGAGCTATTTGCGATAGTTATTCTATTACCACCTACGTCCGCACCAATTGTAATAAGCCCTGAGCTATCTTGCTTAACAAGCTTATCATACCTGGTTTCAGCGACATAATTCTCCAAACCATACAGCGCAGAGCCAACATCTCTATATATTTTACCGTTAATTATATAGGTTGGCGCAATACTTTTACGTATATTTGTACCTCCGCCAAAATACTGTGCTACATTACCCCAAAGATCACAAGCAAAAACAGGAGAAGCATTTGATAAAAAGACAGCTACTGACACTAATGAAAGCGTTTTAATAAAAGGTAATCGATAAGACGAGCAAGAATTTTTTAAATTACTCACTGCTAGCGTGTGTGGTGTGGTATATATTTTTTTCATAATAAATCCTCTAAGTAAAAAAAGATATTTAAAACATCAAAAAGACATATTCCGGTGCTACTAAGCTCCAGAGATTGTTTTTTCTTGTTTTATAAAAGATTAGGGTTGTCATAATGCGGAAGAGGACTATCTAAGATATCAATGAGATAGAAGTCGACGTTGATCGATAGTCCAATTAATGTGGTTTTTATTTATCCCCCTTTAAGGAGGGGTGTTTTTCTTCAGCAGAGCCTTTAAATTTAAAGGTGAAGAAAGGTGAAAAAAGTGTAGAAAAAACATATTTGTGTACTATTATTAGGGGTTGTGTGTTTAAGAGGCAATAAAATGTTTATTGCGCAAGGGAGTTAAGTTGTTGTTGAGTAATTTAGAGCGTTTTTTGTAGGGTTATTGCGCTTTTTTCGTGAAAATAAGCGAGATATCCCTGAGTTTTATATTTGAATCTCTTAAAGCTCTTTGAAATTAGATGATTGTGATTTTGTAATTTTGCCATAGCTTACCGCACCCCGCTTTGCGAGAAGATTTCTAGTTTCTTTTAATTAATTTTTCGAACTCTATACAGATTATTAAAAAATAGCAAGGAAAAAATGAGACTTTTTATTTCTTTAAGAACACCCCTCGTGGATATTTCTATTATAAAATTATAAACTGTATAGTTTTCAAATATTGTGCGGTTACACGTACTCTGTTAATTTATATGAAAACATACCTCTGCATTTGTAGTTTTTTTGTTAAAATGTTTCACTGTAACTAAAATTAGTCCCACTAAGATTATTATTACAGAATACATTATTATAAAACTTTACAAGTATACTACTCTATGAATTTCTGTGTAAAATATCACTTCTTATAAAATTTTTACCCTTGTCTGATGAGACAAGAAGGCAGAACTCTCTTAAAAATAAATATCGATTACTCAAATAATTCCTTTTGGAGGTGATAAATGATTTTTTCATATAAAATTTCACAAAAAATATATTTTTACTCGAAATACGCCCTTATCTTCTATTGCTATTCATTTATGATGAAAATAACTTTCCTTCTCTTTAAATGGCACATGTAACGCATTTGATAAGAGAAGGAAAATTTATTTCGAATTTTCTATTGTTAATTCAGTGTTACCCTAAATCCAGCACCTACACCCCAATGTCCCCCAGCACTCGTTGCAGATACGTTAGAGCGAAATCTTCCATTTTCAGACATATAACCAGCTCCAATAGCAAGTGCAGATTGACTGCGCCATACACCCGTACCAAGTGAAAAACTTAATTTTCCCGGTGTATCGTCATAGCTCAAATTAGATACTGCTAGACCAATAGCAGCAGCTTGTCTTGCTTCTTTCCGAACATCCTGAATAGCATAATTCAATGTCTCAAACTTCAT
>NZ_JBHIRN010000029.1:2500-4064 GCF_042197205.1 Bartonella sp. AA2SXKL
GCTACGCCTACACCTACCGGCTTAAGCTTGCTCGTTAGACTAAGTCGCTGACCCATTATACAAAAGGTACGCCGTCACCCAGAACGAATCTTGGGCTCCGACTGTTTGTAGGCATTCGGTTTCAGGTACTATTTCACTCCCCTTGTCGGGGTACTTTTCACCTTTCCCTCACGGTACTGGTGCGCTATCGGTCATGCACGAGTACTTAGGCTTGGATCGTGGTCGACCCATGTTCAGACAGGATTTCACGTGTCCCGCCCTACTCTAGGACTTAAATCAGATTTACGTATACGGGACTATCACCCACTTTGGTACGACTTTCCAGTCGTTTCTACTTTTCTTAATTCAAGCCACTGGCCTGGTCCGCGTTCGCTCGCCACTACTAACGGAGTCTCGTTTGATGTCCTTTCCTACAGGTACTTAGATGTTTCAGTTCCCTGCGTTTGCTTCTTACACCCTATTTTATTCAGGTGTAGATACCTTTATCTGACGACTAGAAAACTAAACTGTTAAAAAAACAGCTTAATTTTTCTAGCCATCAAAGGTGGGTTGCCCCATTCGGAAATCTACGGATCAAAGGGTATTCGCACCTCCCCGTAGCTTATCGCAGCGTATCACGTCCTTCATCGCCTGTGCATGCCAAGGCATCCACCAAATGCCCTTAAGACACTTGATCGTTCTCATTGCCAATATTCATTCACGGTTTGTCTGCTTCTCTTTATCTTGTGCAAAATAAAGCGCAAAACAAACCAAATATCAGCAGAAAAGACCAGCTTCTCGAGATATATTCAATGGCGCGGTTAAGCTTCCAATCATAAGCAAGGGCTTTGAGCATTCCCTTGCGACACATGTCTCTTTTTCTAAATTAAGATTTCCTCTTCGGAAGAAAGGTTTTTCTTTCAAGATCTTTTTTAAAATCTGTTTTCCAAAACCTTTTTTCGACAACAAGCATTTTCCCAAGAAAGTATTTTTCTTAACAAAAAACTTGTACCTCAGAAGGAACCTTAAAAAAGGAACATGTCTGAATATATCTTCTCTTCACAATTTCAATAGAACAAGCAAAAGATCACTGGACCTTTTACTAAACCGTGTTCTTACAACATGATGATGACCTAAATGGTGGAGCCGGACGGGATCGAACCGACGACCCCCTGCTTGCAAAGCAGGTGCTCTCCCAGCTGAGCTACGGCCCCTAAATAATGCTCTTTCAAATCAACCTTAACCAGATTTATCAACTTGCATTCCCTGTATTATTTTGATTTGCATCATTTAAATTTATCTGTACCACGAAAGGGGTTTTAAAAGCCTCTTTTGAAAGCTTAATAGGATAAATTTAACAAATAATCTTTGGATGATAAAATAAAATCTTTAAAAATAAACAAAGATTGAAGCGTTTTTAATACGCTGAAGCTTCATACTCTTGGATAAGCAAAAAACGAGCATAAATTGGTGGGCCTGGGAGGACTTGAACCTCCGACCTCACGCTTATCAAGCGCGCGCTCTAACCAACTGAGCTACAAGCCCTCCGGGATAAACCGGAAAACCTTCCCCGGTATCATCTTAA
>NZ_JBHIRN010000030.1:0-5938 GCF_042197205.1 Bartonella sp. AA2SXKL
ATTTCCTCTTAATACACCCGTTTTGGTAACAGGCTCTCTTTCACAAGCCGCTAAACTGGATAAAACAGGCAAGCGTCAAGGCACCCTACCTAATGCCCTTGATCTCATTTTCAAGCAAGTGGGTGCCATTGTTGTTGTCGTGCGCGTGAACGAGGGTGACAATGAAAATGCAACACTCACCAATGTTCTTGGCGGTGTAAACGCAAATGGTGCTTATGAAGGTGTTCATGCTTTGATTGGAGCGCAATCCATTGTAGGACAAACACCACGCATTCTCATCGCTCCAGGCTTTACACATCAACGCCCTTCCAGTGTGAATATTGAAGAGAATGGAACTGATGCAACTGCCAACCCCGTCGCAGCAGAACTCATTGGCATTGCAGAGCGTCTGCGTGCTATTGTGGTGCTTGATGCACCAAACACGACAGATGAAGCAGCCCTTAGCACAGCAAAGGATTTTGATTCAAAACGCGCCATTATCATTGACCCTTTTGTAAAGGTGAATCGTGATGGAAAAATCATAGAACAGCCAGCAAGTACAGCGGTTGCAGGTGTCATTGCTAAAACTGATTTTACACACGGTTTTTGGCATTCTCCTTCAAACAAAGTGATAAATGGCATTGTTGGTATTGCACGCCCCATTGATTTTTCCATTGGTGATCGATCAAGCCGCGCCAACCTTCTCAATGAACAAAACATCACAACCATTATCCGCGAAAACGGCTATCGCCTTTGGGGTAATCGCACCCTCTCAAGCGATACAAAGTTTGCTTTCTTATCGGTGGTGAGAACCGCAGATATGATCAATGATGCCATTTTGCGCGGGCATCTATGGGCTGTCGACCGCAATATCAAAAAGACCTACATGAATGATGTCAGTGAAAGCGTCAATGCCTATTTGCGTGATTTAAAAGCACAAGGCGCCATTCTTGGTGGGCGTTGTACGCCTGATCTAGAGCTTAATACAGCAAGCGCCATTGAAGGCGGCAGAGTCTATTTCAATGTCGAATTCACCCCCACAACACCAGCAGAACACATCACATTCCGTTCACGCATTGTGAATGATTACTTAGAGGAGATCTTTTAATGGCTATCCCCGTTTTACCAAGAGTTTTGAAATATTTTAACATTTTTGTCGACGGCATTCCCTATCAAGCAAAATGTGAAAGCGTAACATTACCGAATTTGAATTTGGTTGTTGAAAGCTATCGCGGCGGAGGCATGGATAGCTCTATTGAAGTTGACCTTGGTCTTGAAACCCTCACACTTAGCATGACCATTTCTGATTGCTCTCCAGAGTTGATGGCACTGTTGGGGCGCACTGATGTTGATATCTCATTACGAAGTTCAATGCAAGCGCAAGGCACACCAGCAGAAGGTGTTGTCATTACCATGAGAGGACTATGCAAAGGCTTTGAAATGGCAGAATGGCAACCGGGCAGCAAAGCAACTTCTACGGCTACATTCACATTGCAATATTTCAAATATGTCCAGAAGGACGTTGAAATCGTTGAGATAGACGTCCTCAACTTGGTGAGAAAATTCAATGGCGTCAATCAACTCGCAGACCATAGAGAAAATATAGGATTATAAAATGACCGTACAAACAAGCATTACACATAAATTATTGATACCTGTTACTTTTGAAGGAAAAGAGCACACCACAATTACCTTACAGCGCCCCAAAACAAAAGATGTGCAAGCAATCGACAAAAAAGAAGGCATAGAGCAAACAATTGCTATGGTTGCACGTCTTTCTGGATGGGCACATGAAGCGGTTGGAGAACTCGATATTAATGACTTGTCGAGCATTGGAGAGATTTTGGAGTCTTTTATCAAGCGGCGGGATACCTCGACTGGGAAACCGCCGCTAAACTCATAGCCGATATTACCATTGTGTTCCATTGGTCCCTTTCAAAGATGATGGAAATGGAACCGCAAGAACTCATATTCTGGCGAAATCAAGCAGCAGAAAGGTATAAGATAAAATGAGTGAAAAAGTTGCTGATGCAAAGGTAAAATTGTCTCTTGAAGACAAACTCACCGCACCTCTCAAACATCTTCAAAAAAAATTCGATACATTGTCAAAAACACTCTCACATAGTTTGGGTATTGTGCGCTTTTCTGCTGCTGTCAAAAACATGACAAAAAGCCTTCATGGCGTTCAAAGTGCTCTTAGCACAGCGGCAAGTCGTGCTTCAGTCTTTACCGGTGTCTTAGGGCTTGCTGGTGGTGGTCTTGTGGCAAGTGTAGCCGCCCTCACCATGAAAACCATGCATCTGGGCGATAGTCTTTATCACGCATCACACCATTTAAATATGAGTGTTGCATCACTTCAATTATGGGGTGATGCAGCCGATAATTCAGGCACTTCTGCCGAACTTTTTCAACAATCCTTAGCGGTTTTAAATAGGCGTTCAGCACAAGCATATGCCGGACAAAAAAGAGGCATGATGGGCTTTGAAGCACTTGGCATTTCTGTCAAAAACACTTCTGGAAAACTCAAATCCACTTCTGTCTTGTTAGAAGAAATTACCGACAAGATGAGTAAGATGAAAAGCCAAGCACAAAGACAGCATATTGCCGCTCTGCTGTTTGGGGGCGATGGTAAAGAAATGGCGACCATGCTTGCACAAGGCATGGCACCCATTAAAGAGCTGTTTGCAAAGGCGCGGAAAGGAAAATGGCTGATAGGTGCCGATGTCGCACGCTATGCCGCAGATTTGAGTGACAAGCTTGGTGCTTTTAAGAAAAAAATAGGCGGTATCGCGAGCTTTATTGGCGCGCGTTTCATGCCCGTGATTAATGATATGATTGACGGTTTTTCAAAGTTGATTGATGAAAACCGCGACCTCATTCAAACAACTGTTGCGAGCTGGGCAAAAACCTTAAAAAAAGTCCTTAATGATTTGATTAATCCTACCTCTGATTTAAGAAAAGGCATAAGTGATCTTATAGAGAGGATTAAAGGCTGGTTCCAATGGCTAGAACCTCTGATTGGTGAAATAACCCTCTTTAAGGTAGGACTTGTGGCACTTGGTTCGTTCATTTTTGGTCCACTCATTGCCGCAGCGGGAGCAGCGGGAGCAGCGTTTGTCACGCTTGGCTATACTATAATGACCACACCTATCGGTTGGCTAATTGGGGGTATCGCGGTACTTGCCGCACTCTATAAATATTGGGATGAACTCAATGCTTGGGTGGCTGCATCTTTAGCCGCGGTTGGAGCAGTTCTTACCGGAGCATTCATTGCGGCAATGGTACCGGCAGCTTCTGCAGTTGCGGGTCTTGCACTATCTCTTGTAGCTTCACTCATTCCAGCAATAACTGCCGTTAGTTCTGCTTTTATATCGCTTGGTATCGCAATCATGACCACTCCTATCGGCTGGATTATTGGCGGCATTGCAGCTCTTGTTGCTGCCGGATATCTGCTCTACAAACATTGGGATACAGTCATAAGCTTTATAAGCAAGCTATGGGATTCTTTTTACAGCTTATGTAGTAATGTTTTCAATAACCTCTTGACGTTCTTTAAAAACTTTTCACCACTGACTTGGATTTCGAAAAAAATCAATGAACTCATTGAATGGCTGTTTGGTGTCGATTTAATGGAAGTAGGCTCCAATCTTATTAATGGGCTTTGGGAGGGCATCAAAAGCAAATGGGATGATCTGTATAACGGTTTTGGCAATATGATGAAGAAATTAACCAGTTGGATGCCTAATTGGGTGAAAGAAAAGTTAGGGTTTAATGTTTCAATAGACAAGACTTCAACGCAGACCATTAAAACCTTTACCGAAGAAACCAATACACAGGCAAAAAAAATGCTGGATACAGCAGTGGTTACAAATACCCCACCTGAAAAACGCAAGAGTGGTTTTAATGCAGGCATAGTCGAAACAGGACAAATGCAGGCTACAAATGCAAAAGTGGGTGCCTTTAAAGCTCCCAAGCCCATTACCGTTCATAAGCCGATAGAAGTAGATGCCCGTGTGATGATTTCAAATTTAAATATTTCCGTCCCCAATGGTCTTAAAGATGAAATCAGAGACGCTGTCAATCAAGCACTTGAACGCTATGCAAAACAGCAACGTTTAGCCATAGCCTCTAGCCTTTCGGATTAAATACCATGATGTTAGCTTTGGGTGGTTTTATTTTTTCGATTGAAACAGCAGCTTATCAAACACTTGATATGTCTTATGGGGTTCCATGGGTAGAGCAAGGACGATTGGGGCGCAAAGCAGCTCTTCAATTACCTGCCGTTGCAAATGCGGAATTTTCTTTAACTGGTGTGATTTATCCAGATTTCAAAGGTGGTCATAGACAGCTCGAATATTTACGGCAAATGGCACATGAAGGACCTCACATTCTTGTGACTGGTCAAAGCAAAATCTTAGGTAAGTTTGTCATTCTTTCTGTAGAGGAAAAACAAAGCATTTTTCATCATAATGGCACCCCAAAAAAACAAGAATTTACAATAAAGTTGAGAGAATATGGTGAAGAGCTATGAGTGATCTTTACGTAACAAAAGAAGGCGATATGGTTGATGCCATTTGCTGGAGATACTATGCAAAGGGTCAACAAGCCCTTGCTGTTGAACGCGTTTATGCAGCAAATTTTGGTCTTGCAGACTATGGACCCATTTTAAAAGCAGGCATCACGATACTCTTACCAACCCTCCCCTATCCGAAAGCCACACCAGTAATCAGAATTTGGGGTAGCAAATCATGAAACCTTTTTGCATGGTTCTGGCAAATGGAGAAGACATCACAAAAACTCTTATGGATTATGTTTTGTCGATTGAAATTACCGATGAAGCAGAAAACAAAAGTGATCGTATCACTATAGAGCTTGATGACCGTGCGCGTGACAGTGATAACGGCTTTCTTGATATTCCTCTTATCGGGACAGTCATTTCTGTAACTCTTGGCTATGAAGGGGGCAAAAATCGCGATATGGGAGCCTATCTGATTGATGAAATCTCTGTAAGCAGCCCACCACAAAGCTTAAGCGTGACAGGGCGCGCCGCATCAATGAACACGTCTTACAGAACCCCCAAAAGCCAATCCTATTACCAGCAAACCCTTGGCAGTATTGTTCAAGAGATAGCACAGCGTAATGGCTATACACCAAAAGTTGACCCTGCTCTTGCTAAAATTGTTGTGCGTCACATTGATCAAACAGCTGAAAGCGATATGGCTTTTGCCACACGCCTTGCAGAAGACTATGATGCGGTAGCAAAACCCGTTGATGGCAAGCTTGTTTTGGCTAGACGGGGGGAAGGCAAAGCTATCACTGGTGAAACACTCCCCGTTGTTATTATCCATGAAAAACTCTGTACCTCTTGGGATTTTAAATACAGCGCACGAGATGAAGCAGGTGCAGCCAATGGCTTAGAAACAGATGTGGGGGACGACCAAAAAGCCGCGGCTGATGCACGAGAACCAGAAGAGATTGATGATGATGAAAACTTTATCCATATGGATGACAATGACAGAGCACCATCATCTGAATCGGAAAAAGCAGAAAAAGAATCTGAGAAAGAAGAAGAAGACAAAGAGAAAAAAGGCGGTGTTCTCGCAACTTATCATGATATCCGCAGTGGTGAAAAAAAAGAAGTCAAAGTTGGTAATCCGCCGTTCCATGAACTCAAATACACCTACCATAACCAATCAGAGGCTGTTGCGGCCATTGCTGCTTATCGCAATAAATCATCACGCGGTAAGTCTTCTTTCTCATGTGATATCGGTGGTGATCCCTTTGTGCAAGCAGAAGCAAAGCTTGTTCAAGAGCCCCCTTTCCGCCCTTATATACCGGCAGAATGGCGCATCAAAAGCGTTAAACACAAACTTGATAAAACGGGTGGTTACACCACAAAAATAGAGTGCGAACTTTTTGATGCATCACAAGAAGATGCGGCTGGAAACGTTGCAAACAC
>NZ_JBHIRN010000031.1:0-5320 GCF_042197205.1 Bartonella sp. AA2SXKL
ATTAAAGACTTTGACTCATTGTATGTTAGGCGCATATAATAACTTTGTCGGGTGTAGTTATGCTATACAATACCCTTGGGGAAAGCATAACGACGGGCTATGTGCCGTGTTTTCTAGCACCCGGCATCTTTTAGAGTGTCAATAGAAAACCTTTAAGCACATAGGAGCCAAATCATGGCACAATATTTAATTGACTTACATCAAACTACGATTGATGGTGATATCGTTCAGACAGTGAATGCACCTGAATTACATACATTTTTGGCAATAGGTAAACGTTTTGCTATTTGGATTACGAACCGTATTAATCAGTATGAATTTGAAGAGGGAAAAGACTATATTTTAACGCTTCCCAAAATTGGGAAACGTTAAAATGTTATCAGCAAAGAATATCACCTCACCTTAGACATGGCGAAAGAACTTTCCATGGTTGAACGCAATGAGAAAGGACGTCAAGCACGCCGTTACTTTATTGAATGTGAAAAGAAACTGAGAAACCAAGCTGTTGATTATGATAATGATACACGCTTTGATGATTTTAACTATCTTCGCCAATATGTTTTGACAAATTATCCTAAAATCATGGGTATCATCTTTGGTTATCTTTTGAAAATAGATGAAATCGAAAAAGAACTTGATCATTACAAATCAGTTACAAAAGAAGCTAAGCGCGTTTTAGCAAGATCTGTCGTAAAAGCTGCTTAGATTTAAAACACATCTCCCCTCCCCGTTCTCAAAATGGGGAGGTGGTTTAAAGATCAAGTTTTGAATGGGAGCCCAGACGCGCTAAAATCAATCGATCTTGACCAATCAAGCGATAAATCAACACTAGGTAAGGTCGAATATGGCAATCTCGATAATTGCTCCAATTCCCAGTCAATGCATGATCATGATATCGAGGTTCTAAGGGTTGATCATTTGCTAATGCTGCAATGATTTGGCGCAAATCAGTATCTAAAAGATGCCGATACCGTCCTTTCATTTCACGCTTGAAATCACATTTGAAGATAGTGGTACGTTCAATCGTCCGCATAGAGATCATCAAATAATTCGTCTACGGAATGAAACTTTTTTAAGTTACCTTCCTCTAGTTCTGCAAAAGCCGCTATAGTTTCTGCATTAGGTTGAAACAAGAAGGACGGAATAGCTTTATCTTGTGCAATACGCGTCATCAACACTCTCACAACATCACTTACTGATAAACCTGAAGCTTGAATAACTTGACTAGCGATATTTTGAATTTCTTCTGGTACACGCGCTTGAACCATGCGACTGGCAGCCATAATGAGCTCTCCTCTTGTAATTGTACTTCAATGTAATACAATTGAAGTTTAATTTCAACTGTAAAGCACATTTTTTAGAGTGGCGAGATCGTTTGGCTTAACAACCACTTGCTTTTTTTAAGACTTCACCCATACGTGTTCGCCAGTCTTTTCCTTGTTTTTTAAAAGAGGCAATAACATTTGGGTCAAGGCGTAGAGTAACCGCTTGTTTGGGAGATTCAACCGGTGGACGCCCACGTTTACGGCGTTCTTCTGTTACATATTTAAAAAAGGAGGCTGGTAAAACATCTTTAGCTGGCTTTAAGCGTGCAAGTTCTTCATCTGTCAATGGTGGGGAATCCACAGCGTCCCAATCTTCTTTTGTGTAGCCACATCCTGTTTCAAAGTTTTTTTTGATAATCATTGAAAACCTCTCTTTCTTTTTTATTCGCTTGACGAAAACTGATAATGGATATCGCTTCATTGCCAAGCTTTGCAAAAACAATAACTGTTGTGCCATCAGCAAAATGTCCAATAGCCTTCATGCGGTTTGAATGTGTTGCATCAATAAGAGCATGTTCCCAGTCAAAGTAAATAACATCAGCAAAATCAAGCTTATGTTTATCAATGTTTAAAGCTCTTTTTGGTTCATCCCACACTATCTTCATATATTTTATGTACACGAAAAATAAAACCTTGTCAACAATTAAAGTGTACAATAATTCGTATATACCATTCAAAATGGAGCAACTATGAATAAGAAAACGCGTAAGGGTTTATCGGTTCGTGCGTTTGCGAAGAAGATGGGTGTTTCACATAATGCGGTGGTTTCTCGGATAAAGACAGGTAAATTTGATAAGGCTCTTTTTGAAGATGGTTCTGTCAATGAAGCCGTTGCAACAGCCATCTGGAATGAGAATCCAACAAAGCGCCCTGCTCCATTTTTAGCGCCTGATGGTCAACCGCGGACAAAGATCAAACAAGCCTCTACAGATGGAGCCAATGAATACAAGATAAAACTGGAGCGAATGCAAGTTGCCCTTGAAAGCGAAAAGATTGCACTTGAACGATTGCGCGAAACCACTGTTGATCGAGAAGAAATGAAAAAGGCAGCTCGTGAGTTTGGAAGAACGCACCGTGATGCTATGTTGAATTTTCCTCATCGTTTTGGTGCAAGCATTGCTGCACAAGTTGGATGTGATGCGGCCAGCCTTATTGGTGCTATTGATTACACTATGAGAACCGCTTTGCTTGAGGCGGTTAATATTCCAGTGCCTTTTCATGATCCTCATTCTCCAGAGTTAGAGAACTTGCAAGAAACGAATAATGGATGACAATGCAGTCGAAGAATTTTTCGCCCATGCCAATAATGCAAGACAACCGGACCCACCGTATACGGTTTCGCAATGGGCGGATAAGAATAGATACCTTAGCACCGTAGCAAGTGCTGAATCTGGATTGTGGAGAACAAAGCGGACCCCCTATTTGCGCGAAATCATGGATAATCTTTCCTCTCACAAACCGATTGAAACAACTATTGTCATGAAAGGGGCGCAGGTTGGCATGTCAGAGGCAGGATTAAATTTCTGCGGTTATGCTATTCATTATAGTCCAGGACCTGCCCTTTATGTGATGCCAACGGTTGAGACAGCCAAAAAGCTTTCAAAGACGCGGCTTGATCCTATGATTATGGCAAGCCCTGCTTTAAGCGAACGCATTGCCCCAGCGCGGGCACGCGACAGCGGGAATACCATGTTTTCGAAAGAGTTTGATGGTGGTGCACTGATGCTTACAGGGGCAAACAGTGCTGCTGGTTTGCGTTCCATGCCTATTCGTTATCTGATTTTGGATGAAGTGGATGGTTATCCTCTCAGTGTCGATAACGAAGGTGATCCAGTGATGATTGCGGAAAAGCGCACATCAACCTTTGTACAACGAAAGATCTTTAAATTGTCCACACCCACCCACCGTGACACAAGCCGTATTGCCAAAGATTTTGTACTAGGAGACCAGCGATATTACAACGTGCCTTGTGATGCATGTGGTACACTCCAGCCGATTGTTTGGTCACAAATCAAATGGCCGAAAGGGGCTCCCGAAAAAGCTGTTTTTGTTTGTGCGCATTGTGGTCATGAACATGCCGAGCACCGAAAAACAGATCTCATGTGTGAAGAAAGAGGCGCATGCTGGGTCCCAACCAGTGAGTCAAGCAGACCCAATTTGCGTTCTTACCATATTTCAGCGCTTTATTCGCCATGGCTGACTTGGGGCGATTGTGCGCGCGAATTTTTAAATGCCAAAGAAGACCCTGCTCTTTTGCAAGTTTTTATTAATACAGTTCTTGGAGAGCCATGGGAGGACAGAACAGGCGAAGTTATTGATCCTGATAGCCTCTATGCAAAACGCGAAGATTATCCATTGGCACCAGAACAATCCGTCGTGTTGACAGCTGGTATTGATGTGCAAAATGACCGCTTGGAACTTGAAGTGGTGGGATGGGGGCGTAGTGAAGAAAGTTGGCATATTGATTATCAAGTGATCCTTGGTGATCCCTCTTCTTTTGAAGTATGGGACCAATTGGATGAATATCTTGCAAAACGCTGGCCACATCTAGGCTATAAAGAGGGGATTAGGATAACAGCTGCTTGTATTGATACCGGTGGTGGACATACACAGGCGGTTTATAATTACGTGCGCCCCTGTGAGGAGCGGCGTATCTGGGGGCATTAAGGGGCAAGCGAGATGGCGTGCAGTATGGCAAAGAAAATCTTTGGGGGTGTGCAATGAATACCAGTATCGATTTTTTGTGCGATTTATGAATAGCATTGTTTCAGTTTTCCAATCATCACAGCATTGGAGATGAGGATTGCACTGCCATAATTGAGATTATGGGCATGGTGGAAAAAGCTTTAGTTTTTAAACTTCAAGATGAAGTGCCTAATATTACAAAGATTTTGGCAGCTCTTACAGATTTTGGCGATTCAGAGTTTCCTACAGTTATGTTGCCTTTATTGCGAGCTTACGAACCAGATCTAGAAAACCCCATTAAAAAGGTTGCTTAAGTACCTCCCTTCCCCATCTTTAAAGGTGGGGAGAAGATCAAGAGGCTTCTTTAGGTAAGAATTCAAAATGAACAGATTTAAAATCAGTTAAGTCATAATCAGTAAGGTTGCAGTATCAACAAAGTTTTCTGCTTCTTCATCCGTCTTGAAAACGGGTATTTGTTTAATTTAGAGGTTTTCATAAGAATTAATTTTCTTTTAGTACGTATAGATTTTTAAAAGATTCAAAGCTTAGAAGAAATGTATCTGTTTAAACTAACACCATTTTCAGCGGCTTGTATTGAAAGTTTTCTATGGAGTTCTGGTGGTATTCTTAATTGAAACTTGCCACTATATTTACCATGAGACAAAAGCAGAGGAACTTCTTCTCCATTATGTTGCATGTCCTCAACAACTTCTGAAACAAGGTCCATAATACCTTTTAAAGCTTTCTCTGCTTGAGCATCTAACCATGAAAGGGATGGGAATTCTGCACACAATCCAACATATTCCTCATCTTCTTGCGACCACAAAACACGATATGTATAATGATTATTGTTCATGTTTCATCCTTTCTATCGCTTGTAAGACTTGTCTGACTTGATAAGCTTTTGCTTTGTTACCAGAATCTTTTTGAATATTCATACGGGGGTCACCAAGCCACGGGGTTTTAAAAACAAAGCGGCTTTTACCATTGTTCCGCGGTTCTCCAAAAAAAATGTACACACACACACAGCCAACAAATCTGAAAACTTGATGTTCTTTGGTGATGCTTTCATCAAGCTGATTATTTTTTCAACTTTATTGTTTATAACCAATAATAGTATCATTATTAATCCTAATCAATCATTTTTAGAAATAGCGTCAACTAACAAGAGCCTTTTGTAACTCGACACTGTTAAAAAAGCTCAATCAAGGTGAATATGAAGCTGTCCCTGCCGAGCTACAGAAATGGACCAAAGCAGGCGGAAAGCGTCTTGAAGGTTTAGCACACCGGCGTGCGGCAGAAACAGGCTT
>NZ_JBHIRN010000032.1:0-4950 GCF_042197205.1 Bartonella sp. AA2SXKL
ACCACCACGGTGAAGATATGGACGCAAGTGGACCCACAAGCGCAAGTTTTTACCCCCGATGAAACACGGCAAATCACCGGTATTGACTTTCATCTTTGCAAAATCGGTAATGAGAACCATGATTTGGTGATTGATTTGGTGACCACAGAAAACGGCTATCCTACCGCCGATATTCAAGCGCAAAGCTTTTATTCTATGAAGGGCGCAAAGCTAGGTTGGGCAGAAGCACGCTATGATGTACCACTCCTTGTGATGGATGACCGCTTAACGGCTTTTGTCATTAAAACCGATGATGCTGATCATTCTGTCTCACTAGCAAAGCTTGGAGATTTTGATGCAGAACACCAGAGATATGTCTCGAGTCACCCTTACGTGACCGGTCCACGCTTTTCTTCTGTTAACGCACAAAGTTGGACAGCCCATCAAGATGAGGCTTTAGCCTTTCGGGTGCTCGCTGCCCGCTATAGGCAAACAGAAAAGATTGTCGATTTAGGCACTTTTGATCTTGTGGACTGCTCTGATTTACAAATACGCGCAGCCATTGAGTTGCCTTCAAGCGATTGTTCTGTCATCTTTGAAATTGAAAGAAACAACGGCACGGTTTATCAACTCCTTCCCTTTCAATTGCTCAGTCTTACTGAATATATCAGTGAAAAGATCAAGCTTCGCGCTATTCTTAAAGGAACAGAGAAACTCTCACCGGTGTTATTTGCGCCTGTTCAATTGATCGCGGGAAAGATCCATAAGGAAGCGACCTATGTCACGCGTGCTTTTGCCTTTGGTGAAAAGGCAAGGTTAACGAGCTATATCAAAACCTTTTTACCGGGTGGTGCAACCTTCACTTGCGAGATGCAGCTGGATGATGGTGGTTTCACCCCTTTGAAACTTGACGAAACAGAACAACTCACTGAACCACTTTGGACAGAACGAAAATTTATCAGTGGTGACAAAACAGCCAAACAAGCACGCTTGAAATTGACCCTTACTGGTGGACCTGCTGCACGGTCCATGGTGAGCGATTTTGGCGCTGGCATATTATAATGGGAGAACAGAGATGACCAAAACCAAAAAACTCGACATGGAATTGCCGAAAGAAGGTCGCTTTATCAGTTCTGAATTCCCAATCTTGCGGGAAAACTTGACCAAAATTGATCAAGCTCTTTTGGCTGTTGAGGAAAAGGTAGAGGGAAAAGCACCTTTAAAACACACGCATACAATAAGTGATGTTGCCGATCTTGAAGCGGCTCTCAAAGGCAAAATGGCAGCCGATAAAACCTTCTCATTTGCTGATTTAAGCGATATCGAGGGGGCA
This sequence comes from Bartonella sp. AA2SXKL, assembly GCF_042197205.1. Taxonomy (NCBI): domain Bacteria; kingdom Pseudomonadati; phylum Pseudomonadota; class Alphaproteobacteria; order Hyphomicrobiales; family Bartonellaceae; genus Bartonella; species Bartonella sp. AA2SXKL. The sequence continues at coordinate 1,313 of NZ_JBHIRN010000032.1, forward strand.
AAAGATGCCGCAAATAATTATGTTCTCTATAAATCAAGCAATAATAACTTCACCTTTGGCAGTGCTGTCTCACTGTTAGGCGCACATCAACATAAAACCGAAGATATTGTGGGGCTTGATGATTTTAGAGCCAAGATTAATGAAGATCTGACAAGCTATGGACGCCTCACAAGTCCAAATGAGTGGCAGAATTACAATAAATTTACCAGCAAAGTCACTATGAGTGGTGGCTTAGAACTGTTGGGAAACACATCATTGAATATTACCCATAATAACAAAATGATCACTAACTTAAGTACAAGCGGAAGCTCACTTAAAGGACCTTTGAGAGTCGATGGAGAACTTGTTTATACGAAATCAGAAATAGATATTCTCAAGCAGGAAATTAAAAACATCAAAAAAGATTTGATTAATAAACTCATTATTGCCGATGCTGAATTGCTTTATACGCAAGATGGGAAAATTGAATGGCCCAACTGGGTCACGGATAAAACCAAAGTCGAAATTACAGCCTGGGGTGGCGGCGGTAGTGGTGGTTGCTCTTGGTCTTATTGCTTAGGCGGCGGTAGTGGTGGTTGCTCTTGGTCTTATTGCTTAGGCGGCGGTGGAGGAGGTGGAGGTTGTTCCGTGTGGTACGGCTATAAAGCCAGTTTAAACGGGCATGAGGATATCATCATTGGTAAAGGAGGAACTTCTGTTGCAAAGCATGGTGCGACAGGAAATTCTGGAGGCACAACAACCGTTGGCAAAAATTTTATGACAGCTACAGGAGGAAAAGGTGGTGGAGGTGCTTATTATTCCAGCCCATCATCCCGTTACTCAGGTTCTGGTGGTACTGGAGGAGTTGGCGGGAACTTTGGTTGGGCAACAGATGGTCTCTTAGGACTTGCCAAAGGCGGAAATGGTTATGCTGGAACGAAAGGAATTGATGCAGAAATGAGTGGTAACGGAGGTGATGCTGGGGGCGATACATCAAGGGGTGGCGCTGGAGGAACGGGAGATGGTTACCATACTTCAGGAAAAGCAGGGCGTGGTTTTGGGGGTGGAGGTGCTGGTGCTAACGGGGATGGGCATTACAGCGGTGCTGGTGCTGATGGCGCTGTTCTTATAAGATTATGGAAAGAATAAATGGATGCACAAGTAACCAAGATATGACACAAGTCAAATGGATAGCTGTTGTATAAGCTGGCTTACATGTTTTTAAGTCCTTTTATCGCTCTTTCAAAGCCCTTTTAAAGGGCTTTTTGACTGACAGTGTCAGTCTTATGAGAGAGTGTAGATGATTGTTATGGTCTCTTCATTAATTTGGAGAGCAAGATGACAATAGAAGTGAATAGTCTCTGCTGCACTGTAGTGAAGTCATTCTTTATCTCTAGAGGGATGCCCCGAAATCATGGCTAATCCCCTCTTTTACTCCAAAAAATTTGTAAAGAGATCAACAGCTCTTGGCAAGCCGCTCTGATAACCTATCGCTATGAGAAATCAAGCAGATATATCACAGGAATTATCCTAGAAACTCCAAACCAAAGAAAGAAAGAAAAAATAGAGGCTGGGCTGGTAGTCCAGCCAACGGGAACAGTTTGAGAAACACCCGCCCGATGTAACACAACTTAACATCGCAGCCACTTCTTATCACTTGGAAACAGTGAGAAGATGGCTAATATAGATGGAAGAGTGTTAAAAAATGATGGATATACTTTGTAAAGAAAAATTAAAATCTATTGATCCTATAGAACCAGCTGCCGCTTATGTTGGTGGCAAAATAAAGTTGGCAAAAACCATTATCAAAATCATTGAAGGCATTCCCCATCGCACTTATGCCGAACCTTTTGTTGGCATGGGAGGAATATTCTTTAGGCGGAAATTGATTCCCTTATATGAAGTCATCAATGATCGCTCAGGCGATGTGGTGAATTTTTTTCGGGTGTTGCAACGCCATTATCACCCTTTTATGGATCTGTTGGAGTTCCAGATTAGCAGCCGTGAGGCGTTTCAACGTTTTACGTTACAAGATCCAAAGACGCTTACGGATTTAGAGCGAGCTTTGCGGTTTTTATATCTACAGCGGTTGAGTTTTGGTGGGCAGGTGGCAAAGCGTACCTTTGGAGTTGATCCCCACCGTGGTGCACGGTTTAACTCTTTCAAACTTGAAGGGTTCTTAAAGCTTATTTACCGGCGTTTATCAGGTGTCACTATTGAACATTTAGATTGGTTTGATTTTATCAGGCGTTATGACCGGCCAACGACCTTGTTTTACCTTGATCCACCTTATTGGGGCGTTGAGAATTGCTATGGCAAGGATTTGTTTAAGCGAGAGGATTACCAGACGATGTCCACACTGCTTGCACAATTAAAGGGAAAGTTTGTTCTGTCTCTCAATGATGTGCCAGAGATCCGAAAAACCTTTAGCCAATTTAAACTAAAAGAAGTGAATACATCTTATACATGTGGTTCAAATAATCCAATGCCGGCTCAAGAGCTGATCATCTCAAATTGCGATTTCTAAAACGAGAAATAATACATATTAAAGGGTCTTTAAATGATCTTTGAAGACCTTTTGAAACCCCTTAAAAATCTTTCAAAAAAATAAATTAGTATAAAACCTAAGCTATCAGACTTTCTAGTGGAATATTGAACTGTTGGTGCAAGTTTTTAATCATGCGCAGTGTTAATTTTCTTTTACCACTCAAGATTTCATAAACACGATTTAAATGACCAATCGCAGGAACGAGATCTTTAGCACTTAAGTTCATTTGTTCCATTCTAAATTTAATAGCTTCAATCGGGTGAGGAGGAGAAACAGGATAGTGTTCTGCTTCATACGCTTCAATCAACAACACAAGAACCTCCATTTGATCAAATTCTGGAGTATTCTCTTTAGGTTGATTGTCAAACATTGCAGACACAATTTCTAAAGCTTCTTGATACTCTCTCTCTGTACGAATTGGTTTGATATTCATTTCTTAAATTCCTTTAGTTCTACAGTGTTGGCATCAATCGCATCATACTGTTTATGCGTCCCTATAAACTTTATGTAAAGCCAACCTGCTGGATAAAAGATTGAAACAACTAAACAATAATCATTGCCTCTAATATTAAAAACAACACGATTATTCTTTAATATGCTTGCATTTTTATATTTCTCTTTAATGTCATGAGGAGAACGCCATTGTGCGTTTTTAGCTTCATCTACCCATGCTTTTAATGGTTGTTCAGCATCAGGATATCGAGTCCAAAAAGTTTGAAGTGTGGAGATTTTAACAATTTTCATAAGTGTATCCTGATTTTTATCAATCTTAGTACCATTTTGGGACTAAGTCAAGATATTTATAAAAAGAAAGTGCTTGTTGAAAACAAACCTTTCTCAAGAGCAGCTTTTTACCTCTCATTTTTCCCATTCATTTTAATTCACCACTCATTTAAAGGAGCATAAAGTATGGCAACAGGTTTTCTACACGGTGTTGAAGTTGTCGAGGTTGACGACGGCACCCGCCCCCTTCGCGCGGTACAATCGGCAGTTATCGGGATTGTTGGCACGGCGCCCGATGCAGATGAACAAGCATTTCCTCTTAATACACCCGTTTTGGTAACAGGCTCTCTTTCACAAGCCGCTAAACTGGATAAAACAGGCAAGCGTC
>NZ_JBHIRN010000033.1:0-4949 GCF_042197205.1 Bartonella sp. AA2SXKL
GACGCTTGCCTGTTTTATCCAGTTTAGCGGCTTGTGAAAGAGAGCCTGTTACCAAAACGGGTGTATTAAGAGGAAATACTTGTTCATCTGCATCGGGTGCTGTGCCAACAATTCCGATAACTGCCGATTGTACCGCGCGAAGGGGGCGGGTGCCGTCGTCAACTTCAACGACTTCAACACCGTGTAGAAAACCTATTGCCATACTTTATGCTCCTTTAAATGAGGGGTGAATTAAAATGAATGGGAAAAATGAGGGTTGGATTTGAAATCGCACCCTTTAAAACAGCAAATCATAAGGATTTTGGTTCACTCGCATTTCAAATGCGAGTGAATAGTAAAGGGTAGCATTTCAAATGCGATCCTTTGAAAACAACAATATGTAAAATAATTTTTTAAAAGCATATTGACACTAATAAACCCTCATGTTAATCGAATCATAAGTGCTAGAAACACTAAACCATTAGCGGATAGGTCACGTAAGATCTCTCCCATGCATTTAAAATACTGATTGTCTTTTATGCTATTATTGGCATATAACGATTTTGTCGGGTGTAGCTATGCTATACAATACCTTCTCACGAGGGGAAGACATAGCGACGGACTAATGGCCGTGTTTCTAACGCCCGGCACCCTTGGGGGTGTCAATAGAGACATTAAAACCATTAGGAGTTCATCATGAACAATTTAGTGACAATCAACAATGCTGGTATTGCTGTTACAACTTCTTTAAAAATTGCAGAGGGTGTGGGTAATACGCATAAAACAGTTATACAGTTAGTACGCAATAATCGTAAGGATTTTGAAGAGTTTGGTTCACTTGGATTTGAAATCCAAGTGAGTAAAAGAGACGGTAAAGGTGGTCAAAAGAGAGAAGTTGCTATTCTCAACGAACCACAAGCCACTCTACTCATGACCTATATGCGTAACAATGATACGGTGCGTGCATTCAAAAAAGCCCTCGTCAAAGCTTTCTATGATTTAAAAAACCAATTAATTGATAATGATCGTGATACACGCTTTGATTTTCCAAGCAACTGGAATGAAATGGGACCTACTGAAAAAGCTGTTTATATTTATGGACCGCTTCACATGCATCTTGTTAAAGCCTTTACATTAGCAGAAGAGAGCAAACATTATAAAACGCTTGTTGAAGAAGCCAAGCGAGTTTTAGTAAGCCCTGTTGTAAAAGTAGCTTAAGTTTAAAAACATGATTTTATCTCCTCGTCTTTGAGGCGGGGAGGTAGTTAATGGCTCTGTTCCATTTGTATATCCACTTTATTAGCTGTTAATGTTGGAATAGAAGAGACATCAATGTCCCTCAAGGCATGCCATGTATCATAATTGGCTTGAAGCTGTAGCCAAAGGGCTGGTCCATTTCCTAACAATTTACCAATGCGAGCTGCTGTTACGGCTGTGACTGGACGTTCTCCTTTAAGGATACCGTGCAAGTGCTGGCGTGATATTTGAAGAATCCTAGCAATTTCGGTTTTGCTTGCATTTAAATGTTCTAAGGATTCAGCTAAAATTTCTCCTGGATGAGAAGGACAACGATTAGGATTACGTGTGGTCATGGATAGTTTCCTTTACAAATCTTAAAACCTTCAGTGGTATTGCTCTAGATCAACATGGTAAACGTGTCTGTCTTTAAATTCAAAAGTGATACACCAAGGACCATTGATATGAATTGTGTAGCGAGTTGGAGTAAAGCCTTTAAGCATATGAAAATTATAACCTGGTACATTGATATCACTAACTTGAGAAGCAGCGTCAAGGGCATCAAGACGGCGAATAATACGCTGTTGAAGCCTGCTATCAATCTTACTTTTTCCTGTTTCCCAGAGAGATTGGAGGTCTTTATTTTTAAATGTTTTGATCATAGCAAACTCAACAACTTTATTTTAAGTAAGATGTAATGTATTAAGTGACAATTGTCAACAAAAATGTTACAATTTAATATGATTGATGCCAACACTGTGGAACTACAAGAATTTAAGAAATGAATATCAAACCAATTCGTACAGAGAGAGATTATCAAGAAGCTTTAGAGATTGTGTCTGCAATGTTTGATAAGCAGCCAGAAGTTAATACTCCAGAATTTGATAGAATGAAAACTCTTGTTTTGTTAATTGAAGCTTATGAAACAGAACACTATCCTGTTTCTCCACCTCATGCGTAAAGAGAAGAATAGGTGCATGGAGGGGATAAATTTGCACGTTAACATCAAGGATTTTACAAACATACCAACGGCTGTCTGATCAAATATTGCTAAAGGACGGGAATCCTCACCAGCCTCTACAATGCGTATCCCATGATTAAATTCTGTTGCCATCTTGCTCTCCAAATCAATGAAGAGACCATAACAATCATCTACACTCTCTCATAAGCCTGACACTGTCAGTAAAAAAGGGCTTTAAAGGGGACTTTATAAGAAGAAACTATACAGTTTATAAGCCATCAGACAATAAGTGTCCGTTTAGAAACTATCATTGTTTTTTATACCTGCATAAACCATTCATTCTTTCCATAATCTTATGAGGACAGCGCCATCAGCTCCAGCGCCACTTGGAGAGGAATCTCCATGAGAGCCAGCACCACCACCACCAAAACCACGCCCTGCTTTTCCCGAACTATAGGAACCTTTGCCGACTCCTCCAGAGCCACCACGTGATGTATCACCTCCAGCATCGCCTCCATTACCGCTTGTTTTACTCGTAATTCCATTCGTTCCAGCATAACCATTTCCGCCTTTGGCAATTCCTAGATGTTCATCCGTTGCTAAACCAAAGTTTCCACCTGTTCCTCCAGCACCACCATCGCCTGAATAGTAGGTAGTCGTACCACCACCAAATCCCGTGTGAGATTGATAGGCAGAAGCACCCCCACCACCATGTCCTCCTGTCGCCGTAATAAAATTCTTTCCAACAGCTGTTGTTCCTCCAGAATTTCCTGTCGCACTGCGTGATGCAACAGAAGCGCCTCCTTTACCAATCAAAATATCTTGATGACCGTTTAAACTGGCTTTATAGCCATACCAGACTGAACACCCGCCACCGCCGCCACCTCCTCCTAATCTTGGCGTATCCGCTCCGCCACCACTACCGCCACCGCCCCATGCTTGGATCTCAACTTTAGTTTTATCCGTTACCCAATCAGGCCATTGAATTTTCCCATCCTGTGTATAGAGCAATTCAGCATCAGCAAGCGCAGACCAATTAATGAGTTTATCAACTAAGCCTTGTTTAATTTTTTTAATTTCTTGCTTGAGAATATCTATGTCTGATTTCGTATAAACAAGATCTCCATCGACCCTCAAAGGTCCTTTCAAGGTGCTTCCGTTTGTGTTTAAATTGGTAACCACTTCACCATTATGGATAAGGTTAAACGACGAATTACCCAACAGTTCTAAGCCACCACTCATAGTGACTTTGCTGGTAAATTTATTATAATTTTGCCATTCATTTGGGCTGGCTAAGCGACCATAGCTTGTGAGATCTTCATTAATCTTGGCTCTAAAATCATCAAGCCCCACAATATCTTCGGTTTTATGTTGATGTGCGCCTAACAGTGAGACAGCACTGCCAAAGGTGAAGTTATTATTGCTTGATTTATAGAGAACATAATTATTTGCGGCATCTTTTGCCCCCTCGATATCGCTTAAATCAGCAAATGAGAAGGTTTTATCGGCTGCCATTTTGCCTTTGAGAGCCGCTTCAAGATCGGCAACATCACTTATTGTATGCGTGTGTTTTAAAGGTGCTTTTCCCTCTACCTTTTCCTCAACAGCCAAAAGAGCTTGATCAATTTTGGTCAAGTTTTCCCGCAAGATTGGGAATTCAGAACTGATAAAACGCCCTTCTTTCGGCAATTCCATGTCGAGTTTTTTCGTTTTTGTCATCTCTGTTCTCCCATCACAATATGCCGGCGCCAAAATCACGCACCATTGACCGTGCCGCCGGTCCACCGGTAAGCGTGAGTTTCAAGCGCGCTTGTTTGGCGCCTTTGTCGCTGCTTACAAATTTTCGTTCTGTCCAAAGCGGTTCGGATAACTGCTCTGTTTCCTCTAATGTGAGAGGGGTGAAAGCACCATCATCCAGCTGCATCTCCAGTGAAAAGGTTGCACCGCTCGGTAAAAAGGTTTTGATATAGCTGGTCAATCTTGCTTTTTCACCAAAGGCAAAAGCACGCGTGACATAGGTCGCTTCCTTATGGATCTTTCCCGCAATCAATTGAACAGGCGCAAACAAGACGGGTGAGAGCTTTTCGGTGCCTTTGAGAATAGCGCGAAGCTTTATCTTTTCACTGATATATTCAGTAAGGCTTAGCAATTGAAAGGGCAGGAGTTGATAAATTGTGCCATTGTTTCTTTCAATTTCAAAGATGACAGAACAATCGCTTGAAGGCAATTCAATGGCTGCGCGTACTTGCAAATCAGAGCAGTCCACAAGATCAAAAGTGCCAAGATCAATGTTTTTTTCTGTTTGTGTGTAGCGTGCCGCCAGCACTCGAAAGGCTAAGGCCTCATCTTGATGGGCGGTCCAGCTCCTAGCATTGACAGAAGAAAAGCGTGGACCGGTCACATAAGGGTGGCTTGAAACATACCTTTGATGTTCTGCATCAAAATCTCCAAGTTTTGCCAGTGAAACAGAATGATCAGCATCATCGGTTTTAATGACAAAAGCCGTTAAACGGTCATCCATCACAAGGAGTGGTACATCATAGCGTGCCTCTGCCCACCCTAGCTTTGCGCCCTTCATAGAATAAAAGCTTTGCGCTTGAATATCGGCGGTAGGATAGCCGTTTTCGGTTGTCACCAAATCAATCACCAGATCATGGTTCTGATTGCCGATTTTGCAAAGATGAAAGTCAATTCCAGTGATTTGCCGTGTTTCATCGGGGGTAAAAACTTGCGCTTGTGGGTCCACTTGCGTCCATATCTTCACCGTGGTGGT
>NZ_JBHIRN010000034.1:0-3921 GCF_042197205.1 Bartonella sp. AA2SXKL
CGGTGGAACGGGCTGCTAAACCAAATGGTTAAAGATGTGCGCAACACTTTTGGGCAGCCCATCATCTACACGCGAAAAGACAACCAGCAATCTTTTCGTATCACAGCGATTTACGGCATTAAACATTCGGAATCGGAAGCCGGTGGCAGAATCTCTACCACAATTGCAAGAAAGGAACTTGATATTTGTATCAATGATATCGGAGGATTACCACCAAAACCTGAAGATAATGTTGTAATCATTTCCCCTGAAAACAGCAAAGCTCCCTCTTCTCAGGAGCATTTCATTGTGATAGATGTACAAGCTTCAGAATCCGGTATGTATAAGCTTATCTTGCGGGAGCTAAAGTAAAGATATGCTTATAAAGAAATGATCTAGTACATGTTTATATTTAGAAGAAAAAAATACAAATTAACAAATGAAGCAATTAAGGTTGGCGAATTTATTCTTTACCGTATTAAAGCTATCAAAAATTTTGGTACAATTAAGAAAGGTGATTTAGGTGGATATATTGAAAAAGAAAGAAACCTAAGTCCTTACGATAATTGTTGGGTTTTTGATAATGCACAGGTTTACGGAAATGGATATGTTTCTGAAAATGCTACAATTAGGGATGATGCAAAAGTTTATGGTATAGCATCGGTTTCTGGTGAAGCGCAAATTTCTGGTAAAGCGCAAATTTATGATGAGGCCTCAGTTTGGGGAAGCGCTAAAGTTTATGACAGCGCTAAAGTTTTCGGAACAGCATCTGTTTCTGACGATGTAAAAATTTATGATGAAGCATCAGTTTCTGGTGAGGTATGCATTACAAATTCGGCATGTATTTTTGAAAACGCTAAAGTATATGGTGAAGCATTTATTTCCAAAAATGCTAAAATTTTCGGCAATGCAAAGATTTATGGTGAAGCATCTATTTTCGGAGATGCACACATTTCTGGAAATGCTATAATTTACGGTGAAACATCTATTTCCAGAAATGCTAAAATTTATGACAATACAAAAATTTATGATGAGGCATCAGTTTGGGGAAATGCTATAATTTGCAATAATGCACAAGTTTTTGATAAAGCAGATATCTCTGACAATGCACAGATTTTCGATAATGCACGAGTTTACGGTAAAGCATCGGTTGCTAATGAAGCGCAAATTTCTGGTAATGCACGAGTTTATGGCGAGGCATCAATTTTTGACAGTGTGCAAGTTTGTGGAAAAGCGCGAGTTTGCGGAACAGCAGAAATTTACGATAATGAAATTATTTCAACTGGGGTGAGAGACTAAACACAAAAAAACAAACGATTGTGAATTCAAACCTATCACTGGCTTGTTTGATTTTATTGGAAAAGAAAGGATATTCGGATCACAATTAAAGAATTTAATCGATTACTTGTGTAAAAACGATTTTTAGAAAAATGTAATATTACTTATTGACATTGTGACAGGAGTATGAATAATCGAATCAGGTGCCTAACAAACACCTTAGAACCATAAGCGGATTGGTTACCGAAATAATCAGTCTTCTATACATTAAAGACTTTGACTCATTATATGCTACATGCGTATAATAACATCTGTCGGGTGTGGTTACGCTATACAATACCCTTGCGGGGAAAGTGTAACGACGGACTTATGGCCGTGTTTGTTAGCGCCCGGCACTCTTTTTGAGTGTCATTAACAAACGTCTAACCATAAGGAATTCATTATGAATACTCTTATAGAAATTAGAGAACAGGTTATTGATCAGGAAACTGTTCAAACTGTTAACGCTCGTGATTTGCATGCGTTTTTAGAAGTAGGTAAAGATTTCTCTACTTGGATTAAATATCGCATCAACAAATATAATTTATTAGAAAATCAGGATTATTTAGTTTTCACCAACTTTGGGGAAAACCTCCAAGGTGGTCGTCCCTCTAAAGATTATCATCTAACTTTAAGTGTAGCCAAAGAGCTCTCTATGCTTGAGAATAATAAGAAAGGTAGAGAGGCTCGTTTATACTTTATCAAATGTGAACGGCTTTTGAAGCAAGTAGCTGCTCCACAGATAGCTGCATCACAAGTTGACTACTCCAAACCTGAAGCATTGCTTGGTGTTTTGAATCACTTACAAAGTCAAATAGAGCAAAAAGATCATGTTATTGCAGAATTAGCACCAAAAGCAAAAGCTTTGGAAGGTTTAAAACGCTCTGATGGTTTGTTTGGCTTAATTGAAGCAGCAAAGATGTTAGAGGTACGACCAAAAGATTTAACGGATTACTTGCGTAAACATGATTGGGTCTATCGACGGGCTCCAGGGGCGCCTCTGTTACCTTATCAGGACAAGATCAAGAAAGGATTCATGGATTGCCCTGCTATTACCATTCAAAGACCGGATGGTACAGAAAAGGTACTGCCTTCAACAAAAATCACATCGAGAGGATTGGCATGTTTGAGAGAACAAATCCATGGAGGTGTACAATGAAGATAGATACCAACTTCCTATGCGATTTGTGGATGGCATTGTTTCAGTTTTCTAATCATCAAAGCATTGGAGATGAGGATTGCACTGCCATAATTGAGATTATGGGCATGGTGGAAAAAGCTTTGATTTTAAAACTTCAAAATGAGGTTCCAAATATTACGAAGATTTTAGCAATTCTTACAGATTTTGGAGATTCAGAGTTACCGCATAGCATGGATTCTTTGTTACGCGCTTATGAACCAAATTTCGAGAGCCCCATTAAAAAGGTTGCTTAACTTAAAAACAAAACTCCCCTCCCTGTTCTTAAAATGGGGAGTGGTTAAACCCTACATTCAAATTTATTGATTTTGGCAAATTCGTCTGCTTTTTCAGTTTGTAATATACTAACGTCATAAGCAGCTTGCATGTTAAGCCAAAATTCAGCAGTAGTATCAAAAAAATAGGCTAATCTGAGAGCAGTATCGGGAGTCACTGGACTATTTTCAGCAACAATACGTTCTATTCTCGTGCGTGGAACATTTAATGCTTTTGCAAGAGCATAAGCAGAGAGGGCATATTCTTTTAAATATTCCTCTCGTAAAATTTCTCCGGGATGAATCGCTATATAATTTTTCATCTCGACCTCCTACAGATCAATGATAATCTACGATTTCAACTTCATAAGCGCCATTAGAGCGCCATTCAAAACAAATACGAAACTGGTCATTAATACGGATAGAATATTGACCTTTACGCTCTCCTTTCAATGCTTCTAGACGATTTCCCGGAGGACTACGCAAATCTTTAAGATCAACTGCTTTATCGAGCATAAACAATTTTCTTTGGGCTATACGCACTAGAGTGGTGGGAAAGCCTCTGGGCGGATTGCCTTCTAAAAGATCTTTACACCGCTTATCAGCAAAAGATTCAATCACCAAATCACCTTTATTCATTCTTTTACGTATCATAACACGATACTAATATAAAGAAAAGGATAAATGTTAAATAACAGGAACACTCATGCATCCGAGAGAGACGATAAGGGAAAGTTTTGTTGCGTTGATTAAAGCAGCAAAGACGGCAGCTGGTGACAATGTTTTCAATATGCGTGATTTCAACTTTTCCGTTGAGAACACGCCTGCAATTAATATCTCAACACAAAGTGAAACGATTGAAGATGGCTATGATTATGGAATAAGGCGGCGTGTTTTAACGCTAGATGTTGAATGCTATACAACATGTGAAGAGGGCGCACGTTTTGTTGACCAATTAGCATGGGAAGTTGAGGAGGTTTTCTACGCTAATCCCAATCTCAACAACACAGTTGAAACATGCCGCCTGCAAAATATTGCTTTTGCCTTTGGTGATAATGGCGCTTTAGCACTCCACGGTGCAATTTTAACCTTTGAGGTGACTTACGTCACCAATATCCCCTGCCCTGATGAAGGAAAGGCAATCGCAAGAGTTGTTGAACCCCTTGTCGGTTT
>NZ_JBHIRN010000035.1:0-3485 GCF_042197205.1 Bartonella sp. AA2SXKL
AACCACTCGACAACAGAGGAAAGTCCTTGTTTAAACTTTTGCCAATGGGAAGAGAAGTCGAAAGCAGCAGCAATGATATTTTTCCATTTGGTGATGGTGGTGGTATCAGCACCAAAAAAGCGCATGACGGCTTCAAAGGCACGCCCCCAAGCCCGAGATACCCCCGTGCAAAACCTTTGACAAAAGAAGAAAAACGATCCCAATATTTCCACAAAGCAAAACCAGCAGCAAGGATGACAGCCACAACAGCAGCAATGACCGCCCCGATCGGGGTAAAAATACCCCCCACAACAGAGGAAAGACTTGCCCCAACCACTTCGATCACTGTCCCCATCCAACCAAAAGAGGCAGCAAATGCACTTCCTGAGACAGCAATCCCCCGTAAAGCCCCTACCAGTAAAGTCATGGGGCGAAGAAGACGCAGCGCACTTCCACCAAAGCTTGCTGCTATTAAACCCAGCGAGAGCGCCCTGCGGCTGCTAAGCCCCGCCAGCTTGCAGCAACACCACGACTAACAGCACCCATCTTGATAAAAGAGCCCATCAATTGAAGAATCCCAAGACGTGTGCCAGCCATGGTAAAGCGCAACACGCGCAGAGCAATATTAAAAGCCATCAGAGCGGCAATGGTTTTGATAATGGCACTTGTTAAAGTGGGATGGGCATTCGCCCACGCCATAAGCCCATTAGTAAAATTGCCAACACTTTCCATCAAACTGTTGAGGGGGGGCAGAAGCACTTCACCAATGGTGATGCCCAAAGCCACAATACGGTTTTGTAAGAGCTCAAATTGCCGCATGGCACCGGTTGCTTGTTTGTCTGCTTCTTGCTCTACCGAGCCTTTAAAGACTTGTGGATCTTTCACATAATCTAAAGCTTGCCCTAACAATTCTGGATTGCCCACCAATTTGGCAAAATCACCAGTAAAATCGCGCCCCGCAATGGCAATCAGCGAGCGCATCCCCTGTTCGGATTTACCCAACACATTAAAAAAGCGCACCAAAGTACCGGTGGCATCTTTGTCCAGATCTTGCATAAATTTTTCGCGGGAAAGCCCGATATTGGCAAAAGCATCTTCAATATGTTTGCCTCCTGCCTGGATACGGGCACTCATGGCATTAAAACCACGCGCGGCACTCTCTGGAACAATCCCAGCAGAAATCATCGCCGTACCAAATGCTGCTGTTTCCCGCGCTGTCAACTTAAACATGGTTGCCGCACCGGTGGCACGATTGGTAAAATCAGACACTTCACTGGCCTTTGCCGCCATGTGGTTCGAGAGATGATTGATAGCATCGCCTAGATCTTCAATACCTACCTGATTAAGCTTAAAGACATTGCGCAATTTGGCAAAGCGCTCCCCAATCTGATCTCCCGTCATATCAAAAGCTACAGCTGCTTTAGCGGCATAAATGCTAAAAGCTTCTAGATCTTGTTCGCCAATCCCTGCTTGGCTGGCACTGGTCATCAGTTCCAAAACTTCACGCGCCGCTAGCGGAATCTTGGTGGAGGTTTCAAGCGCAAAACGGCGCAATTCCTTTAAGCGATCAAGGGGGGCATCGAGAACCTTTTCCAAGCCCTTCATCGATTGATCAAATTGCATGGCTTTATAGAGCGGTGCAATTAAGGTTGCTGTTTGCGCAAGCGCACCCACCATACGCCCCCGCGCATGGTTAAAAGCATTTTCCGCATTCTTTGTCGCATCCTCAAGATGCTCAGGGTCAAACCACCCTTTAAAATGCTGCCTTGTCTTGTTTTGGAAATGTGCAACATCTGAACTAAAGGCTGCAAGATCCCGCTTGGCAGAAGCTATCCCCTCTTGCAGATGATTGACAAAACGCACAACAAGGGAAACATCCATGACGATTCTTTATCCTAACTGATGGCTTTCATATTCTTGAGCTTTCAGGCGCGCGAGTTCTTCTCGATAGGCAATCACATCCAGCCAATCCATCTGGTTAATCTCTGAAGGCGCCCAGTGATAATAAAGGGCTAGTTCTGCCCCAAATTGTCTGGCAGAGAGGATTGGCGTTGCGTAAAAAAAGCAAAAAAAGCCTTCAATATTGCGACAATATCCATCACATCAACTCGATCAATCAATTCAATAGATTCATGTGACATATCAGCCAAAAGTGCTGTGATGCCTTCTGTTGCCTCACTTGTGAACAAAACTTGAGAAAGCTTCGTGATAAGCACATCATTGCTCAAAGTGGTTTTTTGCTCTCCAAACTCAGGAAGCAGCAGCTCTGTCAATTGTGGTCCAATGAGCACCGCTAATTGCTTGGCATGCTTAAAAGTGGGGCGATAAAAGGTCAGTTTCTTGCAGAGAGATTCTTTGCCACCTTTATCTTGATAAAGAAACGGAACCTGCAATTCCACGTCAATGCTGGTTTGTAAACTTGTCATGATCAATTCCTATAAATTGAGAATAGAGCGGCGGCGAGAACCGATCTCTTGCCCGTTGCGGACAAGCCAGCCGCCCCGTTTAAAAGAAAAGCGGTGCAAAACAGAACCATCCCAAAATTCCGTATAGTCCCAAATATTTTTGATCTCGCAATCATAGCCTGTCGCTTTTCCAGCCGTTAAGCCTTCGCTATCAACTTTGACCAACCGCCCTGTCACATCAATGGAATGTTCATGCTCACGCCCATCTTCTTCAGAGATCACATGTTTTTTGCCAGTGAATTTATGACGAAGACCAGGAGGACCACCAAAGATGCCGATAATTTCGGGGGTATGGCTGCGGATTTTCATTTGTAAACTCAAAGCTTTCACACCAAGACCGCTCACATCAATTTGCATATCAGAGCCGCCCGGTTGATAGGTTTCTGTAATTTCTTCCAACGTGGGCAGTTTCAATGTTTCAAGATCAAGGTGAAGATTCACATCATCATCAACAATCAAGGTAAAACCGCGTACAATGCGTAAAGTCATGCTTTAACTCCTTGCTGCTTTGCGATAAGTTTCAAGCGTATCGCCAAATTGATAAGTCATTTTCTTTTGGATATCTTGCGCCAAACGGTCAAAATAAGCGCTATTGCGCCGGCTGCCAAAGCTTAAATCTTCTAGAGGTGGCACTTCTTCTGCATCAAATTCCACCCGCAATTTCCCCAGTTGTAAAGTGCTGTTTGAATTTAAATCACGATCAAACCAAACCCGCCCACCAAGCAGTGCACCGCGTGCAATCATATCATCAAGAAAGCTGGTCAAAGAGCGGGTAATGGCAATAACATGTTGACCAGTCAGATTCTCATCATTGGCCCAAGGGCGCAAATTGTTAATGATGGTTTTTTCCAAAGCTGCACGGGTGCGCACCACATTGACAAAGCGCCAAAGTGGATCACTGGAGGTGGTATGATTTCCCCATAAAATGCGCCCATTGGCGGCCATTTGCCCATGCGCATTTTGACTAAGCCGTGCTGGAATAAAGGTCGCAATATCGGCTTGGTTAAGGCGATTTGCCTCATGATCAATTTCGCCATCAAA
>NZ_JBHIRN010000036.1:0-3369 GCF_042197205.1 Bartonella sp. AA2SXKL
GAAGAAAAGTCAACCGCCCCACCCTCAATATTTGCCTTGCCATAGGCTAAAAGTTGCCCAAAATGAACGGGAGCATTTGTTGCTGGTTGTGCTTGAATGGCAACATTTTGATGCGACAGAATTGTTTGAGAAACAGATAGCCCATTATGAGAAACTAGGGTGATATCTCCTGCTCCATAAACACTTTCAGCAACAATCGCACCTTGACTGCTCTGGAGATCAACATCCCCTTGGGTGCCAAGAACAACAACACCAGCAGCACCCGTTGCCGCCATATCAACCCCACCGGCTAAAAAATGAGCTTGTATATCACCACCGGCATGCGCCTTGAGATTCCCTTGCGCTAAAACAATCCCCTCAAGCTTCAAGTCTCCGCCCGATTCAAGAGCCATATCAGCACCTGACCCTAGCCCTGAAACTTGAAGTGTCTGGCGCGAAGACAGCTCCATATTGCCCCCAGAGGTTGCCTTACCGGCAATCGATAAAAGCCCATCCTGCGCCTCTATCTTCAAATGACCATCAGCACCAACCGTTTCTAACGTCACATCCTTATGGGCGGTAATATCAATATGCTTTTTCGAGGTGATGTGCTTTGCCAATACGCTCTGGCTTTTCGATTTGAGGACAACGCCCCCATGACCAAAAACATTCTTCAACGAGATTTTCCCGTCAGCAGAAAGATGCAACTGCCCCGCATTGGCTGCCATATCATGGCGCATACGAACACCAACACCTTTTTCTGTTGCCACAAGTTTAATCTGATCCGCCTGTAGAGCCCCCAAAGCAGAACCATCTATCGCATATTCCGGTTTACCGGTAATATCGGTCAGTTCTTTCATTTCCCGTGAAGCATAATCAAAGTGACCTGTCCCTGCTGTCACTCCAATTTCTCTGCCCGCAACAGCTCCTTCAAAATGCACTGTGCGTGAGACAATATCGACAATATCAACCGCCCCTTGACCAGAGAAAAAATTGGCTCCCTTAGCGCCAAAGGTAATATCCCCACCTCGCACCTCAAAGCCTTTCAAAAAACCGCTCGCATCAATTTCGGGTACACCTGTGGTTAAGGTCGCATGGGGCGTATTGATAAAGCCACAACCATCACAGCTTATCCCATTGGGATTGGCTATAATCACATCGGCGGGGCTCCCAAAAACCTCTCCTGGACCATGAAGCGCACTGCGCTTGCTGCTGGTCACTTCATTTAAAATCACTTTCGCTGAACCCGTGAAACGCAAATGCGGATTGCCCGGCATAATGCCCCCAACTGCGATTGCCCTACTTCTTGCGCATGATTGTTCCAAATCACACCCGGATTTCCAATATTAAAATCGTTATATTTATTGTGCGATAAGCCCTTGCCATTGGGGGTAACAATATCAATCGAGGGAACCCCATTGGGCGCTGCGACTATATCTGGACGATGGGCGGCATTCGCGTTAGGATCCACAGTAATTTGCGCCTGTAACGCTGAAGGGGCTAACAAACAAGAAAAACCAAGTCCCCCAAATAAAACCTTTTTGAGCATCGTACTGGAGACTAAAACACCTAATAAAGCTGCTCTTTCTGCTCTCTTTTCATATCTCATACGTTAACTCCCCAATAAAAAATGCTTAAAGTTCCATTGTTAATGTCATAAAAAATGTTCCTGATTTTTTGTGCTTAACTGTGCTCCAAAAAATACTGGAATAACTGGCATCAAGAGAGACCATGCCTCCCGCAAGCTTGACACCTGCTGTCCAACCGGCAAGCTGATCATTCTTAATCCCATACAAAACTTGCGAAAACACACGCCCATAATCCAAACCAACATAAGGGCGAAGTTCACCAAAAACCTTTTTGAAGGTCGCGTGATTGCTCCACGGAATGGTGCGTAGCAACAAATCATTCCGGCTAAAAAAACCGTTATTGCCAAAAAGCAAACTCTCACGCGTACCACGAACATTGGAAGCGCCCCCCAACGAAATCTGTTCAGCTCCCAATAAATTATGCGGTGAATATTGACCACTCAAAAGATTGCTCAGTATAAAGTCCAAGCTCCCTACCTTAAAAGGCGTCATGACACTAAGCGTACCAGTAAATTTGGCAAATTGTGGCTCCGCATCCCCTGCTCCTGGCGCATGTTTCTTTACTGAATGAAACAAAGGGAGCCCTTGCAAATAACTCACATCAAAGGTCCAAGTCCCCCCAACATCTGGCGCGAATGCGAAATGCCAAAATTGGCGACGCTATATTGACGGCTGCCCACTTCAATCTTATTGCCAAGAAGGTAATTGTTGGTTCTTTTATAAGAAAGACCTAAATTCAAGGTTGTAAGGGAAACACTATCACGGTAAAGAACCCTGCTTGTACTGGCGTGCAACTCACTGGAATCCCCCGTCGTCTCAATATCGGTAAAATTGCCAGGGATAATGCTTTGGTAATTATAAACAGTGCCATTCAATCCAAAGGTCCAATAACCATATGGAATACTCACACTCGCTGAAATGTTATTGCTATGTCCTTCTTGCTTGCTCCCACCCCAATAATCGGGCTCACTGCGTTGATAGTTAAAATCCCACGCATCATTCATCCCTAAAATATTTTCTACCCTCAAGCCCGCACTATAACGCGCATAACCCGTAGAGGCTTGTCCCATATTGTCATGAGAAACAGTAACCTTGAACGTTTTATCGGGATGATTGTTAATATTGACAATGGTGCTCCCTTCTTCACGCCCTGGAAGAAGTTCGCTTTGAGCATGTGCTGAACTCAAACGGTTGATCTGATCAAGCCCCTGTTCAATATCGCGCATGTTCAGAACATGACCTTGAAGCCCAGGAAAAGCACTCCACACAACATTATTATAACGAGATGCCGGTGAACCATTATAGTAAATCTCTGAAAGCTTGCCCTCAACGACAACAAATTTGAGCGTCTTGCTGTTTTTGATATCTTGATCAGGAATATAAAAACGCGCCGTTACATAGCCTTGATCCAAATAAACTTTGGTTAACTTCTTGATTAAGAGCTGAATATCAAAAAGACCAATACATCTTCCAACATAAGGCTCTGTTACGGCTGATATAGAGCGCTTTTTGACATGGTGCACTCCCTCAACAACAACAGCATGAATGGGAAAACATTGCTTCCCACCCAAAAGCGTTTCTGGATTTTGCTCTGAAGGCGTCTTTATCCTTTTAGGCGTTAAAGCGCGTAATTTCTCAATTCTTTCTAATTGCTGCTTTTCTGAATACCTACGAGAAAAATTATCTGTTGGGGAATGAAAAATAGCTGAGGAGCGCGCATAAACATTTACACCTGTAAACAAGCCAAAGAAAACAACAATGGCACGAAAAATTCTCAAAAGAGAACTTTGGCGTAAAAATA
>NZ_JBHIRN010000037.1:0-3147 GCF_042197205.1 Bartonella sp. AA2SXKL
GGTGGTTACACCACAAAAATAGAGTGCGAACTTTTTGATGCATCACAAGAAGATGCGGCTGGAAACGTTGCAAACACAACACCAGACAAAGATGATACCCTTGACCCAAACGCTCCACCAAACGCATGCGACGAAGGCGAAGGCGTTATCCATATGGATGAGGAAGATAGATAAACAAAGCTATTTTATGATGATAAAAAGAAATACTATTTTTATTTTACTATTCCTAAAAATACAGCTAAACAGCGTTCAATTTCTACCATTTTATCTGCATGAATGGAACCGAAAGCTGGACTAACTTTTTCACATCTTACCGTCATAATCTTATCAATCATGACTTGCGAAGGTTTTTGCAAACCATTTTTAGCGTTTGGCTGAATCGTAATGCGGAGTAATGGCGCATCAACAAGTGTGCTAGTAATGGGTAAAACTGTTACACTTGTATGTTCACTGAATTGATTAGCTTGAATGATTAACGCAGGTCTTGGTTTACCAAAATCGCCTTGCATCGCTATTGTGACGAGAAATCCACGCATCATTCTGTCCAGCCATCAATATCCATTAAAGATTGATCCATCAACAACTGCATAGATGTATCTGTTTTATCCATTTTTGCGACTAAGCGACATTGGCGTCGGCACTCTTCTGCAAAGTTTGGTTGGCGAGTATCTGGTACCCAAATTTGCATTAAACGCAAACCTGCTTTTCTTTGTGCGTTGCGATGTTTTTGAACGCGTTCATTGACGTGCATTGTAGCCATAACAAAATCTCCATTATGTTTCATGTAACGTATAACATAGAAAAAAGTTACATGAAACGAAATTTTTAATAAAACACAATAATTACAATTTTAATCTATCAATCTTCTCCACCTTTTGTGGGGCTTTTTTATAGGAGCAATACATGAGAACAATATCACCAGAAGGGCTAGCACTGATTAAACAATGGGAAGGTTTACGTCTCAATGCCTATAAAGACGCCATTGGGGTGTGGACCATTGGTTATGGACATACAAACAATGCTGGAAAACCTTTTGTTCATAAAGGTATGGCAATCACTGAAAAACAAGCAGAAGAACTTCTTTGCCAAGACTTAAGACAATTTGAAAATGCCGTTGAACAAGCGTTCAATGCATTGATTTATAATGATAATTCACTGTTTTGTATGTTGAATGAGAGTCCCGAATAACGTAGGATTCTCTCATTTCAAATCTGTTTATCTTGAATCAATCAAAACCACTTACTTGCACGTCACAAGCGGGGTTGATGTGTGGGTAAAAACTATAGCAGAAAGGAGTGAAAATGGTTCTTATGAATCGTCTTAATGCAAGGGCTGTCGCAACATTGGGAGCTGGCAAATATAATGATGGTGCCGGCTTGCTTCTCCATAAGCGTAAAGATGGTGGTGCTCAATGGCTTTATCGTTATACCATTCATGGGCGGCGTCGCGAAATGGGCTTGGGTGCTTTAAGAGATGTCTCTTTAAAACAAGCCCGTGAATTGGCAACTGGGTGGCGGGCTGTTTTACGTGAAGGGCGTGACCCTATTAAAGAACGTAATAAACAAAAGCGTGAGGCAATAAGCAATCTCCATTACTTAAAAGATATTGCACTAGATACTTTTGAAACTCGTAAAGCTGAATTAAAAGGTGATGGTAAAAATGGTAAATGGTTTACACCTTTACGCCTTCATATTCTCCCTAAATTAGGCTGTTTACCCGTTTCAGAGATTACGCAAACAGAGATACGCAATACCCTTGCTCCCATTTGGCATACAAAAGCTGTAATTGCTCGAACAGCATTGATACGTCTTAATCTTTGTCTCAAACATGCGGCTGCATTAGGTGTAGATGTTGATTTACAAGCTGTAGAAAAAGCAAAAGCTCTCTTAGGAAAACAACGCCATAAGGTCACTAATAGACCAGCGATGGATTGGAGAGAGGTTCCGGCTTTTTATAAAACACTCTGTGAAGCATCAACCATAACACAACTGGCTTTGCGTTTGCTTATTCTGACAGGTGTTCGTACCAATCCTTTACGTCATATTCATAAAGATCAAATTGATGGGGATATATGGACCATACCTGCTGAAAATATGAAAGGCAAGCGTGATACAACAAAAGAATTTCGCGTGCCTTTATCAACTGAAGCATTAGACATTTTAAAACAAGCACGATTGCTTTCTCGTAATGATTTCTTTTTTTCTGCTAAAGGTCGCGGTCCCCTCGCTGAGAAGTGTATGGCTCAATATATGAGAGACAATAAACTTGAAGCCTGCCCGCATGGTTTTCGCTCTAGTTTACGCGATTGGCTAGCAGAAACAACCGATGCTCCCTATGAGGTCGCTGAAACTATTCTAAGTCATACAGTAGGAGGACAAGTAGAGCGCTCCTATCGTCGTACTGACTATCTAGAACAGCGCCGTGTCTATATGGAGAAATGGGCGGCTTATGTCACGGGTCAATCTTAAGATATGGGGTAATTTACCCCATGATCTGTGGATAACTTTAGCTCTCTTCTCTCTCATTCTCTCTCAATAAGAGTCATAAATTATCACATCAGAAATTGTATGATAAAATATTGTTTTATATAAATAAAATACCTTCAAAAATGAACCAAAATGTGGTTAATAAATGGTTATGATTTGTTACCATTTTTATAGTGAAAGGATTTTAATATGACAGAAAATGATATTCTTTTAACAGACCGTGAAAGTGCAAAATTGCTTCATATGAGTGTCTCAACTTTCCGCCGTCATGTTACCAATGGCTCTTTACCAAAACCTTTAAAATTTGGTTTTTTATCGCGTTGGTTACAATCAGATCTTTTGAATGTCATCGAGCAAGCAAAACAGCAACGTTATAACGACGCGGCATAAAAAGAAAACCTTGTCACATAAGGATGGACAAGGCTTTCTCAAGCTCATCAACCTGGAGCTTTATTTGGTGTAAATTCAAGGCTTTCTCTGCTGAAGCAAGACTTAAGGTTTGCATTCAAGTTGTTCTGAATGCTTTTTACAATAAGAGCTATTTAAGCGTCTCTCAACACTTCGCTGAGGCATGACAGCACCAAGACGACATATGGGAAGGTTGTCTGATTTATGGTTCTCACACCAATCTTGTATTGTAAAGCTAGGGCGAAAACCTGAT
>NZ_JBHIRN010000038.1:0-2831 GCF_042197205.1 Bartonella sp. AA2SXKL
AGCGAACTTACTAAAAACATAACGAATATTACTCAGCAAGTTAAAGGTGATGCTTTGTTATGGAATGATGAAGCCAACGCCTTTGTAGCACGTCATGAAAAGAGCAAAGAAGAAAAAGGCAGAGCTGTAGCCACTCAAGATAACAGCAAAATTACGTTTCTTTTAGATGGTGATGTTTCTAAAGATTCAACGGATGCTGTCACGGGTGGACAGCTTTATTCGCTGAACGAACAACTTGCAACCTATTTTGGTGGAGGTGCAGGTTATGATAAAGAGGGCAAATGGAAAGCTCCAAGTTTTAAGGTTAAGACAGTTAAGGATGATGGTAACTCTGAAGAGATAGACTATGGCAATGTGGCGGATGCTTTGGCTGGAGTTGGTAATTCTTTCACAAATATTAGAAATGAGATCAGCAAAGAGATTAATAATGAGATTGCCAATGTGAAAGGTGATAGCCTTGTTAAGCAGGATAGGATGGGTCTTATTACTATTGGTGCGGAAAGAGGCGGCAATAAAATCAATATTTTAAATCGAGATGGTGATGCTCGAATTCTTTCTGGTGTTAAGGCAGCGCAAAATGGGGACGAGGCAGTCAATAAAGCGCAGCTTGATGCAAGTCTGAAGGATCTTTCCAGCAGCCTTCAGTCTGATGATTCAGCAGTGGTTCTCTACGATAAAAAAGAAGACGGAATAGTTGACTATAGCAGTGTGACTTTAGGTAAAGGTAAGGATGCAGGACCAGTTGCACTTCATAATGTCAAAGATGGTGTCATTGGTGAGAGTTCATATGATGCGATTAATGGTAGTCAGATCAATACAATTTCTCAGGATTTAGCTAAGTTTCTTGGTGGAGAAGCATCCTTTAAAGAGGGTGTTTTTACAGTTCCGACTTATAAAATCTCTAATGTTTCTGACGATGGTACAGTAACGACTAATTCACATAACGATGTTGGTAGCGCCTTTGCGGGTCTTGATACGAGTGTCAAGAATGTGAACACTCATCTGTCTAATGAGGTCAAAAAGTTTGATGAAAAACTAAGTAATATTACGCAAGCAGTTCAAGGCGATGCATTGTTATGGGGCAAGACTAAAGGTGCGTTTGTAGCGACGCATGGGGACAATAAAGAGAACAGCAAGCTTACATCACTTGCAGCTGGCTCTATAGTATCAGGCTCGAGTGATGCGATTACGGGTGGACAGATTTATGATCTGCAAAAACAGTTTGCGACGTATTTTGGTGGAGGAGCAGGTTATAATGAAAAGGGAGAATGGGTTGCACCTACCTTCAAGCTTAAAACTGTCAATTCTGATGGTAGTGCTGGTGAGGAAAAGGTTTACAATAGTGTATCGGAAGCATTTGCTGGAGTTGCGAGTTCTATCACGAATGTTCATAATGATGTGACCAATGTTGTCAGTGATAGCCTTGCTAAGCAGGATGATAATACGAAGGTTATCACTATTGGTAAAGAAGTAGAAGGTACAGAACTCAATATCGCAAATAAAGACAAAGGGGATCGGACACTTTCAGGTGTTGGTGAAGCAACAAAGGATAATGAAGCTGTTAACAAAGGTCAGCTTGATAAAAGATTAGAGAAGCTTTCTAACAGTCTTCAATCAGATGACTCGGCTGTTGTTCATTACGATAAAAAAGAGGGTGATAATGGCGGCATTGATTACACGAGTGTGACTTTAGGCAAAGGTAAGGATAAGGCAGCTGTTGGTCTTCATAATGTTGCCGATGGTCAGATTGCCAAGGGTTCACATGATGCAATCACGGGTGGTCAGATTAATAAAATCGGTGAGGATGTAGCTAAGTTTTTAGGTGGAGAAGCATCCTTTAAAGATGGAGCTCTTACACAGCCAACGTATAAATTATCTTACATTGCTAAAGATGGAGTTGTAACAGAGAGTGCCTTTAAAGGTGTTGGAACCGCTTTTGCAGGTCTTGATGAGAATATCAAGAATGTGAATGCAAGGATTAAAGAGGTTTCTGAAGGAGTAGCACAGGATTCTTTGTTATGGAGCAAGGAAGCCGATGCCTTTGTAGCGCGTCATGAAAAGAGTAAAGAAGAAAAAGGCAGAGCTGTAAGGACACAAGAAAACAGTAGAATTACGTTTCTAGCAAATGGTGAGATTAGCGCTAAATCAACAGATGCTGTAACGGGTAGTCAGCTTTTTGAAACGAATGATAAGGTTGTTACTTATTTAGGAGGCAATGCAGCTTTTAATAATGGTGTGTTTACTGGGCCGACCTATAGTTTATCGGAGATTGATAAAGATGGTAAGATAACAGCCAAACCTTTTACCAATGTTGGTTCAGCTTTTGAAGGACTTGATACAAATATCAAGAATGTCAATCAGAGGATTAAGGAAGTTTCTGAAGGAGTCGCACAGGATTCTTTGAATTGGAATAATGAAGCCAATGCATTTGTAGCTAAGCATGGAACGGAAGGAAACAATAGCAAATTGAAGTTTCTTTTAGATGGAGAAATTTCTAAAGGTTCGACAGAAGCGATCACGGGCAATCAGCTTTATTCAATCAATCAAACAGTTGCGACGTATTTTGGTGGAGGTGCTGGCTATGAAAATGGAAAATGGGTTGCACCTACCTTCAAACTTAAAACTGTCAATGATGATGGTAGCACTGGTGATGAAAAGGTTTACAATAGTGTAGCGGAAGCACTTGCAGGTGTTGCAAGTTCTATTACGAATGTTCACAATGATGTGACTAATGTTGTCAGTGATAGCCTTGCCAAGCAGGATGATAATACGAAGGTTATCACTATTGGTAAAGAAGTAGAAGGTACAGAACTCAATATCGCAAATAAAGA
>NZ_JBHIRN010000039.1:0-2738 GCF_042197205.1 Bartonella sp. AA2SXKL
AAGCCTGTTTCTGCCGCACGCCGGTGTGCTAAACCTTCAAGACGCTTTCCGCCTGCTTTGGTCCATTTCTGTAGCTCTGCAGGGACAGCTTCATATTCACCTTGATTGAGCTTTTTTAACAGTGTCGAGTTACAAAAGGCTCCTGTTCCTACATTATAGCAAAAGGACACTAACGCCGCGAATTGTTCATCCGTTAATGAAACTGTAACAGCGCGTTCAACGGCATTTTCAAATTGTCTTAAGTCTTGACAAAGAAGTTCTTCTGCTTGCTTTTCAGTGATTGTCATGCCTTCGTAAATAAAAGGTTTTCCAGCACTGTTTGTATGTCCATAACCTATTGTCCACACCCCAATGGCATCTTTATAGGCGTTTAAATGCAAACCTTCCCATTGTTTGATAAGTGCAAGTCCTTCTGATGATATTTTTCGCATATGATTCTCCATAAAAAAAGCCCCGCAAAAGGCGGGGATGCGTGAAAAATATGAAATGAACGTCTTTCCCTCTTAAAGGACGGTAAGAAATCTACTCAACAAAAAGATATTGAAAAAGCCGTTCAATTAGTAAAAAAATTAACTTCCTCCTCGCCTAAAGGACAGGTAACGGACAAAAATATCATTGGTTAAAATTTAGAATCTGCTAATCAGTTATACTTGTCTAATCGTAGGATTTAATGCAATGACTGATATAAGATACAAAAACTTAGAAGATTTTTGTGGGCTTGATGAGGAAGAAAAAAAAAGCTTCGTAAACTTTCTCAAGAAAAGAAGAAGTGAACTGATTTCACCTACTGATGAAATAGTAAGTCAAATAGTACAGGAAAATAAACAAATTATAGATGAGTTGCTCAAAAAAGAGGAAGTTTCTAAAACAATTTTTAATATGCGAGAATTATCGTATTCCGCATTGTTAAAGCAAGAATCTACTTTCAATTCTGCGATTTTGATGGAAATTAGCCATCAGTTTGAGATGCCTAAAAGAATTATTACTGAATTAAGTTTAAAATTATTTCGGCTTAACATTCAAGATTCTCACAAATTTAACGAGCAGCTAATAAATTGTTTTGGCCAATATGCAGGAAAAATTATTCCATATATTTATTTATTATGTCTTAGCAATACACAGTCACGCCGTTCACGTGCGGGAAAAACATTTGAAGAAATTATTTATTTTTTATATAATCAATTTCGATATCGTTTCGAAGCTCAAAAAAAAATCGGAAAAGAAACATTTCAAAAAGCCGGTTTGGGTAAAATGGTTGATTCAGTACTACCGAGCATAGAGCATTTTAAGAAAAGACGCGATAAGGCTATTATTGGCACAATGAAAACCACTTTGCGTGAACGTTGGCAAGAAGTTATTGAAGAGCAGTCAAGATCTCAAGTTCCTAACATTCACTTACTGACAGTTGATGATAAAATCTCTGTAAATAAAATTGAACAAATGAACAAGCATAACATTGTTGTCGTCGTACTAAAAACAGTTAAAAATCAAGAAAAAATATTGCATAACCACAGCGTCATAGATTTTGAAACGTATTTTTTAAAAGAACTACCTGAGATGTTTAATTATTGGAAAAATCAGTAAAATGTTTAAACTAATTGACTTATTTGCCGGCATTGGAGGAATTCGTTTGGGTTTCGAGTCTGCATTTGGCTTAGATAACGCCCAATGTGTTTTTACATCAGAAATTGATAAATACTCTATTCAAACTTATCGACTTAATTTTAACAACGATCACGTCCATGGCGATATTACTCAGATCAATGAAGAAGAAATACCAGAGCATGATATTTTATTAGCAGGCTTTCCTTGCCAACCTTTTTCGCAAGCAGGCTTGAAGAAGGGGTTTGCGGATGCACGTGGAACTTTATTTTTTGATATCAATAGAATTTTATCACATAGGAAGCCTCGAGCATTTTTATTAGAGAATGTTAAGCAATTAAAGGGGCATGATAGGGGACGTACTCTCTCTAGTATTATAAAGCATTTACAATCAAGCGGTTATAAAGTTTTTTATGATATCTTAAAAGCACGGGATTTTGGAGTTCCTCAGAATCGTGAACGCATATATATCATTGGTTTTTTAGATCATTCGATAGATTTTAAATTTCCCTCTCCCATGAATATTAAAACAAGGGTGGGAGATATTTTAGATAAAGAGGTTGATGAAAAATATACAATTAGTAATGCTCTTTGGCATGGACACCAACGAAGAAAAGTTCTGAATAAACTGAAAGGAAAGGGATTTGGTTATGGGCTTTTCGATGTGGAATCGCCATACACAAATACACTTTCTGCACGTTATTACAAAGATGGAAGCGAAATACTTATAATGCAGGATAATAAAAATCCTAGAAAACTGACGCCAAGAGAAGCAGCACGCTTGCAAGGGTTTCCTGAAAGCTACCAGATTCCAGTATCTGATACGCAAGCCTATCGCCAATTTGGAAACAGTGTGTCTGTTCCAGTTATTAAAGCTATCGCATTGCAGATGAAAAAATATCTGTCGTAAACGTTCATTGACCTTCTTCCCTAAAAGGGACAGCACAACGAATGACCTAAAGTTGATATTAATCCTCATCCATATGGATGACGCCTTCACCTTCGTCGCATGCGTTTGGTGGAGCGTTTGGATCAAGGGTATCGTCCTTGTCTGGTGTGGTGTTTGCAACGTTTCCAGCCGCATCTTCTTGTGATGCATCAAAAAGTTCGCACTCTATTTTTGTGGTGTAACCACC
>NZ_JBHIRN010000040.1:0-2735 GCF_042197205.1 Bartonella sp. AA2SXKL
TTATGGTTTTTTGTTACCATTTTTATCAAGTCAATTTTATTAATAATAGTTATTAAAAAATCACAAAATTAGAATAACCACTTGAAAATATACCCATATGGGTATATTAATAATCATGAGTAAAATAAAACGTATCATATGGCTTGGTTCTTCACTCAAAGATATAAAAAGTCTTCCTGATCTTATTCAACAAAGGATTGGTTATGCTCTTTATCTTGCTCAGATAGGAGATAGAGGAGAAAATGTTAAGGTTCTCAAGGGGTTTGGATCTGCCAATGTTCTAGAAATTATTGAACGCGATATTCAAGGAACTTATCGCGCTGTTTATACGATACAATATAAAAAATCTCTTTATGTGTTGCATTGTTTTCAGAAAAAATCGACCCGTGGCATTGCAACACCAAAACCAGACATTAATCTGATTAAAGAACGTCTCAAGTTAGCAGAACAATTAGAAGGGAATTAAAATGATCAATGTTTTTCACGGTAGTTCCAATGTTTATGCGGATCTTGGCTTTTCAGATTCCAGAGAGATGCTTATCAAAGCGCAACTTGCTCATAAGATTAGTCAAATTCTGAAAGAAAAGAACTTAACACAAAAACAGGCTAGTCAACTTTTGAAAATGACTCAACCAAAACTGTCTAAACTCTTAAGTGGAGAATTTCGAGGAATTAGTGAAATGAAAATGCTTGAGTGTTTGGCAAAATTGGGAAACGATATAAAGATTATTGTTAATCCGAAAGAAGTTAAAACGCTTGAAGGACATTTTGAAGTTGTTTTTTCTTCTTAAACTTCTTTATGATTAGCTTTTTTGGGTCTATTCATGCATGGCAATCTTATATAAAAAATAGTCAAATGAATCACGTATAAAAGTGTGGATTCTTAAGTGGATTCATATAAAATAATTACAAACAAACTATTGACTTTATTGTATTTTTGTTTATGTTGTCCTTCAACAAGTGTAACCATCCGACGACCGTTTTCAACATCAATGCCCTTCTCATCATCGTAAGCTTCAAGATCATTATGATGAATGCCTTCATGAGAGCTCCCATCACGCGCCCAATCCGCACTCAGCTCTGTCCAATGAGATTTGGGAAACATCTGCTTAGCTACTTCTAACGGCTTGCGATCTACATACCACAAACGTTGTGCATCGGTTAAATTCGGTTGCACTGCCGCACTATCCCAGACCATTTTCAGTGGGTCTAAACGCGTAATAACCGGTTCACCATCTATACTGTTCTCATAATCAAGCCGCGTATCGGTCCAGCCCATGCCGCAGATGACAGCGTCTTGGAAAGCATCACTATCTGCATATTCAGCATGTGCCATGTCGCGAAACCATTCCGCTGCTCCTGTAAGCAATTCACTTGGCAATGCCTTGCCTATTTGACGGGGAATGAATTGCACCTCTCGTTTATTGTTACGCTCTGAACCCACAACGGCATTAACCAATGGTGCAATACGGTTAAACGTCATAACGGGGCGGCGTTGCTCTTTTAACGCCGCTAAATCAGCCTCATTCCACTGATCACCATTGTAAAATCGAAAATCCTCTCTTGCATGTTCGCGCCATTTGTTCACATGCTCAACATCTTCTTTGTACCAGCTGATAAGCTATCATATCAAAAAATGAAATAAAGTCAATAGGTTGTGTGAAATTATTTTATATGAATCCACTTAAGAATCCACATTTTTATACGTGATTCATTTGACCATTTTTTATATAAGATTGGCATGTATGAATAGACCATAAAAAGCAAATCATGATGTAAATATTATAACGCATGTGTGTATTCAAATAAAATGAAAAGCCGATATCATTCATAACAGTTCATAAATTTTATGATACGTTTTTATCACAGCACAAATCACATTGTTTTAAATTTAGTCGTTTGAAAATATCGATAACATACGTTTAAAGATCACATCTTGTTTTAAAGATTGGATTGTTAATCACATAAAAGAGCAAATTAACATTCGCCAAAATTGGCGAGCGCAAAATAGAGAGCTGTCATAACAGCATCATCATAACACCGAACATTTTAAAGATTGCATAAAAGGATTTAAAGACAAGATCGATTTTATAACCACGGTATTTTTTTACCGAGGTAGGAAATAAAGGTCATGAAATTCAAATGCTATATCTTATGAAATGAAAAGCCTTTTAATGAATAGATTGCAGGCTAGTCTTTAAGAATGGAACTATTCGCTTCCACAAAAAAATGGAAGCAAATAATGCCATGGCAGTAGAATAACTATCTACTTTAGATTTGGTACTAAAAACGTTTTAAAAGTTATAGTTTAAAAATACGAAACCAAATGAGCTCTTTCCAAATTTGGGGGCAGCTATTTAGACAAAGATAAGAAAGTAAACTTCAAAACCATTGTAACATCATAAGGTATGGGTTTTTACTTAATTTTGAGTCAAAAGCTGTAATATTTAAGAATGCTCTATTCTAAGATAACATCCCCAAAATGGACCGGCTAATATTTAAAGAAATTAGGTTTTAATGAAAAGTACAAATACGCTTATGAGAACCTCATTAAATGCACGTTTAAACGTTTGAAACATAAAATGAGATCTTTATAAGAAACGTTAAAACTCTTTTTTATTACAGTTATAACTTAGTTATCATTTGCTCTTAAAAACGTTTCATTTATGAGAAAACTAAGATTTAGCTTTCACAGCAGAGCAAAATCTTAAAAACCTTACACTTTATAAAAGCGT
>NZ_JBHIRN010000041.1:0-2399 GCF_042197205.1 Bartonella sp. AA2SXKL
TCATTATCCTTTGTTGCTTCACCAACACCTGAAAGTGTCCGATCCCCTTTGTCTTTATTTGCGATATTGAGTTCTGTGCCACCTACTTTTGCACCAATAGTGAGACGACTCGTTGTCTTATCTTGCTGAACAAAGCTTTCGCTTTCTACTTTGGTAATCACATTATTAACCTGTTCAGTCAATTTATCCTGAACAGTCGTGAGAGCCGTATTAACACCCTCAAACGCATCCGCTACATTCTGATAACTCTCTCTTTTTTCCTCTCCATCAGTATCGAAAGTTTTGATCTTAAAAGTAGGACCTACTGAGTTTCCATTTCCAAAGTCAGCACCACCACCGAAATAAGATGCAACACTGCTCCCTAGGGTATGAAGCTGAGAACCACTTACAGCTTCGTCTGAATTTTCATTGATTGTCCCGCCAAGTAGACCGGAAAGTTTCCGCCCTCCATTATCCTTATTTAGAATACTGATTTCGGTACCACCTGTTCCCTTACCAATAGTGATAAGGCCCGTTCCTCCATCACGGAGACTGCGCGTCAAAGCCATCTCTGCTACTTGCTTAACAAGAATACTGTCTCTTACTTCATTAATTTCAGTATTTGTTGCCAAAAGTTGGGAACCATTGACCGCTTCGGTCGATTCTGCTGTGAGTGCGCCATTTTGAATGCCTGTTATCTTCTTACTACCAGCGTCAATACCACCCGTTGTTATTTTCGGTCCACCAGAAATCACTAAGCCCGTTGCATCTAAGGTACTGTTTCCTGCAGTTACTTTATTGACTGCAATATCCTTAGCTAGATCAAATTTTATATTATTATTATCTTTGCCTTTGCTAATTTGAAGATTTGTACTTCCAGCGGAAAAATCTACCGCGCTGTCCATGATAACGGTCTTATCATCCTTACCCCCAACAGATAGTTTCCAACCACCATTTCTTACGACACTTTCTAAGTCTTTTAACTGTACAACATTTACTGCATCAGTAGGCTCACTACCAGCCGCTACTCCGATAATTTGTCGTGTTTGTGGATTATCAGCACCATCATAACCAACACTCACAGCTCCCAGCGTACTTTTCCACTGAGATGTGCCATTTGTTGCAACCCCATCCTTTAAAGAAGGAGCATAACCTAAAAGACCAGCAGCCCGATCAGCGACAGAATCATTCCCTATAGCGACGCCTCCCTCCACTGTTGCTTTCGAATAAAAACCAAAAGCCGTAGCATTCTTTGCTGTTGCGTATGCACGATGACCAACAGCAGTCGAACCATAGCCCAAAGCCTTAGAAACAGCACCCACAGCCGTTGAATAATCACTCCCCGCAGTTGTATGATCGTCTGGTCCAACCGATTCATTATATTCGGAACCTATCGCGATGCTGTCTTTGCCTAAAGCATGAGCCATGTAGCCTATAGCAATGCTATCCACTTCATTTGATACCCAGGCTTGATAACCTAGAGCAATACCACGCTCCCCCCCCTTATCCACCTGTGCCTGAGAACCTATAGCTATCGAATGCTGACTAAACGCATTTGCCTGATTACCTATAGCAATACCATACAGCGCCTCCTTTGTTGCAGATGCATTGTAACCAAGAGCAATCCCCTTTTCTGCATAATTCTTTGCGCCGTAACCAAGAGCCATTGCATAATCACCAGCTGCAAGTACTCTATTTTTTTCATCAATATCCTGTATTCCAGATCCAGGACCAGTTCCAACACCACCGATTGCAATGCCAAAAATGCCTTCCGTTTTTGCCCCCCGCCCCAAAACAACAGTACCATACACGGCCTTAGGTGACTCTGCCATATAACCAATAACAGTACTCCAACCATCACCAGCTTTTGCACTGTACCCGATAGCAACAGAACCGTATGTACCTCTCCCATCAACACTACCAACCACATCGTCACCAATAAAAACACCCCACTTGCTTTTTGTATAATTAATCCCACTACCCAAAATAACATTGTTATTTTGAGAACGTTGCATTCCTGCAGTTCCACCCCGCAAAAGGTCAGAAACATTAACAGGGGCTGCATTCTCATTATTCCCTGAAAACTGTTGGGCTGTAGAGCTATCACGAACAAGCGACCGTGGACTAATGAGAGACTTTTTATATTGCTCGTCTGTATCTAGGGTTCTGACCAATAAATTTTTGCTATCGTCCGCAAGAACATTTACGATAGAACTCTTATCGCTCTTACCAGAAAGGGTTTTGGTTAAAAAATTTGCGTAATCTTCAGAAGCATTCAAACCAGCAACAGAGAGAAGGCTTTGTGGATAAGACACACCGGCACTTTTTACACCCTCAAGAAACGTGTTTCTAAAATCAGGATTTGCTGAAAAAACAGGCGTAACATTCGATAAGAATGTAGCCGCTGTAGCCAACGAAAG
>NZ_JBHIRN010000042.1:0-2253 GCF_042197205.1 Bartonella sp. AA2SXKL
AGCGCTAATCTCACCATTTGCTAGAAACGTAATTCTACTGTTTTCTTGTGTCCTGACAGCTTTGCCTTTTTCTTCTTGCTTCTTCTCATGACGTGCTACAAAGGCATTGGCTTCATCATTCCATAACAAAGCATCACCTTTAACTTGCTGAGTAATATTCGTTATGTTTTTAGTAAGTTCGCTAAACTTATTTGTTACATTATCATTGACATTCTTGATATTGCTATCAAGCTGGCTTTTGTTAACAGCGTCATTATTGTTCTTTGCTTCCCCAACACCAGAAATTATCCGATCCGCACCGCTTTCATTTGCAATATTGATTTCTGCGCCACCTACTTTTGCACCAATAGTGAGACGATGCGTTGTTTTGTCTTGCTGAACAAAGCTCTCGCTTTCCACTTTGGTAATCACATTATTAACCTGTTCAGTCAATTTATTCTGAACATTCGTGATAGAACTTCCAACACCTGTAAGTGCATCAGCTACATTCGTATAGTTCTTGTCAAAAGAAGTACCATCCTCACTAAACTGCTTGATCTTGAAATCCGGTGCTTTCCATATGCCCACTTCATCATAACCAGCACCACCACCAAAATAGGTTGCAAGCGTGTTACCCATTGCATAAAGTTGACTACCAATGACAGCATCCGTTGAGCCGGGGCTGATCTCAGCCTTTTCTAGAAACGTAATTCTACTGTTTTCCTGTGTCCTTACAACTCTGCCTTTTTCTTCTTGCTTCTTCTCATGACGCGCTACAAAGGCATTGACCTCATCATTCCATAACAAAGAATCCTGTGCTACTCCTTCAGAAACTTCTTTAATCCGTGCATTCACATTCTTGATATTTGTATCAAGACCAGTAAATGCACTACCAACATCTTTAAAAGAGCCCTCTGTTATATTACCCTTTGTATCAATCTTGGATAAGTTATAAGTTGGTCCCGTCATAGCAGAACCAGCAACTCCTGCACCTCCACCAAAATATTTTGATGTATTCGCCATAGCCGTTTCCAGATTTCTCGCTGTGGACGAAAGACTCTCATTGGTTTTGCTTAACTGTGAAAAATTAACTGCATCGTTCGCTCCAGTGCCATCAGACACTCCTGTAATCTTTTTACCCCCAGCATCTATCCCAGAAATGATTATTTTCGGTCCACCTGTAATCACTAAGCCTGTTGCGTCTAGGGTATTGCTTCCTGCAGTTACTTTATTGACTGCGATTTCCTTAGCTAGATCAAATTTTATATTATTATTATCTTTGCCTTTGCTAATTTGAAGATTTTCACTTGCCGCTGATAAATCGATCTTGCTCTCTATACCGATAGTTGTAGCATCTGCACCACCAACAGACAGCTGCCAACCTTTATCTACGTAATTTTGTAATGACTTTATCTGCGCAACATTTACTGCATCAGTCAGTTCAGAACCAGCTGCTACCCCTATAATTTGTCGCGTTCCCTTCTCGCTGAGATTACCAACACTCATGGCACCATAAACACTCTTCCATTGAACTTCAGTACCTGTTGCATTCGCTTTCTTATTAGGAGAATAGCCAAAAACACCTCTAGCCCTATCGGCGACAGAATTGTAACCTAGCGCAACACCGCCCGATTCTTTCACTTCTGCCCATGCACCAACAATGGTGGCAGCAGAAGCGTAGTCTTTCGTGCTGTTGCCAACAATAGTAACACCTTCAAACAGATTACTTTGTGAATATGTCTGTATGCCGTTACCAATAGCAATAATATTAATGGCATTCGCATTCTGATTTTTTCCTATTTTTATATCATCATTAGTTGCATACGTACTCACCCTCCTTGCTAAACTATTAACGCCAGACAGCAAAATATCATCACTATTATCGTCCTCAACAGGCAGCATCCACCCTTTTTTAACAAATGTTTTTGGCAATTTTCGCACAGCAATATTATCCGCACTCATGCTTTTATCGTTAACCGCTATTCTTGTAAGCTGTGGCGCTTTCTTATCACCAACATTTCCAACTCGCGCAAAACGGCTACCTTCTGTCAAAACATTTACGACAGGACTCTTATCTCTCTTACCAGAAAGGGTTTTGGTTAAAAAATTTGCATAATCATCAGAAGCATTCAAACCAGCAACAGAGAGAAGGCTTTGTGGATAAGACACGCCGGTACTTTTTACACCTTCAAGAAATGTGTTTCTAAAATCAGGATTTGCTGAAAAAACAGGCGTAACATTCGATAAGAATGTAGCCGCTGTAGCCAACGAAAG
>NZ_JBHIRN010000043.1:0-2210 GCF_042197205.1 Bartonella sp. AA2SXKL
CATTCCTGTTATAATAAATCGCTTTTTCATCTGTCTCCTCGCTTAATTTCGGCAGGGATTGTTTTATTAATAGGCACGCGGTTCCTATCATTGGGCTGTTTTAGCTTTGGTGCTAATGCACAAGCCGATAAAAGGTTTGCAATCAAAATTACAAGTATGATTAACTTCATTTTGACATGACTCTTTTTTACTGTTATACACATTCTGATATTTGTTGTCATTATTATAATTTCGACACCAAAGTAAAGTGTATAGTTTACGATAATTTATCTTTTCTTAATTTCATTTTTTAATTTATGAAAATAGCTCAATTTCAGTGCAAATATTTTTTGCTTTAGGATTGGATATCCTCGTTATTTTGTCATATGGATATTAAGGGCGTCTGTTACGGGAACCATTGCTTTTTATCTCAGCTAGTTTTTATGTCTCCATAGATGTCCGAATGTAATGCCTTTTGCGAGAGAATTGGCCATGCTTGATAGTTTGAGTAACAGCATGATGGATATAATGGACAAGATGAGAGCTCCTCCAAACATGAAGCTTACATTCTGGTCGTAGTCGAGTTTCATATCGCTCAAATAGTTTGCAAAGATATTCATCATCAGATTAAATACAGTTGCTAAGAGTAGAAAGAGGATTATATAATTGGCGACTTGTACAATCCATTGCTCAAAAAAGCGATAAGTTGGTTGCCAGAGTAGAGCAATAATGAAGATTGGTCCCAATCCTACGAGAAGTGTAATAGCGATTTTTGTCAGAAGGACGAGACCTCCACCGATTGCTACGACGAGGCTTGTTGCTAGCAAGATGAGGATTCCTAAGAGACTGTAAAGCAGTCCATTGGACTCGAAGAAGACGGTTTCTTGGAAAAGACGTCCTGCATATTGAAATCCTTTGGTTGCTGCTTTGTCCAGTAAATTCATTAATTGTGTATCATTGAGTGGATTTGTTATGAGCGCTTTTGATAACTCATAGGGCATTTGTGTGATCAAAATGGCAATTTCACTCTGATAAAGTCCTGTGGTAAGAGCTATTGAAGTAATAATACTTATCCGTAGGAAACGGTTTACGAACCCGGAGAGAGGCATATCTATAGCGCCACGAATGATGAGCCATCCGTAGATGATGAAAGCGATTGTGATTCCAATTGAAACAAAGGGTGTAATTGTAGCTATTGTTTTTGAGGAAATGTCCGTGACATATGTTTTTGTTATCTGATCAATTTTATTGAAAAGTTGCGTGAACACTGTAAAGTCCATGGAATTCCTCTTTAATGAATTTTCAACTTTTTATCACCTTGGAACATAGATATATGCTAAACGCTTCATTTGCATGTATACATTACCTAAGTGTTTTCAGCACGATATCTTGGCTTTGATAAAATCTTTGTGCTTCTCTTAATTGTTCAGAGAGTACTGAACCTTCTACATCGGCTTTTGTTTTCATCGTATGGTAGGCATTCCTTTTTTTTCATGATCAAAAATTTTCATATCAAGTTCGCGTCTTTTCCTTTTGATAAGTGATTTCTCAGCCTTACGTAAATGTGCTACCATTTGTACCTTTATAGATTCATTTTGGATCATGGCTAACGAACCATCGATATGTGCTTGAAGATCTGCAATATCTTTCAGGTTTTCTTTTGTTTGAAGTTCATTAAATAGACTTTTGAGGTATTGAAAACGATTTTCTACGTTTTCAAAAGTTTCTAAACTTACAGCTTTATCTAGTATCGATGCAAATTGTAAACGCTCTGAAATAGTTTTGCCCATTTGATCAAAAGGCCCAGAAACTTTGTTTTCGTCCTCTAATACCTCTTGATATGATTTCCTTGAAAGCTTATCACTCTTATAGAACGATTCTGGTTCTTTGAGAAAAAAACTAGAAAAATCTATAGTTTTAGGTCCAGTTTTTTGACTATTTGTTATAGCCTGATAGGTTTTTTCTGTTTGCGAAAGTTGTTCTTTTTTCAACTCAAGCTGTTTTTTTAAGAGCTCAATAATTTCCCCTTTTTTTAATAGATTAGTAAGCTCCAGATATTCTGCTGGTAGAGCAGGTGGTGGGGCTGAGTCCTTATGTGACGAGAGGTCATAAGATACGCTTGTAACTGCATCCGCATGTGCTAGATTTAGCATTCCCAAAAGGGTAATCATTCCTGTTATAATAAATCGCTTTTTCATCTGTCTCCTCGCTTAATTTCGGCAGGGATTGTT
>NZ_JBHIRN010000044.1:0-2209 GCF_042197205.1 Bartonella sp. AA2SXKL
TCTGCCTCATGGGTTTGTATGGAGCGTTTTGGCAAGGCACCCAGTTTGCAATTTACCGGCTATGGCAATGATGCAAAGACCATTCATGGAGTTTGGTTTCCAGAAGAATTTGGTGATCGGGTAGCCATTGATGCCATCACTACAACTATCCGAAGAGCAAAGCCGGTCCAGATGCTTCGTTGGATCAATGATACCACCTATAGTGTCCTTCTTCATGGACCCGTAGTAATCACCACGATCAATAAAGACCACGACTATATCAGTCTTTCTGGTCAATCCCAACGCATCCGCTATTCCATTACGCTCTTGCCCTTTTTTAATGGCGGAAAACCACAAGGACAATACCAAGAGGGACAAATCCAAGTGGGACAAACTCTATGAAGATACCAGAAAAGCATGTTATTGTAGAGCTAGAGGATATGAGCCTCGATCTCCTTTGCTTTCACCATGT
The DNA here is from genome assembly GCF_042197205.1 of Bartonella sp. AA2SXKL. Lineage (NCBI taxonomy): Bacteria > Pseudomonadati > Pseudomonadota > Alphaproteobacteria > Hyphomicrobiales > Bartonellaceae > Bartonella > Bartonella sp. AA2SXKL. The sequence continues at coordinate 452 of NZ_JBHIRN010000044.1, forward strand.
CATGGCAGTGTTCAGAGACCGGAGGCAAGTTGGGGCACTAAACGGTTATTTAGAAGCCACACTGGAAGCTAATCCAGAGATTGCCAAATATGGTGTGTTTTTACCGCGGGGCTTAAAGGTCATTTTGCCTGAATTTGTGTTGTCTAATCCCCAAAGCATGGTGAAGCGGTTATGGGATTAATGCGTACACACCCTTTTATTGTGGTCAAGGTGGGAGACAAACCTGTTCATGAGGTTTTTTACCAGCGTCTTTTAACCGCAACGATTACGGACCATGCCGGTAATGAAGCCGATACATTTGAAGCAGAGTTTGACGATAGTGGCAATGATTTAGAGGTTCCCTCAAGCAATAGTGCGCTACAGGTGATCTTTGGTTATGAGAACAGCATCAGTGCATTTATGGGGTGTTTTGTTGTCGAATCGGTTGTAAGTTGTGGGGGCAGTGATGGAGAGATCTTGCGCCTTTGTGGCAAAAGTGCCTCGATGCGTAAAGAGCTCAAAGAACAGGTGAGTGAGCATTTTGATCACAAAACTGTTGGTGAGATTGTTGAGACACTCGCCAAACGCCATGGCTATCAAGCAAAGGTCAGTCCCCAGTTCACTAAAAAACCTTTGCCTTATGTGATTCGCACAGATCAATCGGCTGTTGATTTTTTAACCCGCCTTGCCGATCGCATGCGGGCACGTTTTTTGATCAAGGACAATAAGTTTTTATTTTTAAGCGGGGACAATTTACCAGCACTCGAACTTCATAAGCATGACTGTTCTAACTGGGAATTCACGTTAGAGCCACGTACGCAATATGGCACTATTGAAGCTTCTTATTTTGATCGCTCAAAAGGGCAGCAATGCCAAGTCAAACATCAGACAGGGTTTAGCGGTCCCGTGCGGCGTCTTCGCAGTTGTTATCCATGTCAAGAGGAAGCTTTATCTGCCGCTGCTTCCGAGTCGGATCGCTTATGTCGTGCTGTAGGCAGTGGTTCTTTGACCTTAGAGGGACGCCCTGAAATCATGGCGGATCAACCTCTTTTATTGCAAGGGTTTCGTGGGCAAATCAATGGGCCATGGAAAGCCGCAACCGTCACCCACCGCTATGAAAAACAAAGCGGATACACAACAGAAATCACACTCGAGGCACCAAACAAGGGAAAAGAAAGCAATGAGAACATTGAACATGCTAAAAACAGAAAATCCAAGAGATAATTTTGCTTCTTCTTTTCGTCAACTTCCCCATAATATTGAAGCGGAACAGGCATTACTTGGAGCAATCCTGATTAATAATAATGCACTCGATCGCGTTTCAGACTTTCTCAAAGCAGAACATTTTTTTGAAACGCTACATCAAAAGATCTTTGAGATTGTCTTACAAATTATTCAAAAGGGTCATCTTGCAAACCCCATTACAATCAAGCCCTATATCCAAATGGAAGAAAAAGTTGGAGATATTACTGTATACCAGTATGTTGTTCGCTTAGCCACAGAGGCAGTCACTATTATTAACACTGAAGATTATGGACGCGTCATTTACGATCTGTTTATCCGCCGGTCTTTGATTAATCTTGGCAATGAAGTTGCCAATACAGCTTTTGATGCGCCTCTGGAGTTCACACCTTCCCAACAAATTGAAACGATTGAAAATCAATTATTTGAGTTAGCCGAAAAAGGAAAATATGGGGGTGGTTTTGAAAACTTTGATACAGCCATTGCAAAAGCACTTAACATGGCAAGCGCTGCAAAAAAGCGTTCCTCACAGCTTTC
>NZ_JBHIRN010000045.1:0-2178 GCF_042197205.1 Bartonella sp. AA2SXKL
GTGACTTACGTCACCAATATCCCCTGCCCTGATGAAGGAAAGGCAATCGCAAGAGTTGTTGAACCCCTTGTCGGTTTTAAACCCGAAACAGGTGTGGGAAACGAAGACAAATACCATAAAATTGAAGGTGGACATGTTAGAGCGACGCGATAAAGAAATCACAGATCTAAAGAGACGTGTGGCCAATATGGTTGTGGTGGGGAAGATTAGCCATGTCGACCATAAAAACGCACGCTATCGGGTAAAAAGTGGCAATCTTGTCAGTGACTGGATTCCAGATACCCAAGCCCGCGCCGGTAAAACACGTTCTTATGAAGGACGCGATGTTGGAGAGCAAGTAGTTGTTATCTCGTCATCAGGGGATTTATCACAAGGGGTGATTATTGGTTCACTTCATACAGATGCTAATCAAGCAGCCGATAAGGGCAGCATTCACCGAACGATATACCCTGATGGAACCAGCCTTGAATATGATGATGAACAAAACACTTATGGAATTCACATCAAATCCGGCGGAAAGTTTATCCTGACAATCGCTGATGGTGTGTCACTAAAAGGTGATGGTGGCAAGCTAGAGCTTACCGCACCAGATGGCATAAAGATTGTTTCAGAAAGCGATATAAATTTAAACGCAAAAGGCGGCATCTCTTTGAAGGCAGGTAGTAGCATTTCACTGAATTCGAATGATAGTCTCTCTCTTCATTCTGGAAATAATGTTTCCATTCATTCAAGTGGATTAAGACATAACGGCACCAATGTAGGAGCAACACATGTTCATGGCGGTGTTTCCCCTGGTGGTTCTATGACAGGAGGTCCCAATTGAACAGTGGAATGGACCGCACAACGGGAAAGCCATTAACCGGCATTGATCATTTGCGTCAATCAATCCTTGATATTTTGTTAACGCGGATTGGTTCGCGTGTAATGCGGCGTGATTATGGTTCACGTGTTGCTGAACTCATTGATGCACCGGTTAATAATGCTTTTGCTGTTGCTCTTTATGCTGCTGTTGCTGAGGCTTTAGACAAGTGGGAACCGCGTTTTAAATTGAAAAAAATTGATTTTAAAAGGGGTGAGAATGGACACGTTTCTTTATCCTTTGAAGGCATTTATTTGCCATCCGGCAAGCCCATTACCATGGAAGGATTATTGATAAAATGAATGGAGTGCTTGCAAAACCAGACATCATCACAGAACTTTCTTTTGAAGAAATACGCGCTGCTGCTCTTGTCCATTTAAAAGAGCTTTTGCCTGAATATACCATTCTTGAAAGTGATCCGGCCGTAAAAGTCATAGAGGCTTTTAGCTATCGAGAGTTGCTTTTAAGACAGCGTATTAACGAGGCAGCACGCAACAACATTCTTGATTTTGCAACCGGTGAATCTCTTGATGCTTTGGGAAACTGGCATGGTCTTGCCCGCATGGAGGGTGAAAGTGACGAGAGATATCGTGAACGCATACAGCTTCATGCCCGTGGAGGAAACGGAAGTGGAACAGAACCCTATTACAAACTTATCGCCTTAACAGCCGATAGTCGAGTGAAAGATGCCATTATCTATCGTAAAGGCAAAGACCCAACCATCTATGTTGCTCTTTTTGGTAATAATGAAGAAGGAACAACCTCTGAAGATCTCATACAAGCAGTTTCACAAGCTCTTCACAGAAAAAATATCATCATGACCAATGATACAATCATTGTTCACGCTGCTGTCAAAAAAGTGCTGGATTTAGAAGCAGATGTTTGGCTGTTACCAGAAACATCTTTGAAAATTCTCACAACAATGGAAACAAATTTACGCACGGCTTGGAAACAAGAACAAGCCATTGGTCGTGAATTAAGTTTGTCGTGGTGGATTTCAAAACTAATGATTGCTGGTGTCCAGAAAGTGATTGCCATTACCCCAACACAAGACAGTATGGTTTGTGATGAAGAAATTTTATCGATTGGAAAAATCACCTTAAACTTCAAAGGACGTGCCCGCTAATGGTTGGTTCCCTCCTTCCCACAAACGCGACAGAATTTGAAAAGCGCCTTGCCGATGCTTGCGATTTTCATCAAGATATTGATGGTTCTGTTTTGGGGATTTCACGCGCAAAACTGATCACACGCCCTCCCCGTTTCTTGCCGTGGTTGATTGAAGAATACGGGCTTGGTGAACTGACACCTTATGTTCCAAA
>NZ_JBHIRN010000046.1:0-1971 GCF_042197205.1 Bartonella sp. AA2SXKL
TGGAATAGTGCACCACGTATTTTTTATAGTGCAATTGAAAAATAAGAAGGTATCAAGTTTATAAAATATAAAAAACATGGTCATGATATATTTGATGTATTGCAAAGCTCTTTAATACTTTGCAATACGTTGAATTCTATCGGGAATGGATTACTATGTTGTGTAGAGAATTTTGTTTCAAAACATTCTATTGGGAAGAGAGGTTATTTATCTCGATAAATTCTACGTGTATAGATATTAATATTTGATGTTTCAATTTATATGTATAGAAAGTAATAAATTTGTTTGTTGCAAAAGACAGGTGTAACGAATAAAGCAAAGTTTAGTGTTTCTGAAAAAATGGGGACTTTATAAAATGTTTTGGTGAGAAAAACTGTTGTATGCGGGTACGCGGGGAAACATCAAGCTACTCTTCTCATACCTCAGGTTACATTCCTTATGACTTAAAATATGATAATCTATAGGTTCGAAGCTGTTATTTGATACGGAGTTATAATAAAGTTCGAATTTTCTTCTGAAGAAGGGTGAAAATGGTTACGAAAAAATTTATTCAGGATCATCAAAATATCAAATTGTTTTGAGGCTTTTGAAGCAATTAGAGTAGCGCTTTGATGATACTTTTTAGAAAATCGCAAGAAGAAACTTGAAAAAGAAATCTTTTTAATGAAGCAAGGAAGGATTTTGGTCTGATATGCTCTGAATTATAAGTGCCGTGATGTCGTGTGCTATTGTGCGTGATAGCTTCATTTTAATCAGATCGTTTTGCGTTGCATATGTTCGTTTGTTCTATACGTATTTGGGAGGGAAGGAGCTTTTGAAAAGTGGCTGCTGCTTTTAGAGATTTTGATATTTTACCTCTAGGAGGCGTGTTTTCTAAGCATGATCTTATCATTTTTGCATGTTGTCACATGAGAAGTTATACAATAACCTTAAATCTTAAAAGGAAAATTCTATGAACGGGAAAAGAAAAATATTGAAAAAGGGCAGTTCTTTTGTTTCTGCTGTTCTTGCAATGGGGATGTTTGTGCAACAAGTTTCAGCGAAAACACCTGCCGATACGCTTGTGATGGCTTGGAATCTTGATACAATAAGTACATTTGATCCCGCACAAATCAATGACCGTTATGGTAATGAAGTTCTTGTTAATGTTTGTGATAATTTAGTCGTTTCTGCTACAGATGATGCTGCTAAAATGGTTCCTTCTTTAGCGAAGAGTTGGGATGTTTCAAGTGATGATCAGAGTACGGTGATTACTTTTCACTTGCGTGATGGTTTAAAGTTCAATGATGGTCGTCCTGCGAATGCCAATGATCTTGTTTGGGGTATGAAGCGGGTTGTTCAATTGAAGATGGCTACTGCGGCGACATTTAATGAATATGGGATTACAGAACAAAACGTTGATGAGGCTTTTCAAGCACCGGACGACAAAACGGTGGTGATGAAATTTGATAAACCTTATCCAGCAGAGCTCATTCTTAGCCATTTTGCCACTAGTCGTACTCTTGCTTTGCTTGATCGTGAGACACTCATGAAACACGAAAAAAATGGTGATATGGGAAACCGGTATTTGGCAAGCCATTCTGCTTGCGTTGGTCCTTATCAGCTAGAGAGTTGGCGCCCTGGAGAAGGAATTTTGTTGCGTGCAAGCTCCAATTATTGGGGGGAGGCGCCTAAATTGAAGAAGATTTTAATTCGCCATGTTGCGGAACCTGGAACACAACGTTTATTGTTGCAAAAACACGATATCGATGTTGCACGTAATCTGATGCCAGAGGATTTGGCAGATCTCCAAGCAACAACGGATATTAAAGTTAAAAGAGTGTTAGAACCATCCGTGATCATATGGGGGTTCAATGTGACAAACCCTATTTTTGCCAATGAAAAAGTGCGTTTAGCGATGCGCTATCTTATTGACTATGAAGGACTCGGTAAGACTCTTCTCAAAGATGTTGGTATTCCACGTGCAAGTTT
>NZ_JBHIRN010000047.1:0-1619 GCF_042197205.1 Bartonella sp. AA2SXKL
TTAAAAACTCTTTGAGAAAAAATAAATTGGTACAAAACCTAGTGGCAAAATATACAAAACCCGCTGGCAAGCTACAAGCAAACAAGCATGCGCTTCGTAGAAGCATGTTCGAGAATCCTATTCCCGAACCTTTATTTACGAATCCCGCACCTTGAAAAAACACACATGAAATCAATAAGTTATAGCACCATAAAAGTGCTGTGGCGGAGGGGGTGGGATTCGAACCCACGGTACAGTCTCCTGCACGCCGGTTTTCAAGACCGGTGCCTTAAACCGCTCGGCCACCCCTCCACACTAGATATGCTTTTTGACAAATTTCTTGTAAAAGGTCAATCATTTTAATACGCATTTTAAAGCGTTCTTTGTAAAACTATTTAAGTTTCAATTAAAATAATTCTTCATAAGTTAATTCTTTGAGTGTGTTATCTAAGAGTTTCATTTTTAAACATGATAGTTTTTTCTGAAAAAATGAAAGGTAATTATGATATTTATCATTTTTTTCCTGTTTAAAAATTTTCTACAAAGCAATATTTTTTTTAAGTTCTAACAATCGTTTTCGTAATAATAAGAAATGTTTAGTTGAAAATGTTTGATAAATTATATTAAATTCCGGTCGTGTATTTTTGGATTATTTTACCTTTCCAGATATTTATTTTATTTAGATCGTTCATATTGGCGAAAAGAAAATGTTATTACTCTGACAGTTTATGAGAGATAAATTTGTAAAAATGACATATATATTCAAGGAAAGTTTTTATTGAGTTTAAATTAAGTACAATTCAATAAGAAAACTCTTTAAAAGATTTTAAGTTTTTAAATAAAAATATTCAGATATTTAGTGCGTCTAAAGAGTACCTTGGAGGGAATGGCTGATTTGCACTATTTGAATAAAATTTTATGTAAGATTTGCATCGATAGTTTAAAATCTCTTCTAGATATGGCTGGAAATTAGGTATATTTGTAATGCTTTTTCTGTGGGATAAGCAAAAAGTTAATTTGAATGGAAGAAAAAATTATTGAGCAATACCCTTAGATCAATAGATAGTTTGTGAAGGTATTACATAGTTTTTCAAGAATAGAACTTAAAAACGCTAAATTATGCAGAGTCAGAAAGCGTAAACTTTAAAAGACAAAGTTTTAAAAGCCGATTCATCACAAGTATGTGTAAAATAAAATATTTATGTCTAATATGAGAGAATAGGTTATTCCTGATTCTATTGAGTTTTTTTGCCTCTATCCCTCATCTTTTTGAAGCTTTTTTATGGCTTCAAGAGCGAGTTTTTTACGGTCTGCGCTCTTTGTGTAAAGAGATGCCATAGCATCATTTGTCCAGCCAAAAATTGCTTTGAATTGTGATACTGTTGCACCAGAATTAACTGCGCGTGTTGCTGCTAATTTTCTTAAGCCATGTGCTGATTTTTCGATTCCCGCTACGTTACAAGCCTCACGAAAAAGGTTGCCAAAACTTTCTTTAACTAGTTTTTACCTTCTTACCACAAATGAATGTTTCTTCTCCAATCACATACCTTCATAAGGATTGAGTTCTTTTTGTTTTTTTGTAGCTTTAGTGTAGCTATGCCAATTAGAGCTGTTAAAGTATTGTTTAAGCAGCCATGCAA
>NZ_JBHIRN010000048.1:0-1445 GCF_042197205.1 Bartonella sp. AA2SXKL
CCCTCCATTCGCCACCTTCATAGCTAGCTCCCCCTCCTAAATACATCGCTAGCGTCTGATGCAAGGAATAAAGCTGATTGCCCGTAATCGCCTCTGTCGAACCTTCAGAAATATCGCCATCTAAAACTGACTTCAGTTTGCTCTTACTTCTTTTATCTCCCTTCCCATGAAGCGCTACAAACGCACTGTCTTCATCACTCCACAACAACGCATTCTGCTCAATATTGTCTGAAATCTCATTATGAAGCTTTGTAAAGGAATTGCTTACACCAGCAAACGCTTCCGCAATATTAGGGTAGCTATGCTCTTCTGGACTACCATCATCATTAAATGTCGTAACTTTGAAAGTAGGTGCTACCCATTGACCATCTTCATAGTGAGCTCCACCACCAAAATAAGTCGCCAGCGTCTGATTCAAGGAATAAAGCTGAGAACCATTCACTGCTTCCGTCGAGCCTTCAGAAAGTGTGCCCGCTTTCACGCCAGAGAGACTACGTGCATCACCATTCATGTTTGAAATTGTGATTGCACTACCCTCTTTTTCATCACCTATCTTGATTACCTTCGTAGCATCATCCTGCTTAACAAGACTATCTCCTACAACTTTATTAATCTCATTCTGAAGCTCTTTATGAATATTCATGAATGAATCACCAACACCAGCAAACGCTTTGGCAACATCATCATAACTTTGCTCTTCAACGGCACTGCCATCTTCTTTGACAATCTTAACTTTGAAACTTGGAGCACTCCATTGACCTTCCTTATATTCAGCGCCACCACCTAAATAAGTTGCAACAGTCTTATTCGTATCAAAAAGCTGAGAACCATTGACCACCTCACTTGAGGCTTCCGAAAGCGTTCCTGCTTTCACACCGGAAAGAGTCCGTGCGGCACCATCAATATTCGAAAGCTTAACTTCTGTACCACTCTTTTCACCCCCTACACTAATAACATGTGTCTTTTCATCTTGTTTAACAAGACTATCTCCCACAACTTGGTTAATCTCATTCTTAAGCTCTTTGTGAATATTCGTGAATGAATTCCCTACACCAGCAAATGCTTTAGCAACATCATCATAACTTTGCTCTTCAACAGCACTGCCATCTTCTTTGACGATCTTAACTTTGAAGCTTGGAGCACTCCAATGACCTTCTTTATATTCAGCGCCACCACCAAAGGATTTAGCTATATTCGTAGCTGTTGTTTCAAGATTGTTAGATACACTGCTTACATTTTGATTGGTCGCAAAAAGCTGAGAACCATTGACCGCATCACTTGAGCTTGCAGAAACCTCTCCATTGGAAAGAAATGTAATCTTACTCTTGCTTTCCTTCTCTCCATGCGTCGCTACAAACGCCTCTGCGGCCTTATCCCACAACAGCGCATCGCCTTGAACTTCCTGAGTAATATTCGTGATGTTTTCAGTAAGTTCATTAAACTTA
>NZ_JBHIRN010000049.1:0-1390 GCF_042197205.1 Bartonella sp. AA2SXKL
ATGAGATTGCCACTAGATTGTATTACCCCCGAAACAGTTGGTTTATGCGAAAATGCTTGTGTGACAGTCTTTTCTGTCATATGTGACCAGTCTTCGTTTATTGACCCAAACCATCCTCCCTTCCGCCGAGAACCATTCCATTGGTAGCGTTTTACGGACTTTTGATCATAGACAGGCTTAAATTCCCAAGTAAAAGCCTTATAGACTGTTCCATCGCTTGAAATTGCGGTGCCATAGGTTTCTTCTTTGCTCGACCAAAGAGGAACATCCAAGAAAATTTTTACGTGCCCTTTAAAAGGTCCGGTATGACTTTGATGTTCGTGCCCTTTTCCCCAAAGGTTGGGACCATCTTGATATAACATCCCATCACTGAGTTGATCAGAACCCTTTGGTCTTTGGAAAGAAATATCGCTATATTCCGTTTTTTCTGTGATGACAGGCGTGCTATCGGCTTCGTTTTTAGAGTGTTGGTTTGGATATTTAAGTTTCCACCAGCTTGAATAAAGCCCGCTTTGTTAACAAGGGAAAGGCTTTTTCCTGTGCCTTCTGCATTGGTGAAACCCAAATCACCCTCTGCCATTATGGCACCAAAATCATTCAACAAATCCCCATCAACTTGTAAAGCACCATTGCCCTTCACATAAATTAAGCCCGTTTTGTTGTTGGTCACATCCCCCGTCACGCTAAAGATTAAATCCTGCCCCGATGCCAATTGACCGCTATTTCCAAGCTCCCCCGTTTTGATCACGAAATCTCTGGCTGCTAAAACAGAAGTTGTCTCATCAACCATAACGCTTGGAGCAACAAAAAGAATATCTCCAGTCCCTCCCTGATCTGTCACGGCTTGTAGCCGCGCATTGTGAATATCAAGGGCATTGGTGCTGTTAAAATCTAAACCGCCATAAGCCAATTCGCTCTCTGAGACATCAATATGATCTGCAATTAAATACAGCGTTTGCGGCGTGTAAATATGAGAACGATTATTGCTTAAATCGAGAGTGTTTGCTGTCAATCTCACATCCCCCTCAGCAGACAACACATTCTCAACACTGATCTCTCCTGATACCGATGTCAATGTTGCGCTGCCATAGCCAATGACCTGATCATAATAGATGTCGTTGCCTGCAAAAATTTCAATATTGCCACCACTGGCAATCTGACCAACCTTCACCCCTTCTTTTGCTGTAATCAAAAGAAAGCCCTTTTCATCTAAAACAAGATCCCCTGAACCGCCCGTAGAAACGACACCTGTCATCAGTGTCCCTGCATCAAGGCTGCCAACCTTTAAAACAGCTTCTTCACCCGTCATCAGCGAAGAAAAGTCAACCGCCCCACCCTCAATATTTGCCTTGCCATAGGCTAAAAGTTGCCCAAAATGAACGGGAGCATT
>NZ_JBHIRN010000050.1:0-1370 GCF_042197205.1 Bartonella sp. AA2SXKL
TAACGTAGGTTGGATACTGCTAGACCAACGGCGGCTGCTTGCCTTGCCTCTTTCCGTACGCTCTTAATATCATAACTTAAAATATTAAACTTCATATCTGTATATCGGTCAGACCGATCAACAGCATCATCAATGGCATTAATAACAATATTATCCACCCGACTATCCGTATATTTTTTTGCATCATCGAGAACAATTTTCATCTGTTGCTGAGTGTAATCATGTAGTTGACCACCATTCACAGCTTCTTTCGAACCTTGTTCAATGCGACCATTGGCAACATTATCAATCATAACAGGTTCACTTTCGTTGCCACCTTTTAGAGTGATCTTATTGGTTTTTTTACCATCAGCATCTTTATCATAGTTAACTGCACCATCAGAAAGATTATTAACCGTGTTCTCAATATTATCAACTCTGTCTTCAATATTGAAAACCGTTTCACCAATATTCGTAACCGTAGTGGAAATATTGTCGACTCTGTTTTCAATATGCTTAATATCTTTTTCAACGCCAGTGATACGTTCGTTGGTTTCCCAAAGCTGTCCACCATTGACTGCATCTTTTGAACCTTCTGCAATTTTACCATCTGCTACATTGATAATCTTACTTGGTTGACCATCATGGCTAGCGTCATAAGCTTTTTTCTGCTCATTCCAATTTAAACCATTGGACGAGACATTGTTTTCAACACTTTGAATACGGTCGTTTATCTTAGACATACTCTCACTTACGCCGTCAAAAGCACTGGCAACGTTATGATAATCCTTCTTTTCACCAGAGCTCCCGTCAGCCTTGAATTGTGCTATCTTGAAAGTAGGAGCAGTCCATTCTCCATTATTATAGCCAGCGCCACCACCAAAATATGCAGCAAGCTGATTACTCATCAAATAAAGTTGCGAACCATTTATAGCATCGGTTGAGTTAGCAGAAATATCTCCATTAGCAAGAAACTTAATTTTGCTATTTTCTTTGTCTGCTCCATGCTGTGCTACAAATGCCTGCTCATCATTGCTCCACAACAAAGCATCCCCTTTGACTTCTTGTGTAATATCATTGATTTTTTGTGTAAAATTATTGACCACATTCGTGAGATGACTATTCACACTCTTCACATTTGCATCGAGACCACTCAAAGCTGAGCCAACATCATGATAATTGGCTTTTGCCACCTGACCATCTTCAACAATAACAGATAAACTATAGTTTGGTCCTTTAAAAGCACCATTTTCGAACGAGGCACCACCACCAAAATAATTTGCTATATCTCCAGATATTTTATTAATTTGGTTCCCATTGATCGCATCATGCGAATCTTCAGCAATTTTCCCATCTTTAACATTATGGAGGGAAACGGGTGCTGTAGTCTT
>NZ_JBHIRN010000051.1:0-1336 GCF_042197205.1 Bartonella sp. AA2SXKL
GCCTGAAAAAAAATTCGCACCCCTTGCACCAAAAGTGATCTCCCCACCTTTCACCACAAAACCTTTCAAAAAACCAGAAACATCAATTTCTGGAACACCGGTGGTTAATGTCGCATGGGGCGTATTGATAAACCCACAACCATCACAGCTTATGCCATTGGGGTTGGCTATAATCACATCGGCTTGTTTTCCAAAAACTTCTCCTGGACCATTCAACGCACTGCGTTTTCCGCTTGTTACTTCATTTAAAATAACCTTCGCTGAACCAGAAAAACGCAAATGTGGATTGCCAGGCATAATGCCCCCCAATTGCGATTGTCCCACTTCTTGCGCATGATTGTTCCAAATCACACCTACATGGCCAATATTAAAATCATCATATTTATTGTGCGATAAACCGCTGCTGTTGGGGGTAACAATATCAATGGAAGGAACCCCATTGGGGGCTGCCACAATATCTGGACGATGGGCAGAATTCGCCTTCGCATCAACAGAAATTTGCGCCTGTAACGCTGAAGGGGCTAACAAACAAGAAAAACCAAGCCCCCAAAATAAAACCTTCTTGAGCATCGTACTAGAGACTAAAACACCTAATAAAGTCGCTCTTTGTTCTCTCTTCTCATATCTCATGCTTGTACTCGCCATCACTATCCTTAAAGATCCATTGTTAATGTCATTAAAAACGTGCCTGACTTCTTGTGCTTAATCGTGCTCCAGAAAATACTGGAATAACTAGCATCAAGAGAAACCATCCCCCCTGAAAGCTTGACACCTGCTGTCCAACCAGCAAGCTGTTCATGCGTAAAACCATACAAAGCTTGCGAAAAAACACGACCATAGTCCAAACCAACAAAGGGGCGAAGTTCACCAAAAACCTTTTTGAGCGTCGCGTTATTGCTCCACCAAATGGTGCGCAGAAACAGCTCATTACGGATAAAAAAACCGTTATTGCCAAAAATCAAACTCTCGCGCATGCCTCGAACATTGGAAGCACCTCCCAACGAAATCTGCTCTGCACCCAATAAATTATGCGGTGAATATTGACCACTCAAAAGATTGCTCAATAGAAAATTCCACTCACCAACCTTAAAGGGTGTCATAACGCTGAGTGTGCCGGTAAATTTTGCAAATTGAGGCTCCGCATCCCCCGCTCCTGGAACATGTTTCTTTACAGATTGAAATAAAGGAAGTCCTTGCAAATAACTCACATCAAAGCTCCATGTGCCCCCAAACATCTGGCGAGTATGCAAAATGCCAAAATTAGCTACACTATATTGACGGCTCCCAACCTCTATCTTATTGCCAAGAAGGTAGTTGTTGCTCCTTTTATAGGAAA
>NZ_JBHIRN010000052.1:0-1247 GCF_042197205.1 Bartonella sp. AA2SXKL
GTCAATGCAACCATCTGACGATTTACTAAAATAAAAGCAACCAAGAACACTGTAAAAATTACAAAAGCGGCTGCTGAAAGGATACGTTTAATTATCATAAAGTTCCTCACTGATTAAGCCGATTACGTAAATCCTTGCCCGTTTTGAAAAAAGGAATCCATTTTTCTTCAACCATAACGGCTTCACCTGTACGTGGATTACGACCATTGCGGGCTGAGCGGCTTTTGACAGAAAAAGCTCCAAAACCGCGAAGTTCAACGCGATTGCCATTGACGAGTGCTGTTGAAATTTCTTCAAAAATAGCGTTCACAATATTTTCCACATCTCGTTGAAAAAGATGTGGGTTATGACGGGCAATAATTTGCACAAGCTCTGATTTAACCAAAATAACCTCTCTTCCATACAAAAAAGATTTTTTTACAATATTATAATTCACACATATACATTACATATATAAATGGGTGAAAGCAAAATAAAACCAAGAAAAAACGAATTGCAAGAAACAAAATTTGAAAATACATCTTATAAGAGTTATACAAATCGAAAAACACCGAATATTTAAGAGATTAGGATAATATGTCCTTACAGGATCATTCTAAAATTTTTTCAACAAGTGAGGAGTTGTCTTTTGGGGATGCTTTTAAAAAAGCATCCCGTCATTCGCGTAGTATTAGCATCTTAAAATTTTTGTTACCTCTCTGTGCATTGACTACAGCGCTGGTTTTTTGTTGGTTTACATTTTTCTTTGTTCCTGTTGCTTTTGATCCTGTAATTTCGAAGGATGAAGAGAGTGAGATGATGAAGTTGACGATGCTCAATCCAAAATTAGAAGGTTACACACGTTCTCATGAACCTTATTGGCTCAAAGCGGAGAAGGCCTTTCAAGATCATACACGTTCTGGAGTGATTGGGCTACAAAACATTACAGCTGAGGCGTTTTTAGGCAAACAAAGACGTGTTTTTCTTGATGCGCAGGGAGGAAATTACGATAATATGAATGGTTGTTTGCAATTAGATAAGCCATTTAGGATTACAACAAATGACGGAATGATTGCCCAGTTTATGGCAGCAGATATTAATTTATCTGAGGGGCAATTAAACACAGATAAACGCGTGAATATTCGGCGTGCAGGTTTGCATCTTGCAGCAAATGCTTTGCAAATCCGAGAAAAAGGGCAAGAAATGTATTTTCATGGTGGAGTCCATTTAGTGTTTGACAAGCAATAAGATCATATCAATACGAATCT
>NZ_JBHIRN010000053.1:0-1232 GCF_042197205.1 Bartonella sp. AA2SXKL
GTGTTTCTAAAATCAGGATTTGCTGAAAAAACAGGCGTAACATTCGATAAGAATGTAGCCGCTGTAGCCAACGAAAGAACTTTAACAAAAGAAAAACGAGAACGTTTTAATTCACTCGCTGCTTGTGGGGCATATAATTTTTTCATAACAAACTCTCCAATGAAAAAACTTAGAAACACCTCCAAAACATAAAAAAGACACATTTTAGCATTATTGATCCCTTTGGAATTTAGAGTAGAGGATCATTGCTTAGAGTGTGAACATTTTGAGTCTTTAGTCTTGTTTTGTTTGTGCTCTCTGTATTGAGATCTAAATGCTTGTCTTTTTGATTATGTTTTGTGGACATAAAGATAACACATTTAGAGTCTAAGGGTTTTAGTGTGCTGTTTTTTCCTAACTAAAAAAGAGGCCTTGTATATTTGATATTACTTTTTACTTGGTAGTGATTACTATAAAATCCTTTGTACTAGGTTTTAGTATGTATTTTCCTAATTATAGACTTTATTTTTATTAGAAAGCATGGTTTTGTTAATAATAAGTAAAGTAAAAAGAAATTGTAATATGTCCGGAATATATTCTTCTTTGGATAACTGGTTTTTTAGTTGGATTTTTTCTTTTTAATATATCATATAATGATATATGCGTGGTCCCGTGATGTACCTTTTATCTTTACGCACTACTTATCCCCCTTTGAATTATTTTATCAAAATGAGTCTTACTAATATACATTTTCATACAGCTATAGGCTGTTCAAGAAAATAGCAACATAAAAATATAGCTTTTTAGCAATATGGATTCTACTGTGATCTTTTTTCAACAAAATATAGAAAAATCTTCTATAAAACCTCACAGTTTATAGCCTCATCAAATATTATGCTTATCTCTAGATAAATACTGTGCGTCTGTAAAAAAAAATATCCACCTTTATTTCAATAAATAAGGGTGGATGTTTTGTTCTATTTTCGTTGTTCGTATTATTTTATTTTCAGAGTGATTGCACCACCTATGCCCCAATGACCACCAGCACTCGTGGCAGAGAGATTAGAGCGGATTTTTCCGTTTTCAGATGTATAACCAGCACCAAGAGCAAATGCGGATTGTCCACGCCATGCGCCGCTACCAAATGAGACACTCAAAGATCCCGGCTCGTCAAAGTAACGTAGGTTGGATACTGCTAGACCAACGGCGGCTGCTTGCCTTGCCTCTTTCCGTACGCTCTTAATATCATAACT
>NZ_JBHIRN010000054.1:0-1211 GCF_042197205.1 Bartonella sp. AA2SXKL
GTTTGATCCTAAATCTCTTGACAAATAACGCGAAGCAGAACGCATATCAACAAAAGTTGTATCACCTTCATTGGTTAAACGGATCACAATGTCCGAAGTAAAACCAAGATAAAAAGTTTTTGCTATCGTTTCAATATAAATCTCATCTTCTTCACCTTTAAATTCTCTTTGAGCGACAATAGGCCAACCATAAGCATCTAAAACATTGAGAACGGAATCGCGGATGTGATCAGGTGAGCCCTCATAACGACGTCCCGACATTTCTGGCCATTGTGACATTTGTAATGCCGCTTGCCCAATCAAAACACTCTTAAGCGGCAAAGCATCACGGGGACGTATTGTGCGAAAGAAAGCTGGTGGTTTTTGTGTATCCGTAGAAACATCATAAAGAGCAGGTAAAGCAAACCAAAATCCAAAAAATAATACCAATGGTGTAGCAGTGATCAATGAATAAATAATCCCTTGTAAAGCTTTCATTCCGCCCAGAGCACCGTGCACCCACAGACTGTACAGTGCTTTAAGTGCAAGGAAAAGGGAAACAACAACACAGCAAGCAGAGATGACGATCAAAATCATGAAATCAACTATGTCAATTACGGAAAAACGCTGTAAAAGGATTGAAAATAACAAAATAAAGAACGCTAACGTGCCAAAACGAGGTGACCATATCGCTGCTCTTGAGATTAACCGAACATATGTCTTCTTCATGAAGCTTTCTTCCCCTCAATTACGGACCAGAAGCAAAATTTTTCTTAGATTTCATATCTTATAGAAAGCTTCTAGTTATATAAAAAAGTAAAGCACTTACTTTTAAGATCAAGGACGCTCTATACTCCATCAACTTTTGTAGTCATTCTCGCTAATTGGGATGGATAATTGTTATTTCCTCCATGGATTTATCAATGTAATGGATTAAACTTTATCGGGACTGATTGTAACAACGCGAAAATAAATTCAAATGACAAGCTTTGTGATGAATGTGCTTACCAAAAGAAATTGGTACTTTACTCTCATTTGTTTTCTTCTAGCTGAAGATAAGTTTTACTATCGAACATGATATGCTTTCAGTGCAATAAGAGCTCCATTGTATTTCATGTTTATCATCAATGTACTGATATTTGTTCTGCGAAGTTGTATAGCAGGTTATTGTCTCAACAAAAAAGTATTGCACAGATCATTTTGGATGATTTTTATCGCAAGAAAAAATTCAG
>NZ_JBHIRN010000055.1:0-1189 GCF_042197205.1 Bartonella sp. AA2SXKL
AATGGCGAAGAGCAAGTTTGAACGAACAAAACCGCATGTTAATATTGGTACGATTGGTCACGTTGATCATGGGAAGACCTCGTTGACAGCAGCGATTACGAAATATTTTGGTGAATTTAAAGCTTATGACCAAATTGACGCTGCGCCAGAGGAACGCGCACGTGGAATTACTATTTCTACAGCACACGTTGAGTATGAAACGGAAAATCGTCACTATGCGCACGTTGATTGTCCAGGACACGCTGATTATGTGAAAAACATGATCACAGGGGCAGCACAGATGGATGGTGCTATTTTGGTTGTTTCAGCAGCTGATGGCCCAATGCCTCAGACACGTGAGCATATTTTGCTTGCACGTCAGGTTGGTGTTCCAGCAATTGTTGTTTTTCTTAATAAAGTTGATCAGGTTGATGATGCAGAACTTTTGGAGCTTGTAGAGCTTGAGGTTCGGGAACTTTTATCCAAATATGATTTCCCAGGCGATGATATACCAATTGTTAAGGGTTCTGCATTGGCAGCTCTTGAGGATAAGGATAAAAGCATTGGTGAAGATGCTGTTCGTCTTTTAATGAGTGAAGTTGATAATTATATCCCAACCCCTGAACGTCCTGTTGATCAACCATTTTTGATGCCGATAGAAGATGTTTTTTCGATTTCGGGTCGTGGAACTGTTGTTACGGGTCGTGTTGAGCGTGGTGTTATTAAAGTTGGAGAGGAAATCGAGATTATCGGTATTCGTCCAACGTCTAAGACGACGGTTACAGGCGTTGAAATGTTCCGCAAGCTTTTGGATCAAGGTCAAGCGGGTGATAATATAGGAGCTCTGCTACGTGGTGTTGACCGTGAAGGGATTGAGCGTGGTCAAGTATTGGCAAAGCCAGGATCCGTTACACCTCATACACGGTTTAAAGCAGAAGCTTACATTTTGACAAAAGATGAAGGTGGGCGTCATACACCATTTTTCACGAATTATCGCCCTCAGTTTTACTTCCGTACGACGGATGTTACAGGTATTGTTACGCTTCCAGAAGGAACGGAAATGGTTATGCCAGGTGACAATGTTGCGATGGATGTTTCGTTGATCGTTCCGATAGCGATGGAAGAGAAACTTCGTTTTGCTATTCGTGAAGGTGGTCGTACTGTTGGTGCCGGTATCGTCTCTAAGATCATTGAATAAATAATGCTTGTT
>NZ_JBHIRN010000056.1:0-568 GCF_042197205.1 Bartonella sp. AA2SXKL
CTTGGAAAATCTCCCCCATACACAGCGCTCTCTTGGTGCCCTTCAATTGTTTTTTGATAACACATCAAAAGAAGGCATTGCCATACGCTTACAACGTTGGCTCAAAGGCAATGACTTAGGCTGGGTTTTTGATAACGATCAAGATGATCTCAATTTAGATTCCCAATTCATTGGTTATGACATGACCGATTTCTTAGACAATGAAGAAATTCGGCGTCCCTTGATGATGTACCTGTTTAACCGAATTCTCGATCTTATTGATGGGCGACGTATTATTATTGTCATTGATGAATTCTGGAAAGCGCTTGAAGATGATTCCTTCAAAGCGTTTGCGCAAGATCGCCTTAAAACGATCCGTAAACAAAATGGTATGATGCTCTTTGCAACACAAAGTCCAAAAGATGCTTTAAATTCAACGATTGCACACACCATTATTGAACAATGCCCCACCCAAATATTTTTTCCAAATCAAAAAGCAAATTACAAAGATTATGTTGAAGATTTCAAACTGACTGAGCGAGAATTTGAGCTGATACAATCAGAATTAAGTCGAGAATCCCGTCGTTTT
>NZ_JBHIRN010000056.1:598-1185 GCF_042197205.1 Bartonella sp. AA2SXKL
CAGGGACAAAGTTCCGTTGTTGCAGAACTTAACTTACGTGGAATGAATGATGAGATTGCTGTTTTAAGCGGTACAACAAAGAATATTGAACTGTTGAACCAAATTATCAGCGAATATGGAGCAGACCCAGACATATGGCTGCCTATATTTCATCAAAGGAGAGAAAATCAATGAAAAAATATAGCTTAGTCACATTGTTATCTTTATTTTGCATCTCTCATGCAAAAGCACAAACAGCAACCCTTACTGATGAATATTATAAAAAAGCCTTAGAAAACACGCAAAAATTAGACGTTGCAAAATCACAAACAGCTGAGTCTATTTATGAATCTGCAACACAAACTGCAAACAAAATTAAGGACATAAACAATCAACTTGCAAATCTTAAAGCAGATACAAAGACTAAACCTGAACAATTGCAAGCCCTGCAAATAGAGCTGACTCTTCTCCAGGCACAGCTGCAAGCGGATACTTTAAAAATCCAGTCTCTTGCTATGATTCAAGCAAAAGATACGAAAACAAAAGAAGAATTGCGTGAAGAGCAAACACAAAAAAAGCATGAAGATCTTCAAAAACAATTAAAAGAA
>NZ_JBHIRN010000057.1:0-839 GCF_042197205.1 Bartonella sp. AA2SXKL
CGGGGTGGAGCAGCCCGGTAGCTCGTCAGGCTCATAACCTGAAGGCCGCAGGTTCAAATCCTGCCCCCGCAACCAAAAATCACATCAAACAAGTATCTCGCTCACAACCACATTCCCCATTCACACCCTGCTTTCACGTAAAAAGGTGCTATGATCGCAGATAAAAACAAAGTGGCAGAGTAAGCGCACCTGAAGCTATGGTTCTTGGGGGAGGGGATAATCGGAAGTCTTCTTGCGTAAAGAGAAAACCCTCAAAAATATAGGGAGCGCCATTATGATGATTTGAGCACAAAGCTCTTCATCTTCCTTCAAATCAATGTCATACAACTCTCTCTCACCAAAGTACATCAAATAACAAATTCTTCTCTAAATCCTCTAACCTTCCTTCTATAAAAGAGAGGCTGTTTCCTATGATACATTAAATCTTTCTGCTGCGTTAACGAGATAGGAGAAATATAAAACTCCTTACAGGATTCTTGCTTCTCATCTTTTCGTTTCTATTTACATTAAATGATAGAACAGTCATAAAAGCTAAAAATAAGAGATCGATTTTTGCTTGGGAACATCGATACATAATTCACGCGTAGCTCTCCGCTCATGAAAGTGCAAGAAAAGGAAAAGGGGAAGCAGTGAAAAACGTAAAAGCCCCTTAAAATACTAAAGCTATAGTAAACTGGGATCCTTCTTGGAAATCTTTCCCCTTAAAAAATAAAAGGGCACTCACTGTGCTTCAACTCTAGAATGGTCCATATAAATTATACTATAAAAAATTGCATTGCTTACTTTATGGGGAAAATGACTGAGATCGCTAACCATAATCACATTCCTTTTTTTGCATA
>NZ_JBHIRN010000057.1:878-1156 GCF_042197205.1 Bartonella sp. AA2SXKL
CTGTGATTATTGGGGTGATGCCGATGATAAGAGGGGTGTATTTGTGTAGAGCATACACATGTTTGTAGGATAAAAGAGAGGCGGGCATTTGATTGTGCTTCGCACGTAAAAAAAGAAAATGCTCATGTTTCCACAAGTATAAAATCCATTCTTTATTCTATCTTCATTGCAACAGTTTTGTGAAAAGTTCTGCAAAAATCATTTGTTTTTTTATGCCATTTGAAATGTAATCAGGGTAAAGCTTGCATCGAAAAAGATGATGATTTTATTTAAAGTTC
>NZ_JBHIRN010000058.1:0-1150 GCF_042197205.1 Bartonella sp. AA2SXKL
CCTAGCTTATAGGGTTGCGGAAACTCCCCTTGAAGCACCCAATTGCGAATCGTTGTTGTGGATACACTAAAAAGCTGTGCACATTCACCGGTTGTTACATATCTATCGCCATCATCAAATATCATCTCATTACCTTTCTATTTTTTATGTTATGTAAATGGGTGGGGGTGCTGGGAGGAGAGAGCACCCCCATAACGTCAAGCGGCTTGTGTCAAGATCTGTTTCATCTCTTGCTCTATTTCCTCTAAGAATATCTCAACTGCTTGATTGATCTGTTCAATTTGTTTCTCATCACGGTGGATACGTTTAATTTTCATGCGCAAACGAAGGGATCTGCCTACAAAATGCGGATCATAGCTGACAAAATCACACCATTGACGTCCTGTACATGCCATTTGGAATTGCATTTGTGCCTTATATTCAGGCTTGATAGTGCCATCCATATAAAAGCGTAGATGCTTGGTGGAGTGTGGGCATTTGACTTCAACTAAACCCTCCTCCCCAATCAATCCATCAGGGCTTGCTCCAGCCATTTCTATGGTGGGATGTTGAATGAAACCACATTTTATGACCTCTGTGTCATAAATGATGGCATATTCTTTTAGTGCATCCTCTTCATGCTCAATGCCCCATTGCATAGCTGGTGTTAGATAAGATTGGCTTATTTCCTCTGTTAATCGCTCTGTCATGAGTTTGATTTTGTACTCCTCATATTTGCTAGTAGGTGTTCCTTTGGCTGTTTTACTGAGCACATTGTAAATGTTTGAAGCAGTGACTTTGCCTAATCTTGCTTGAAACCACTCTGCTGTTCTTTGCTCCATGTTACACCGCCGTTTGCTGTTCTTGTTGGGAGAGAGAGTGCTCTGCTTTTGCTATTTGTTTGTTTCGTTTATCTTTCAAAAGATGCAATACCGTTTGAGCCTGTCCATCAGACATATCGGCAAGATTGTTGACTTTGGCATAAGCAAGTATCTTGGTTTCTTCTGTTTGGGTTTGTGCCATGAGTGTTCTGATCTCACTGATCTGCTGCGGAAATGCACTTGTGAGAGGCACGTTCCCATCCGTATCATCATCTGCACTCACAACATTAAGAAGCATGCCTAAAAGATATCTGCGTGCATAGGTGATAGCAGAGCCAACCGCTTGTATG
>NZ_JBHIRN010000059.1:0-773 GCF_042197205.1 Bartonella sp. AA2SXKL
ATGCGCTCTGCAGTCGCATTTAAAGCTGAGGCACTTATTACAACTTATCGCCACTCCCCCCAAGAAAGCGGCGTTCTTGCTAAAGCCGCATCCGGAGCGTTGGAAATGATTCATTATATCACCGTACAAAACCTCGCAGAAACACTCCAAGAACTCCATAAAGCAGGCTTTATCAGTTTTGGACTTGATTCAGAAGGCAATCATCCTCTCGAAACAACATTAACAGGAGAAAAAATTGCTCTTGTTCTAGGAGCAGAAGGTAAAGGCTTACGCAAAAAAACACGTGAAAACGTTTGTGCATTAACACGCCTTGATATGCCTGGAAATATTAAATCGTTAAACGTTTCAAACGCAGCAACAATAGCGCTCTACGCAGCTCATAAATATCTTAGAGGATAATCTTTACTTTACCGGGCGAAACGTCAAAAATACCAACCAACAAAAAACCCGAAACAAGCCCACCAATGTGGGCCTCCCATGCAATTGAAATATCGTCTCTTTCAAACAAAGAGGAGGAAATACCTATAATGAAATTAATTATCAGCCATACACCAACATAAACAAGGACCGTCTTGGAACAAAGTGTTTTTTTAATCGACCACAAAGGCCCAAAAAACCTCCCATTTTGCGTACTGATACCAAAATAAACAGGAGAAAAACCGTAACGTGCAATAGCACCCATCATTCCAGAAACTGCACCCGAAGCCCCAACAAGCGATGCTATACTATTTTGATGAAATGCAAAATAAGTCAACGCAGAAATAGCTGCTGTT
>NZ_JBHIRN010000059.1:811-1102 GCF_042197205.1 Bartonella sp. AA2SXKL
CAAAGGAGACCCAAAAACAAAAAGCAAAGCCATATTAATAGTAGTATGTTCAAAACTCCCATGCATGAATGAATAACTCATAATAGTATGAGCAAATGCTAAAGGTGCAGCCTTGAATAATACTGGTGTAAATGAAAAAAATTCAAGGCTTTCAATATAAAGCTCATCAGAAAAAAAATACTGGGTAACGCAATAAATACAAAAACAAAGTGCTATCAAAATAACTATAGTCAATGGAATATTCAAAAATGATTCCCTAGGCTGTTTTGGTAGCAAAAAAGCATTATTAAA
>NZ_JBHIRN010000060.1:0-1084 GCF_042197205.1 Bartonella sp. AA2SXKL
CCATCACGCCCAGCGGCAACGGCACCACGGGTGACGTTAACGGTTTTTTCTTTTGTCAACAAAAGAGACTGAATATCGGCAATAGGAAAGTAATAGGGTTTAAAGGTGAAACTTGTTTTCCCTTTTGGGGGCGCAAAAATATGCGTTTCGCTAGGAACAACGCTTGTCGAAAAGTCCTCGAGTTCTTCATGACGCAAAGCCGCTAAGCGTTTGCGTTTAAAGCCATTGATATTGGCTTCTCCTTCTTGAATACTAAACACTTGGCAACCATTATTTGCTCCCAATGCGCTCACACGGCAGCCACTCACGATATAATGCCCATGGGCGCGGTCGTACGTCGCAATAGCTTGCATGGCGGGTTCAAGCAGTGAGGGCGATTTTTGATCAATCAGAACACCATCTTGTAAAATATAAACCGGAAAGAAAGTGCCATTCTGCGCATCCTCTTTTAGTGCCCAAACAAGCTGTGCTGTTTCGCGTGCGGCACCAGGCTCTCCTTCTGCCAATGTGCCAGGGACTTGCCCCAACAACTCTGGATCATCCTCATGGGTTATCCATTTTTTTTGCAGCTTCACACCAATTTCCAAGCGCCCAATCATGGCAACATTGTTGAGTACAGCTGGTGCAACGGGGAAAATATCGCCGGCAATATAAATCTTGCCATCCGTTAAAGTGACGGTCCTTGTCTCTTTGTTGACAAAAGCATCAGCCCGTTCAACGCGGTCTCCTTCTTGTGCCACAAGGCGTCCCAAACGGTCATGACGCCCCCTGATGATGGTTTGAACCTCATTTAGTTCACCACTTTGAATAAAGGGACGCGTGCCATAAAACACCACGCTTTGTTGTTCCTCTTTGCCGCGAGATCTGTCAATTGCAAAGGGTAAACCACTTTCATGCTTCATATTAAAACCTCAATAAAATCTTGAATTGTTCGCGAACATCGGCACGCAAAGAAATATTGATGGGTGTTTTGAGTATCTCGACACCACCATTCAGTTCATTGACGTCACACCAAAGCTTTCCAAGGGGGATATCTTGTTTGGGAATGCCGTGAACGAGAATAGAAACAAATGCTGCTTGTTTG
>NZ_JBHIRN010000061.1:0-1083 GCF_042197205.1 Bartonella sp. AA2SXKL
CTTTGGCTTCCTCGAAATAATCCCCCAACTTTTGGCGTTCATATTCCTCTTGATTCAAACGTTCTTGGCTCTCTCTTATGCGAGAAAACTCATCAAGCAATTTCTGTTGTTCCTGTACCTTATGACTAAGCCATGCAACATGTGCTTTTGGATCATCTTCTAGGGTAGGGATATTTTCATCGCGGCGTCTTACCGCCTCTTCTTGCATTTGTGCATATTTTTGTGCAAACTCAATGGCAAGTTCACGCGCTTCCATAGCCTTTTGCTCTGCCTTTTGGCGTGCTTGTCGTTCTTGCTCTATCACACCAGAATTTGGCTGCTCCTGAAGTGGTTCTACAGATGGCTGCTGAGAACTTTCTTCCGCATTAAAAGCTTCCCTAACTTGCTCAGGCTCAACTAACTCAACAGGACGATCACTGGCAAAATGTTCGTCATAGATTGCTTGTTCTTCAGGAGTAAACTTTTCTTCCATCTTCTGTTCCTTCAATGTGGTATTAATCTTTTTGTCAAAACGCGGTAGTGTTCCAACTTTGCTTGTAAGGATTTGCGCTCTAGATCACGCTGCGCTATCTCATTTTTTGCCCGTTGAAGTTCGAGCTGCAGGCGGGCTTGTTCTTGTTTCAAGAAAAGCTCAATATTCTTCTGCTGCAACGCTACCTGCTTTTGTTGTGCATCAAGTTGATAAAGCGTGCCTTTTGCTTGCGCTTCTTGCTGGAGAGCAGCAATCTTTGCTTGTTGCTCTGGATTTAATTGTGTTCCTTGGTTTTGTTGCATCATTTGCTGCTGCTGTTGTTCTTGTTGTGCCTGCTGTGCTTTTGCCGTTAAATTTGCTACCAATGTTGCCGGTAGTGGGGAAAGCTTTAAAAGATCTGGAATCATCTCCGGTGTTAAGAAACCACCAAGCAACGGCAACATTTGCGTAATCGCTGCAAAAGTTCTCTCTTTTTCATTGGGACTTGTTGGTGAATCATCAACAATAATGTCGTATTCAAGCTTTGTGACAGCTTCACGTGTTAAGGGCACATACTGCGCATTTTCTGGTCCAGAAATACGAACCAAACGCCCATCGGAAAGATAGTTTTG
>NZ_JBHIRN010000062.1:0-1070 GCF_042197205.1 Bartonella sp. AA2SXKL
TCATCAGACTGAAGGTTATCAGAAAGTTCTTTCAAACCTTGATCTAACTGACCTTTGTTAACCGCATCATTGTCATTCTCTGCTGCCTTAACACCTGAAAGCCTACGATCTTGACCTGAACTGTTGGCAATATTGATTCCTGTGCCCGCTACTTCTTTACCAATAGTGATCTGCTTACTCTCAGGATCTTGCTTAACAAGGCTCTCACCTTTCACATTGGCAATTTCTTTATTAATCTCTTTGGTAATTTCATTTCTGATATTCGTGAAAGAACTTCCAACTCCTGTCAAAGCAGCTGCTACATTCTGATAACTCTTCTCTTCTTCCTTACCATCTTCTTTAACTGTCTTAACCGTATAAGTTGGAGCTGTCCATTTGCCATCTTCATACTTTGCACCACCACCAAAATAGGTCGCAAGCGTCTGATTCAATGAATAAAGCTGACCACCTGTAATTGCATCTGTAGAAGATTTAGAAATGTCTCCAGCTAAAAGATGGGTAATCTTACTGTTAGCCTTTTTACCTTCTGCACCATGATCGGCGACAAAGGCATTCGCTTCCTTACTCCACAATAACGCATCATCTTTAAGTTGTTGCGTTGTTTGATCTACGTTTTGTGTAAACTCATTGAACTTATTGGTGACATTCTCATTGACATTCTTGATATTCGTATCAAGACCTACAAGGGCTGAACCAGCATCATGATATTGAGACTCTTTTACATGGCCATCTTTATCAATATTAGACACTGTATAGGTTGGTTCTGTAAAGCTACCATCATCAAACTTCGCACCACCACCCAAAATCTTAGCAACATCTTCACCGATTTTGTTAATCTGACCACCTGTAACAACATCCTTAGAGCCTGACGCAATCTTTCCATTCGCTACATTATGAAGGGCAACAGCGGCAGAATCTTTACCTTTACCCAAAGTCACACTGGTATAATCAATGTTACCATCTGTCTTTTTGTCATAATGGACAACTGCAGAATCATCAGACTGAAGGTTATCAGAAAGTTCTTTCAAACCTTGATCTAACTGACCTTTGTTAACCGCATCATTGTCATT
>NZ_JBHIRN010000063.1:0-244 GCF_042197205.1 Bartonella sp. AA2SXKL
TGATTTGGCATCTTTTGCCGAAAGAAATCTATAGCACATTGAAGAGCCGCCCGCCGAACCCCTGCTGATACGACAGATTGATCGAAACGCATCATCGTTTCGATATCCTTAATAACCTTAATGCCTTCTCCAGCATTTCCCAAAAGCCAACCACAACTGCCTTGAAACTCAACAATACCCTCTGGCGTTGAGGTTTCTCCGGAACGGAGTATCAAATGACGAATCGATATAGACCCATTTAATG
>NZ_JBHIRN010000063.1:259-1060 GCF_042197205.1 Bartonella sp. AA2SXKL
GCATGCGTGGAACTAAAAAGCAACTTAAATGACCATCTAAATCTGCACTAACAAGATATCCATCAACTATAGGATTAATAACATTGGTTTTTACAACATTTAAACGATAGAGATCACGTCCCATTTTTTCATCAAAAGAAATTTTTTTAACACTTGGAAAATTGAAAGAGTGTTTTTCGTGTTTCTCAAAATCGTCAAAAGCACAAGTTAATGAAGCTGCTTTTTTACTATTAACAGGCTTGGATGACAAATCATATTGACGCGATAAGAGTGCATTTTGCCATTTTTTAAAAAGCTCAACATCACTAATTAAAACTGCAATAGCGGCACTTGTAATAATAACTTCATTCAAATGCCCCGTTTCTAGGCTGGCAGATAAGGCCAAGCGAATAGCACGTGCTTGATAGCGTATCCCATTTTCTGAACTGGTGTTTTCCCAAAGTGAAGTGACCAAACCAGCTTGTCTGGAATATTGTTGAAGAGCTTTGTAAGAAGAGTGTATCTCTAATTTTTCTGTTGGTTTCCCCCATTCGTCGTTATAACGTAACATTGGCCGATAACGATTCGCCAAAGAGGCAAGCTCCCATGCTTTACGGCTGGCTACAAAATCTCCTATTTCTTCAAAACTTGCTAACAAAAATGTAGGCAAAGTGGACGCAATGCGAAACATCAGCGTATCACTGAGAAATGCATTTTTTCGGCGGGAGTTTTGCGCAAGTACACCACTCATAGGCATATTCCTATTATTCAAATCATTCATATCATAGACTATTTGTTTTTTTGCAGTTAAAAAATATTTAT
>NZ_JBHIRN010000064.1:0-1053 GCF_042197205.1 Bartonella sp. AA2SXKL
CCTAAAAAGCCCCACCACCCCATATTGGAGGCTGTTTTTGTGGCTTTAGTTGCAGTGTTTTTTGCTCCCTTGATCGTATCCTCAAGATTGTCTGAGAGTGTTTCTGCCCGTTCTTCAAGGACTTTGATGGCTTTTTCGGTTTTTTCCTCTGCGCTTTGATAGAGTTGAACAGCATGGTTGGCTGCTGTTTGTGCATCCGAACGGGACATGCCATCTTTTATGAGGGCATTGATGATATCACTTCGATCAAATTTTGTCGTGAGATCTTCTACACGATCGGACAGGCGCTCACCAAGATTTTTTAAAGTGGTGCGATAGTAAGAAGGATCATTTTTGAAAGCTGTTATCGCAGAACCAATATCATTGAGTGCAGCTTGATAGGTTTGTTTTAAGCGATCAGGGTTGAGAGCAGGAATGTCGCTTTTATTGAGAAGGGTGCGCAATTCACTCCTAAGTTGGTCAAAATTGATATCATTGTCACTATTTTTTGCAAAAAACTGTTCAAGACTTTCGCTGTTTAAGTTTGCAAGTATAGGGGAAATATTGTTTTTTAGGCTGTCTACGGTTTGTTGGACCATGGAGCTGTTTTCTAGAGCCGTTTTAGCTCCTATCTTTGCTGTACTAGAAACCACGTGGATGGCTTGGAGGGTCATCAGCAATGTTATGAGAGCCCAAGTGAGAAAGCCATGAAGAATCCCTGAGGTTTCAGCAAAACGTCCAGCTACAAAGCCTCCCAAGGCTAGGCTAATCAGTGTAACGATAACAGAACCCACGCCAAAGGAGAGGAAAGAGCCTTCAAATGGGGTTGAAGAAGTGAAATCCATTTGGCTTAAGCCTAAAGCTGCAACCAGAAAAGAGAGGCAGATTGAGGTGGCAAGAGCCGTCACCAGTCCCGCAAAGATTGCGGACCATGAAATGGGTGTGTGAAAGAGTGAATACTTTTCTTCTAGAGACGTTTCTCCTAGAAAATTCGTATCGAATGGTGTGTTTTCAGGAATGCGAGTTTCCATGTTTTATCTCCTTGAATATGCTGGAGATACAATGCCTTTTTGC
>NZ_JBHIRN010000065.1:0-1046 GCF_042197205.1 Bartonella sp. AA2SXKL
TATTTTGACTTTTATAGGACTGGTAGGAATAATCAATCAGGCAATTTTATTGCAGAAGGATCAGAAGGAGGATATTGGGTTTTTATTGTGATGTTTCTTCTGGGAGTAATAAAGATGTGTTCTACAATTGTTCATAATTATCTTTCTGACAAAATATTCAAACGGAGTGATAATGATCATTGATCGAATTTTGCTTATTTTATGGGCTGTAATGTTAGCTTTTTTTTGCGTTTCATGGTTGGGGACAACACATATCTTATCACAAATAGTTTCTATTGCTTATATTAATAATATAGCGGATATTTTGTTCTTTTTTTTGAGTGCACTGTTTGCTGGAATACTGTGGTGGAATGTTCCTCACCCAATGCCTTTGAAAATGAAATTGGCAGCATTTCTGCCGCCAGCATTCATTTTATTTTTCTTCTTTATTGTGTTCTAGTTTGATATTTCCTCATCCGTAAATCCAACAAAGCAAAGTAGTGAAATAAAAGAGGCAAGAAGTAAATAATAGCCGATATAAGAAGTATCAAAATGCTGTACCAGATATTCCGCAATATAAGGTGCAAGAGATGCACCTACGATACCGGCTAAGTTGAAGGTTATAGAAGAACCAGTGTATCGAATTGCTGTTGGGTATGGTGAAGCCAAAACAGCACCAAGAGGACTATACACCATTCCCATGATCGACAAACCAATGGTAGACATTGCAAGCACTCCTATGACTCCAGAGCTTAAGAAATAAGGAATTGCGAAAGAATAGATACCAGTAATTATTGTGATGCAAATCATCAAAGTTCTGCGTTTAATACGATCAGCGAGTTTTCCAGTTAGGACAGTGAAAATTCCGCAAAAGATAGCACCAATGACTTCTACTTGGAGAGCCTGATAAAATGACAATTGCAAATGGTTTGTTGAATAACTTAACAAATATGCGGTGACCAAATAAAATAAAACAAATGTTGCCATACCAGCAAATGTCCCAAGAAATAAGATTCGTGGGCATTTTAAAAAGACATCTATTATAGGGACTTGAACACGCTCTTTGC
>NZ_JBHIRN010000066.1:0-1029 GCF_042197205.1 Bartonella sp. AA2SXKL
AACCAAAGTAAATTTAGCAAGATCAATTTTAACCGAACGTGCTGCCGGTCCCTCACCAATAATAAGATCAAGCTGATAATCTTCCATGGCGGGATAAAGAATTTCTTCAATAGCCGGACTTAAACGATGAATTTCATCAATAAACAAAACATCGCGCTCTTCTAGATTGGTTAAGAGAGCTGCCAAATCTCCCGCCTTAGCAATAACAGGACCTGAGGTAGAGCGAAAATTAACCCCTAGTTCCTTGGCCATAATTTGTGAAAGCGTTGTTTTGCCTAAACCAGGTGGTCCTACAAACAAAACATGATCGAGTGCCTCTTGACGCGCTTTTGCCGCTTCAATAAATATTTTTAAATTGGCCCGTGCTGCCTCTTGACCAATAAAGTCATCAAGCACTTGTGGTCTTAAGGAACGATCTGGATCATTAGGAAGGGGGACGGCACCCAAAAGGCGTTGATCTTCATCTTTATGCATTGTGACCTTGCGCTAAGTAGGAGGAGAAAGCAATTTGAGGCTATGGCGAATAAGCAATGCAGAGGAAACAGTCTCCCCTTCAAGAGCGTTCACCGCTAAAGCAAGAGCTCTAGCTGCTTGATCACGTTCAAAACCAAGCTTAATCAAAGCGGAAAGTGCATCATTTGTAGGTTGATTGGTCACCTCCAAATGAGGGAGTGGAGCGCTATGGATCACCTTTTCACTAAAAGGGAGAGCTTTGCTTTTCAGTTCGCTCACAATTCTTTCACTGACTTTTTTACCAACGCCTGGAGCACGACTTATCATTGCAATATCGTTTAAGGCAATCGCCTGTGCCAGTTCATCTGGCGATAAAGTTCCCAAAATTGCCAAAGCAACTTTTGCTCCTACACCAGGCACATTTTGTAATAAGCAAAACCATTCTTGTTCCGCTTTCGCAATAAAACCAAAAAGGCGGATGGCTTCTTCACGAACATGCGTTTCAATAAACAAACTTAAACTCTCCCCCAAAGCTGGGAAAGAAGGACGCAGGCGATTTGAAATAAAAACTACATA
>NZ_JBHIRN010000067.1:0-1021 GCF_042197205.1 Bartonella sp. AA2SXKL
TGCGGCTTTTATTGCTGCTTCACCTGCCGCTTTTGCTGCTGTGCGTTCTGCACCTTCTGCCAAAGCAGATTGCACCGCCCTTTCTCCTGCTGCTAGAGCTTTACTGGTTATTTGTGCTCCTGTGGCACCTGCTCTGCTTCCCAAAAGCACATCGGCCCCAAGAGCGGAACGCGCAGCAGCAGGAGCGCCAACACCTGGTATTAGAAAAGGAATTGCTGCCCCCGCTAAATTCCCCAGAAAAGATAGATAAGAATGATCTCGGTTCGCCGCCCTTTGATAATCTCTCCATCGCTTTGTCACTTCATTATATTTTTTGATTACCTCTCCATCTCCTGTCAAAAGATCCCAGAAACCTGCTAATGCTCCTGCGGCTTCATCATCATACCCCATGGTTAACCCGTGAAGAGCTCCCCATCCAAAAGCACCCGCAGCACTTGGATGTGGATCATCTTCCTCTGTTATACTTTTATTTTCTGTAAGAGAACCACTCAGCCTTTCCTTATTTTTTGAAAAAAGCTCTTGAAGCTGTTCTGGTGTATAGTCGCTTATATGCCCAATGACTCTTGTGTTTTTACGATTAATAAGAGGGGGGATTACTTCAGCCATTGGTTTGTTTCTCCTTAATGCGTCCGTCACTATCAATAAACAGTATGCCTTCCGGCAAAGCCTCTATCTGTTTTTCTAGAGAAACATCTGACTGCGTATTATTTTTCTTATAAGCATCTTCCCCATAGGCTGCTCGGACGAGTTCGCTTGTTGCTTCTGCACCACCAAAAAGAATTGCGCGCGTTGCCGCATTCGATTTATTGAAAGTATCGATAACGGTTTTTAAAGATTTCTTCATTTGCTCTGCAGAAAGATCTTGATACAGTGCTGCTACAGAGTTTTGCAATGCTTGCAATTCCATATTAGACAAATTCCCAAAGCCAGATGCGCCATTTGGTGAAAATGCTTTCGCTTTTCTCAAGGCATCAAGCCCGATACTTGCCTTCAATGAATCGAGCATATGCCCAAAATCTTT
>NZ_JBHIRN010000068.1:0-1008 GCF_042197205.1 Bartonella sp. AA2SXKL
AGAAACCGATTCATGCATAGTCAATAATGCTGAATGGCTGTGCACCTTAAACTACTTAGAATTTTTGCGTGATATAGGAAAGCATTTTTCCGTTAATCGTATGTTGTCATTTGATTCTGTCAGACTCAGACTTGAACGCGAGCATTCTTTATCATTCTTAGAGTTTAATTATATGATCCTACAAGCTTATGATTTTGTTGAACTTTATAAGCGTTATGGGCTCCGTATGCAAATGGGTGGCTCTGATCAATGGGGCAATATTATTAACGGAATTGAACTAGGACATCGCTTAGGAACACCACAATTATATGCTCTCACTTCACCATTACTGACAACGTCTTCCGGTGCAAAAATGGGTAAGTCATTAAATGGAGCTGTCTGGCTTAATGCTGATATGCTGTCACCTTATCAATTTTGGCAATATTGGCGAAACACAGAAGATGCTGATGTTACACGATTTTTAAAGCTTTATACACCATTGCCAATGGACGAGATTCTTAAACTTTCTGCATTACAAGGGACTGAAATTAATGAAGCAAAGAAAATTCTTGCAACAGAAATTACAGCAATGTTACACGGACGCGATCTTGCAAATGCAGTAGCAGAAACTGCCCGTAAAACTTTTGAAGAAAGAACTCTCGGAGAAAATCTTCCAACTTTTGAAATTAACGCCAATGATTTAAAAATGGGTACTGGATTGCTGATTCTTTTAGTACAAGCAGGACTTTCTAAATCGAACAGTGAAGCACGCCGACATATTCAAGGTGGAGGAGTTCGTGTCAATGATCACATTATTGAGGATGAAACACATCTTATTCGCGAAGAAGATATCAATGCACAAGGAATCATTAAACTTTCTTTCGGTAAGAAAAAACATGTTTTAATAAAACCCCTATAATTTTTTCTCTTATTTTCTCAATTCAATCTTTATGATATAATACGCCGTCTAAGAGAAATAAAAAATCTTTGAACTAAGTACAAGAGAGCTGAATTTTTACTTCTTTTATT
>NZ_JBHIRN010000069.1:0-994 GCF_042197205.1 Bartonella sp. AA2SXKL
AAATTACCACTGCTCAGGCTGATGCCTTGTTGTGGGATAAGTCCAAAGGTGCGTTTGTAGCGACGCATGGGGACAGTAAAGAGAACAGCAAGATAACGTCTCTTAAAAATGGCGACATTAGTAGAACGTCAACGGATGCTGTAGCGGGTAACCAGCTATATGCACTAGGGAGCGGTGTTGCGAAGTCTTTAGGTGGTAAAGCTAAGTATGAGAATGGAACTTGGAGTGCGCCTACATTCACGGTTAAGAGCGTGAAAGAAGATGGCAGTGTTACTGCCTCGAGTTATAACGATGTCGCGTCTGCCTTTTCTGGTGTTGGTGATTCATTTGAGAATGTTAAAGATAAAATCGATCATGTTAAGGATGAAATTACCGAAGAGATTGAAAAGGGCATTACCACTGCTCAGGCTGACGCCTTGTTGTGGGATAAGTCTAAAGGTGCGTTTGTAGCAACGCATGGGGACAGTAAAGAGAGCAGCAAGATAACGTCTCTTAAAAATGGCGACATTAGTAGAACGTCAACGGATGCTGTAGCGGGTAACCAGCTATATGCACTAGGGAGCGGTGTTGCGAAGTCTTTAGGTGGTAAAGCTAAGTATGAGAATGGCACATGGACAGCTCCGACTTACGAGATCTCTAATATTTCTGCAGATGGTGATGTGGGAAAGAAGAGCTTCAATGATGTTGGTAGTGCCTTTGCGGGTCTTGATACGAGTGTCAAGAATGTGAACACACATCTGTCTAATGAGGTTAAAAAGTTTGATGAAAAACTAAGTAATATTACTCAAGCGGTTAATGGTGATGCTTTATTATGGAGCGACACTGCACATGCCTTTGTAGCGACGCATGGAGAGAAAGATAGCAAAAGCAATAGCAAGCTTACATCTCTTTTAGATGGCGTCATTAAGGATGGTTCCACGGATGCTGTAACGGGTAATCAGCTTCATGCTCTAGGTGATAAAGTTGCACAATCTTTAGGTGGAGGAGCTAAGTA
>NZ_JBHIRN010000070.1:0-665 GCF_042197205.1 Bartonella sp. AA2SXKL
CAGTCCAATGATGGTTGTGGTTGCTGCAATGAATATTAAAAGTGATTTTCTCATTCTTTACTCCATGCATTTACGATTTCTTTTTGTTTTTTTGGATTACCATAGGCTGTGTAACATATTTATTATTCTCATTGGGATATTTTTTTATTATCTCAATGAAACAGTTATTATACTTTAGTTAATTGAAATTAAGGTCAATCCAAACGGGAGTATGATCAGATGGTTTTTGGTAGCCTCTTACTTCTTTTTGGCTATAAGCGCAAATAAGCTGATCGACAGCTTCTGGTGATAAAAGCAAGTGATCAATACGGATCCCGTTGTTTTTGCGCCATGCGGCAGCCTGAAAATCCCAGAAGCTGAATGAGGGAGTATCTGTGACATTACGAATAGCGTCATAAAAACCCAAATGAATAATGCGTTGGAATGCTTGTCTTGTTTGTGGAAGAAATAAGGCGTCATCACTCCATTCTTTAGGGGCTTTTGCATCCAATGGGGTCGGGATGACATTATAATCGCCAGCTAGAACAAGAGGTTCTTCATATTTTAGCAATGATTTTGCATGTGTATACAATCTTTCCATCCATTCCATTTTATAAGGATATTTTTCGCTGTTGATGGGATTACCATTCGGAAGATAGAGTGATGCAACACGAATAACACCTTTA
>NZ_JBHIRN010000070.1:700-994 GCF_042197205.1 Bartonella sp. AA2SXKL
AACGTGTTTGTTCATCTTTGTCATTGCCTGGTAGTTGGCGGATAACTTCATCGGGTGTTTTTTTGGAGAGAATCGCAACCCCATTAAAACTTTTTTGTCCGTGTGTTTCTATGTGATAACCTAAGCTTTCAATTGCATCGCGTGGAAAATTCTCATCGGTACTTTTGATTTCTTGTAAACAGACTATATCAGGCCGATTTTGCTGTAGCCATTGATATAATGTTTCATGCCGTGCTTTTATTCCAGCAATATTCCACGTTACTATTTTCATGATACTCAATCTTAAGTGTTATA
>NZ_JBHIRN010000071.1:0-266 GCF_042197205.1 Bartonella sp. AA2SXKL
TTTGAAGAAGTGATAGAACTGGAAAGGTTATCAAAGCAACCTTGTTAGAAGGTTTTTTTAATACAAGTGGTGCCTTTTATTGAAAATGATTCCGAGGTTATACATATGAATGTATTATCGATGGGGTGAGGAATTTTATGTGCACTTGATGATTAGACAAAAAAAGAAGTATAACAAGGTTTGTTTTTTTGGCAAAAGCAGTGCGCCATGAGCTTCATATTATACTTCAGTTTCTCTTATCAAGAATATACAAATTTCATTATCAA
>NZ_JBHIRN010000071.1:298-602 GCF_042197205.1 Bartonella sp. AA2SXKL
ATCATTATAAGGCAAACTGAAAAGGTAAAATGTGAACAAATATACAAAAATTTTGAGTCCAAAACGCCACAATAAGCTGATTATAGTAGACAGGATGGAGATTATGTTGAGGATTATAGTGAATAAGTAAAAGTTTTCATATAAGGAAAATAAAGGGATATAATCGTATGGCAGCGGTGGAGGATAATCGTCAAGGTAAGCATTATCCACTTTCAAGGGTACTCTATTGACTTGTAAAAATAATTTATAGTTTTTCAATTTCAATGAAATTCCAAATATTGTAAGTTTTTCTCACCTCAAATTC
>NZ_JBHIRN010000071.1:639-978 GCF_042197205.1 Bartonella sp. AA2SXKL
TTTTCTTGTATGTCACAAGTGGGATTGGTGTGTAGATAACAACTCTGCAAGAAAGGAATAAAGAACCGTCTCAATGCGAGGGGGGGATTGCAACACTTTGAAGCTGGTAAAGAGAATAACAGTGCCAGATTGCTCTTTCATAAATGTAAAGAGGGCGTGGTCCAATGGCTTTATCATTATATCTTTCACGGACAGCGTTATGAAATAGACTTGGGTGCGCTGACGGATGCCTCTTTAAAACAAGCGTGTGAATGGTGTAACATAATGGCGTTCTGTTTCGCATTGAGGGACGTGACCTCTATTAAAAACGTGAGAAACAAACGCATGAGGCAATGTGTA
>NZ_JBHIRN010000072.1:0-977 GCF_042197205.1 Bartonella sp. AA2SXKL
GGATCAAATTTGCAATTACTTGCTGATAAAGTCCTACAGACAATGCCATTGAAGTAATAAAGCTGATCCGCAAGCAACGGCTTAGGAATTCAGAGGCAGGCATATCTATTGCACCGCGAATAACGAGCCATCCATATACAATGAAAGCGATGGTGAGACCGATTGATACGAAGGGTGTAATTATAGCAATTGCTTCTGAGGAAATGTCTGTGACATATGTTTTTATTGTATGATCAATTTGATTGAACAGTTGCGTGAACATTGTGAAGGCCATAAACATTCCTCTTTAACCGATTTTTAGTTTTCTATCACCTTGGAATATAAAAATATATGTTGTGTGTTTCACTTGCATTTACACAATTTGTTACAAATGCTTTTTATTAGAGTTAGTTAGAGTAAATAGAATGTTTGTGCGTTCCTAAAGATTGTTGGAACTGCACTGGATATTGTGCACAACTCTTATTTTTACGAACAAAGGAGATTGATGAGAGATGATTTTGTCATAAAAACTCTACCGTATAGACCGTATAGGTGGCATTGCTGTATTGCTACTATTAAGAATTTTCATATTACGTTGTTGTTTTTGATGGTTTATAAGCTCGCGTTCTGTATTACGCAAATGTGCGACCATTTGTAGCTTTGTCGCTTCATTTTGAATCACGGCTAGCATACCCTTCATACGCACCTGTAATTCGGCAATACCTTTCAAGTCTTGAATTTTGTCTATATCAGTTAATATTTTTGCAATTTGTTCAAAACGATTTTCTGTTTCTGTAAAAGTTTGTAAAGCTACAACTTTATCTATGACTGTTGCATATTGACTGCGTGTATCAATAAATGCTCGTGCGTCATTTGTATTTTTGAAAGTATTGCGACTTTCATATTCATCTTGCATAATTTGCTTTAAGATTCTCTGAGCTTTTTCATTTTGTTTATCTTGATCGTATATGTACTGTGGATTTAGAGGTTACAAACTT
>NZ_JBHIRN010000073.1:0-961 GCF_042197205.1 Bartonella sp. AA2SXKL
CAGTTGCACTTCATAATGTAAAAGATGGTGCCATTGGTGAGGGTTCACATGATGCGATTAATGGTAGTCAGATCAACACGATTTCTCAGAATGTAGCTAAATTCCTTGGTGGCGATGCGGCATTTAAAGACGGTAGCTTTACTAACCCTACTTATAACTTATCTCGCGTTTCTGAAGATGGTGAGGTAACACAAAAAGCCTTTACCAATGTTGGTTTAGCATTTGAAGGACTTGATGAGAATATCAAAAATGTGAATCAGCGTATTAAGGAAGTCTCAGAAGGAGTTGCACAAGATTCTTTATCATGGAGCGAGGGTGAAAAATCCTTTGTAGCCTTGCATGGAGGAAAAGACGGTGCAAAGACAAATAGCAAGATTAAGTTCCTTGCGGCAGGAGATATTACGAAAGAATCTACAGATGCAGTAAATGGCTCCCAACTTTATTCCTTAGGAAAAGATCTTGCATCGTACTTAAACGGTGATGCTAAGTATGAGAAAAATCAATGGTTGTTGCCTAGATTTAAAGTTACACACCTTAAAGAAGATGGCACATCAGAAGAAGCTGAGTACGATAGTGTTTCAGAAGCTCTTTCAGGTGTTGGTAATTCTTTCACGAATGTGGTTAAAGACTTTAATGACAAAGTCACGAATATCACAGAATCTGTCCAAGGCGATGCGCTGTTGTGGAATAAGGACGCAGAGGCGTTTGTAGCCAAGCATGGGTACAAGGAAAGCAAGACGAACAGCAAGATAACGTCGCTTGCAAATGGGGATATCACTAAAGACTCAAGCGATGCTGTAACAGGAAATCAGCTATATGCTCTAGGTAACAGTGTTGCGCAGTCTTTAGGTGGTGATGCTAGTTATGCAGGTGGCGCTTGGACGGCTCCAAGTTTCAAAGTTAAGATTGTCAAAGAAGATGGCAGTGCCGTTGAAGAGCAAAGTTATGATGATGTTGCCAA
>NZ_JBHIRN010000074.1:0-636 GCF_042197205.1 Bartonella sp. AA2SXKL
CACTACCGCTCATGCTGCCTCTTGCTGTCTTATTTTTAGTTGTCTACAAAATACTCGCGACGAGATCAACACCCAAACACCCTCCCCAATTTTCCTCTCATAATAGAAATCCAGAAGTTGCTTACCACACACTCTCTTTACCGAAAGGAACACAAATTCTGTCGCAAAGTCTTTCGGAACACAATATTGTGTTGAAAGTTTTAATGCCAGACGATCACATAAAATTTATGGTTTACAATTATCATACCGGCACACTTATTGCTGTTCTTTCTGTTGAAACAACACGATCCAATATCGTCCCCCAGCCCCGTTAACAAAACACCACTACCACGTACCCTTAAACAGTGTTCTTTTGTTTCAACATTTTTCTTGGCCAAAGAGATTACTACAAGAGACTGATTCGGTTTTCTCTCTATGTCTGCCCCCAAGCTAAAGACAAAAATGCATCTTTTTCTATCTAAGTAGAACACCATTTTGAAAAGTTTCTGATGTTCTCCTTAAAAGTTCAAAATATGCAAAATCACAGGATGTTTCTTAACAAAAAATGCACACCACACTGATATTAAACCAGCAACATCCCCCATAAGCGCTTAAAGAGCACTCTTTCATTTTAACATTTTCGTCAGCCCAAAAGAT
>NZ_JBHIRN010000074.1:667-950 GCF_042197205.1 Bartonella sp. AA2SXKL
TTACGCCTCCGACAACGATTTGGTTTTCTGTGTATTTTTGTACTCAAGTACGGCAAAGATGCATTCTTTTTCTCCCCGTACAACGGCCATTTTCTGATGTTTCCCATAAAAGCCTAAAATGGGAAAATTCAAAGGGATGATTCTCCTTGAGCTTTACAGTGCACCGACGTGAAGGTCGACGTGTTTTTTTGACAGGTTCAAGCTTTTCTTCCAAAGCACAACGCACTTGGTCCATTTTTTCATTTGGCAAAGCACTTGCCTCTAACTCGTCATTATAGGCATA
>NZ_JBHIRN010000075.1:0-947 GCF_042197205.1 Bartonella sp. AA2SXKL
CCCATGGCACCCAGTGTCCCTGATGATGTGTTGTCCCTTGCAACCATTACCAACAATTGGCTTGAAACGCCGGTTGTGGTCAATGATGGCACACGGGTTGCCCCCTATGATGAGATGTGGCGCTATTTTCAACGAGTGCTTTCGCTTGACCGTCTGATGCAATTAGAACGGATTAAAAGCAATGTTGACTCTAAAGAGCCTGTTGCCAAAAAAGGCATGTTTGCAGACCCTTTTCTTGATGATAGTTACAGAGATGAAGGCTTTCAACAAACAGGTGCTGTAGGCAACGGCATTTTACAGCTTGCCATTGATCCAACCTTTTACACCGCTAATCTTACAGCGCCTGTCACCCTTGACTGGACAAATGAAGTGATCATTGCGCAAGAGTTGACAACGGCTTGCGAAAAAATCAATCCTTATCAAAATTTTGCACCCCTGCCTGGTACAGTAACCCTTGAACCCGCAACAGACTTTTGGCATGAACAACGCACCGATTGGCTCTCGGGTATCACCAATCAAATCATTATGGGAAAACATCGCGGCAGTACCATACGTAGAACAGAAGTAAGCGATAATTTCATCAACACACACCAAGAACAAATCGACTTTTTAAGACAAATTACCCTTCACTTTAAAATTGAAGGTTTTGGCAGTAGCGAAATCTTGGAAAGTCTTACCTTTGATGGTGTGAATGTTTTACCAAAAACAAAGCTTGTTGCTAACACCAAAGGCACCCTT
Organism: Bartonella sp. AA2SXKL; assembly: GCF_042197205.1. Taxonomy (NCBI): domain Bacteria; kingdom Pseudomonadati; phylum Pseudomonadota; class Alphaproteobacteria; order Hyphomicrobiales; family Bartonellaceae; genus Bartonella; species Bartonella sp. AA2SXKL. The sequence goes on from NZ_JBHIRN010000075.1 coordinate 739, forward strand.
GAAGGCACTTTCACGATTCCACAAAATATTACCGCTGGTACAAAAAATGTTGTGGCACGGGGAAAAGGTGGAACCATTGCTACGGGGCTTTTTACCGGTCAAGGTCTGATTGATGTGAAAGTGATGCGGCGCACCACCACGGTGAAGATATGGACGCAAGTGGACCCACAAGCGCAAGTTTTTACCCCCGATGAAACACGGCAAATCAC
>NZ_JBHIRN010000076.1:0-936 GCF_042197205.1 Bartonella sp. AA2SXKL
ACTGAGGAAACTGCCTCTCTTAATGATGGGGAAACAACTCCCCTTTATTCTAAAAAAGCTGCCTGTCTTAATGCTAAAGGAAAAGTAAGAGCTCTTGTACCACAAGTAGCCAGTTATTTGGTCATGCCTAACGCTTTATTTTCCGCTGGATTGGCTGAGCTGAATAATCAGAATATACTGTTAGAGAATATGCGGACAACACTCTTTGAAGCAAAGGATAAAAAAGAAGATAACAAAAAGAGTGGGATCTTCTTATCCTCCTATGGCCACAAGATCACATTGTCTTCTAACCGTAGTCCTCTACACTATGGCTATGGTGCTGATGTTCACTATACTGCAATACAAGCAGGCATGACATTAGCAGCATTAGAAGGTCAAAATAGCACCACACATTTTGGTCTTTTGGGGACATACGGACAACTCTCTTTCACTCCAAAGGGCATGGAAGGTGCTGATAAGAGTACACTCGATAAATGGTCACTTGCTGCATATGGAAACATCCAGCATAACGATGGCATCTATGTTAATGCACTGTTCTCCTACGGAGCTTTCAAAGGAAATATCACCACAGCCCTCATTGGGAACACTGCAAAATTGGATGGTTCTCATACTGTAAGTGCATCAGCGACCATCGGACATAAACTAGAAACCGATGCTAAAGGATTGGTCTTTGAACCACAAGCACAACTCCTTTATCAACGTCTCATGTTTGACACCCTCTCAGATATCGATGGCTTTAACGTGAATATGGGTAAGCCTCATCAATGGTTGCTGCGTATTGGTGGGCGTCTGACACAAACAATACCTTCTGATGAAAAAGGCTATGCCACTTCTTTCTACGGTAAGCTGAACCTTATGAAAGCTTTTAGTAACAAGAGAACAGTACAGATTGGAGATACTTTCTATCTTGATGCTATGGGAGAGTCTGTTGAAGGC
>NZ_JBHIRN010000077.1:0-933 GCF_042197205.1 Bartonella sp. AA2SXKL
TGCTTAAAGGACCTTTAAAAGTCGATGGTGATCTTGTTTATACCAAGGCGCAAGTGGATGCTTTATTAGATTCTTTAATCAAAAAACGTAAAGAAGAATACGTTGAAATTACCATGCTGCAGAGTGGCAATATTCCCTGGCCTGACGGTGTCTCAGATGATACGGAAATTGAAATTACGGCTTGGGGAGCTGGCGGTAGCGGTGGTCAACGTGGAGGTGGTGGTGGCGGTGAATGTGTTACTCTAAAAATTCAAAAACGCCAATTGCAGAATAATGACGGGATAACGATAGGAAAAGGCGGATATGGAAATGGTGGGAATGGTGGCAATACATTAGTGGGGTCTGTTCTTACAGCTCGCGGGGGCAAGGGAAATAACGGTTATATTGGTGGGAATAGTGGCGGTGGTGTTTCAGGTGGTAGTGGCTCTATGTCCAACAACGAGAGTGGTTTTTCAGGAAAAAGCCATGCATGGCATGGAGGAGGAGGCGGTGGCGGTGGTACCAATAATGGTCGTGGTGGCAATGGGGGGGATAGTAGCTATGGTGGTGCAGGTGGAGGTGGTAGTGGAGGTGATGGTCGTGTACCTAATAATGGAGGGAATGGTGGAAAAAGCCAGTATGGTGGCAATGGAGGAAACGGCGCTGGATTAGGCAAAGGCGGTGGCGGTGGCGGCGGGTATCGAGATGGCGAGGATGGAACAGCAAGTGGTGCTGGACGGGGTGGAGATGGTGCAGTTAAATTAAAGGTTTTTGTATAAGTTTTTAAAGGCTTTATATGATTTTCAAAGCCTTTTTATTGATCTTTCAAAGCCCTTTTAAAGGTTTTTTTTGACTGACAGTGTCAGACTTATGAAAGGGAGCTCTTGTTGTTATGTTTTCTCCATTGATTTGGAGAGCAAAATGGCAATAGAATTTAAACTTCGTATTCACTTT
>NZ_JBHIRN010000078.1:0-927 GCF_042197205.1 Bartonella sp. AA2SXKL
ATTGCCTTACATAAAACTTGAGTTATGTCAGATTAAGAGTATGGCATATTTCTGTTTTGGGTAATCTCTCAAACGGGTAAATAGCCTCATTGGGAAGAATATGAAGCTGTAAAGGTAAAAAACAATTTTCATCTTTCCTACCCTATTTAAATTCAGTTTTACTTTCAAAAGCTTCCATAACAATATCTTTTAAGTAATGGAAATTATGCAACTCTTCACATTTTTGCTTATCGTATTCTTTATGCGACTAGTCCTTCAAGGAAAACAGAACACCGTCGTTTTGCTCATTCACGCACTTACTTTTTAAAAGACATCTCTCATTGATTTCAAGTCTATCTCACGGTGGGTGTGAAGAGTATAACGTAAGATCCATTGAATACCCCACATTCTTACACTTATGAGGGGGTAAGTCACTCCCATCATTTTATTTACCGCTCCCGATATTGTAAAAGGTTCTTGTACTGAGATGGTTCATGAGGGGCATATTGAGTCTTTTCTAAGACGGCTTTTATCCACATTGTTGGTCTTCTTAAACTCCTAAGCCTATTTCAAGTAAGTGCCCGTGAATGGTATATCGTGAAAGCCGTTGTACATTACCATTTCTTTACGCTTATGAAGTTTCACGCCGGCCTCATCATTCTATTTACCAGCTCTCAATGTTGTAAAGGTTTTTGCATTGAGGCTGTCCATAAGAGGTATTTGTACTCTTTTCTGAAGTAGTTTTTACATCACGATAACTCTGTTTGTGAAATGCAAGCGAATGTTTTTTCTGATTTTAAATGCAAAAATTTGAAAGAAAAAAATCTTAGGGTATTGGAACGCGCATTCAATCGATGAAATGGTGAATTGTTTTCATAAATCAATGTTTTGTACTTATAATATAATGACGCGCCTTAATGCTTTGTTATCGCGTCGATAATAGTGTTT
>NZ_JBHIRN010000079.1:0-915 GCF_042197205.1 Bartonella sp. AA2SXKL
AGTGGGTTTCAAAAACTGAAAGCCTTATCCTCTCCCCGCTTTTGAAACGGGGAGATGAAATCGGTTTTAAAACTAAGCAGCTTTCGTAACAGATGTTGCTAAAACCTGCTTAGCTTCTTTAATAAGAGCTTTATATTTTCTATTCTCTTCATCCACTCTAAAAGCATCAATAAGACGAACATGGATAGGACCTAAAAGATACAAAGCTTTTTCACCAGCACTCATACCCTCCCAGTAACTTGGCAAATCAAAGCGTGTATCATTATCATAATCAACAGATTGACTTTTTAACTTTTTCTCACACTCAATAAAGTAACGACGAGCTTGCCTGCCTTTCTCATTGCGTTCAACCATTGAAAGCTCTTTTGCCATGTCTAGAGTAAGATGATATTCGATACTTGGACGACCGCTTTTAGGTTTTACTCTTTTTTGAGTAAAACTCATAAAGTCTTGATTTTCTTGAGGGGCATTAGGTTTCGCTAAAATTTTAGCGAAACTTATAAAGTCCTTATTTTCTAAGAATCCGTACTCCTCAATGCGATTTTTTATCCAATCTCTAAAATTAGATTTAACTTCCAAAAATGTATGCAACTCACGTGCATTTACTGTCTGAACAATTTCCTGATCAATGATTTGTTCTTTAATCTCTATGAGAGTGTTCATGATGAACTCCTATGCAGTCTGTTTAATTTTATTTTTAAGATGCATCATGATAGCTGCTCGTATTTCAGGGCTTGATAAATCGATTTGAGGATTAGCTGCTTGCTCTTCTAATTTTTTCCAATAATCTATGATTTTTTCGCGTAATACAGTGTTGTAACCTAAAATGACAATAAGAGCTTCAGGTTTAGGAAGATGGTAACAAGGAAGAGTACGACCTGTTGAATCTTTGTATAATCCAGCAAAATTACTCAG
>NZ_JBHIRN010000080.1:0-360 GCF_042197205.1 Bartonella sp. AA2SXKL
TTGCTGTTGGTGCTGTTTATACATCTGAAGATGGAAATATTCGTTCTAATTTATCTATCACGAATGCTGGAGGTCACTGGGGAGTAGGCGCAGGGATTACTTTGAGGCTGAAATGATAAAAAAAACTGATATCATGATAGAAAAACGAAGTATTTTGATAAATATTCTGTTCTTCCTTGCCTTATTAGGCAAGGGAGAAAGTTTTGCTGACGAAAATAATAGTGTTTATACGGTGCATCCACCGCACTTATCTATTCCTAATGGAGCAGCTGGTGAAACACGTCGAATCATTATGCAGTTTTATTATTGGACTTTAATTTGTGATGAAAAACAAAAGCTTAAGCAAGGCATATGTAATGT
>NZ_JBHIRN010000080.1:442-903 GCF_042197205.1 Bartonella sp. AA2SXKL
CAGTAATGCTCTTTCGAACATTGCCAAATGCTGATACAAATGTTCCTATTCGCATGTTTGGGGAAAGCGTAAAAAAACCTGTTCTCATTCATTATAAGCAATGTAATGAAGAAATCTGCTTGGCACAGTCGCCTGTAGGACCAGTTCTGAGTAAACAAATAGAGCAGAACAAAGAAGTACGTATTTCCTATAAGGTTAAAGAGGGAAAGATATTTTCTTTTACTGTGCCATTTAAAGGGTTAAGTGCAGCAGTTTATTCTTTGCAACGATAGACTATTTAGACTGCTTTTAGTAGGATTATTTTGGCATAATTGTTGCATTGCATTTTCAGATCTAAATGAAAAATACCATAAGTAATTAGATCAATATGGTAGAGAGATAGTTTATTCAAACGAGAGCACATTTTACAAATGTAGAGTTTACCGTAAGTTGTTTTTCTGCAATAGAAAATCACAGCGAGT
>NZ_JBHIRN010000081.1:0-899 GCF_042197205.1 Bartonella sp. AA2SXKL
TGAAGCACGAACACCATCAAGGGTTGTCGGCTTGAACAGATGATTAAAGCGTTGCGCTGTTTCATCAGGCTTGGCTTCAGGTTGATTCGCGCTTATGTCTTTGTTTTTTTCTGTGCTTCCTTGGCCTTTTTGTGTGTTGGCATAGGCTAAGACAGGAGCACGTTGTGCTGCTTCTAAGAGTGAATCATCAGAATTGGTTGTTTTTTTGGGGGGAGTTGGTAGTTCAACCTTAGGCAACAGAACGTTATTTTTTTCTATCGTTGGCTCCAGGGATACAGGTTTGGGTGGGGCTGGACGGAAAAGTTCCGTTTGCTTAATAATTCCTTCTTTTTGAACTTCAACCGGTTGTTGTTTCTCTGTGAAAAGCGTTGAATACGCTAAATAAAGACAAACACCAAAAAGAATAACAAGAGCAGCCGCTTTACTTGTATTGGGACGTTGCTTTTTTCCTTGACCGTCTTTTATCATATCGCGATCATTTAGCAGGTTGTTTTCATCCATTGGATCATTCATAACCGTTTCCTATGTTCACTTTACGTTGTACAGATGGTGATGTCGTACCAGTTTCAGGGTTAACCCCTGCAGGCACAAATCTTTTATTGAAGATACACAGCACGTCATTCCCGCGGCGCAGAGTGAATTGTGCAGCTGTGGCATGAACAATGACTTTATTTCCTTTAATCGTTTTGGGAACGAGAGCTTCTTGTCCATCCAATGAGACAAGATAAATGGCAGGGATTTCAGTATTGCCTAAAAATGTAAAGGTTGTTGTTTTTCCGTTATCATAGACAGAAGCAGGTTCAATGAGGGGTGAGCCTTGCGCTTCATAAGCCCAATTGCGTGGTCCAAAATCTTCATGCGTGTTAAAAATATCATTGACAAAATTTTCTTCACGTTGT
>NZ_JBHIRN010000082.1:0-893 GCF_042197205.1 Bartonella sp. AA2SXKL
TCGATTTGTAAGCACAGTCAGAAAAGAAACAAACAGAATAAGACAAATGATTTTTCCATAAGGAATGGAACTTATGGAAAAATGTCCAAACAAAGCAGTTACTTGGCTGGCTTCAATTTTCCCTAGATTATAGTTTGTCCAAAGGGAAAAAGCCCCAAATAGGACTATACTGATAGCACCACCGTAGAACGCACCGCGGAGTGCAGTTTTAAAAAAATGCCAGTCAAATTGTCGTGCAATGAAAAGGGTTTCAGTACCAAGAAAATATAAGACATTAATAATGTGTGCATTTTATGCTAGCGCATTGCGTGTGGCAAAAATAAACGTCAATCCTAGTGAGCCTAGAACCAGTGTTAAAATTGACAAGCCAATGAAAACAGTTGTTTGTGCCATTCTTGAAAAACGTTTCACCCAAACACGGTGATCATCAAACTGGCCTCCTGGAATTTGCGTTTTGATTGCTTGATTGATAGCACGAAAGTTGATCTCTTCCTCTTCTTTCAGTGTTACGATGATAAGGCGAGGAAGGGGCAATTCATTCAAGTTTAATCCCGTGCCAAGCCATGGTTCGAGCAATTTTTCTGTCGCTTTTTGGTCAACAATTGTGGCATCTTGTACACCATGAAATGTTTTAACCAATTTTACTGCATCACGAAGTGCTTTTTCCGTATCAACATTTTCAATGGGGCGTATTTGAATCGTTGCTTCATAGCTAATTTGGTTACTCCAACTATGAGAAGCACGTTGCACAAAATCAACACTGATTAATGTGAGACTTGAGAGAAATGTCATAATAGCGATCACTGCAACCAATGCTTTTCCAGAAATGTTATCGCTGGGAATAATAGCCGTTGAGGTTTGGTTATTGCTTGTAAAAATTGGAAAAGACTTAT
>NZ_JBHIRN010000083.1:0-579 GCF_042197205.1 Bartonella sp. AA2SXKL
GTTGATGTTCCATGTCATGTAAAGACTGATGACGATGCACGCCATTATAATAAGCGTTGTCAGGATCAGTGTTGCTGTTTTCTTTTTATCCAAGACGCTTTCTCCAGCGTAAAAGCAGTATCATAAAAATAAAACTGCCAATAACTCCCATTATCGTGTTGATAGGAATTTCAAGAGAAGGATGAATTATTCGTCTTAAAAAATCACAGATTAAGACCATCCCTGCACCACTCATTGCTATCCAAGGAGCAGTATGGCGCATATTGTCACCCATAAAATTTGAAACAAGATTAGGAATAATCAGTCCAACGAAAGGAATTCGACCAACTGTACAGAAGACGACAACAGCAGTGATTGAGGCGATAATAAAAAGACCAAAGAGCATAACAGTGCGATAATTCAGTCCAAGATTGTTGGTAAATCTTCTCTAAGACCCGCCACTGTAAAGCGATCAGCGGTCAAATAGGCAAGAATACAAAGAGGAAGAGAGAACCATAAAAGTTCGTATTTTCCCTCAAGAACCATCGAAAAACTGTCAAATAAATAGGCTTGAAGAGAGGGGCGGCAACATTTCATAAT
>NZ_JBHIRN010000083.1:650-882 GCF_042197205.1 Bartonella sp. AA2SXKL
GTGAGTGGTACAATGAGGGCAGACTTTAAAAGGATTCGGTGTAATAAAAACATAAAAATAGTGTGCCGATCATAGCAAAAATTATAGCGACGATCATTTTTACTAAGACAAGGATATTAGGCAGAAAAATCATCACAAAAAAATGCCAAGGGATGCTGCCTCAACGGTTTCAGCGGTTGATGGCTCAACAAAATGATTGCATGCCAACAGTTGCATAATCATACCTGGGAGT
>NZ_JBHIRN010000084.1:0-256 GCF_042197205.1 Bartonella sp. AA2SXKL
TCTGTTCCTACTGATGGACTTGTTCTCGATGAACGAGTAGATGGATTTGTTCTCCCTGAACGAGTTGTCAGGTCTGTTGTACCGCAAGTACCCACTTATCTGCTCTTGCCCAATAGCTTATTTCATGTTGGTTTGATGGATATCGGTGATCAAAATAAGCAGTTGGAGACGTTGCGGATGAGTGCGGGTGGAATGTTAGAAGTTCATGAAAACCCTGCTTTGTTCTTGCGTGGTTATGGTGGTCATTACCGTTATG
>NZ_JBHIRN010000084.1:269-880 GCF_042197205.1 Bartonella sp. AA2SXKL
CTCAGATCTGTCTGCACTTGAATATGGCTATGGGGGACATCTTCGTTATAACGCTGTTAAGGCTGGCATTTTGCTGAAAACGATCGAGAGTGCAGATAATGTAGTATCTTTTGGGGTGATGGGTTCTTATGGAAAGCTTTCTCTACAACCTAAAAATGTTGAACACAGTGAGGAAAGTGCCTTTGATAAATGGTCTATAACGGCATATAGCACTCTGCAGCATGATGCGGGCTTTTATGTAGATGGTCTTTTATCCTATGGTCTGTTCAAAGGAGATGTGGTTACTCTTGCCCGTGGTAAGACAGCAACATTAAAGAGCAAACCTCTCAGTGTTTCCTTGACAGGTGGTCAGTCATTTGCAACAGGATATGAAGGTTTTGTTGTTGATCCTCAAGTTCAGGTTGTTTATCAAAATCTCCAATTTGATAAGGCTCGTGATATCGATAATTTTGATGTTGAGATGGGAAAACTTGATCAGTGGGTAGCACGTGTTGGTGGACGTTTGAGCAAGTCTCCGACAGGATCTGAGGGAATAAGCGCTACTTCCTTCTATGGTAAGCTTTATCTTGTCCATGGATTTAGAAAAAAACAATCTGTGCATTTCAAAGATG
>NZ_JBHIRN010000085.1:0-872 GCF_042197205.1 Bartonella sp. AA2SXKL
GATTTTATCCAGATCTTAGAAAACGAACAAATCGTTATGGATTTAGCAGAATTTATCATCGACAATGCCGTTATTGATCTTATAAATGTACAAGAAAAATTCTTCCAACAATCTTTCTTTATTTCAATCAATTTACCAAGCCCGGAAATGGTTCATCCTCGCTTCATAAGTCAATTACGCTCCACTCTGCTTCGCCACCCACTTAACAAAGGGGGATTGATGATAGAAATATCGGAATTTGTCTTGAGAAAAAACCCTGAACAATCAGCGCACTTTCTTGAACAAATTAAAGCACTGGGACTAAATCTCGCACTGGATAATTTTGGAACAGGTTATTCATCACTTGCGTATCTCGTTCGTTATCCATTCGACATGGTTAAATTAGATCGTTCACTGATCTCAATCGATTCGCCTAAGAAAAAACTTATTCTCAAATCTATTATCAATATGGCAATTGATCTTAATTTACAAATCATCGCAGAAGGCGTTGAAAATGAAAAAGAAGCGATTTTCCTACGTCAAGAAGGCTGTAAATATGTTCAAAGCACACTTGTTACTAAACCAATTGCCATCGAAGAGTTAATCACTCTCGTTCAAAATCATTTCCCTTATAAAAACAAGCCATAGGAGAAGAATATACTTTTAAATCAAAACTCGGAAAATAGTGAAACTCTTTACGCATGCCCCATTTCAGAAACAAGATAGGTTGGGTTGATCCCCATACGGATTAAACTTTCATCATATTTGCGATTCAAATCGCTTTCGAAAAGAAAACTAGGCGATGTGGAACTTATCAGCCAGCCGTTCGTAGAAATTTCTGCCTCAAGTTGCCCCGCTTTCCATCCAGCATAACCTAGTGCGATCAATGCATG
>NZ_JBHIRN010000086.1:0-861 GCF_042197205.1 Bartonella sp. AA2SXKL
TTTTAGAATGTAAGTTATTTCAATTTACTCAACTCAATTTTTAAGATCAGCATATTGAAACGTTTTAAAAGAAGCATTTTGGTCATGGGCTTTATTTCAAATGACTACCTCACAAGGAGGGTGTTATGATTAATACGTTTAATAACAACGAAAAGCGTTTATAGGCTCTCTCATTCAAATGAGTGATTAAAGATCATACGCATCATACATTTCTTTTGATAAGTTTTCATATCTTGAATAGAGCGCTTGTAATATAATACGTTTTGTATATATGTGTCATCACTCCATTGTGGATGATTATTTTTTTATCATTAGAATCACATTTAAAAGCCGCGTCATATCATTTGGCACGGCTTTCTTTTTGTATTCTCTCTTTTATGATATGTTTGTTAAGCAATGCATTTTATATGAGTTTATAGCCATAAAGAAGGCACTCCCATGCTTGTTATTTATGCTATTTTTCAATCTTGACGACATTATCCTTTTCATAAACCTCACAATTTTTTGGAACTAATCTTACTTTGCTTCTTTTATCGAGCTTTGCATTGCCATAAGCACGCCCCCAGATCGTTGCATAATATGAGATTTTTGCATTTCCATAGACAGATCCATAAACCTCACAAGAGCCACCCGCGTGCGCATTGCCATAAACCTTGCCATAAATCTTTGCACGACCATTAATCACAGCATAATTATAAATTTTTGCATGGCTATAAATGCAAGCAGAGCCAGAGACCTTTGAATGACCATAAACCCTTGCATAACTAAAAACCGTAGCATCATAAGAAACATGCGCATGGTCATAAATATGAGCATCAGCAAGCACGCGGGCAGCACCACTCACATGAGCATTGCCATAAA
>NZ_JBHIRN010000087.1:0-846 GCF_042197205.1 Bartonella sp. AA2SXKL
CAAGTATATGTGCGAGAGAAACAAGACTTTTTCCTTCAGTGAGCTGTTTGAGAGCGTCCTTGGCTTTTTCATCAAGAAGGCGTTGGATTTCTTCTTTTTTCCATTGGGCAATGACCTCTTGTTTTGCCTCTTCAAATGTTTTATCCCGCGCAGGGATGATAGTATTGATCTTGTACCAGAGATACCCACCATTTGGAAGAGAGAGTGGATCAAGATCAGCTCCTTCGTTTGATTGATAAATGGAGTTAAGCAAAAGATCTTTTTGGGGTAGATCTGTAAGTATTGTGCCTTCAATTGTTTTTCCTGTTTTATCAAGGGTAATTGTTCGCAAGGGTAATTTATATTGGTCAGCAAGCTCTTTGAAAGAAGCACCTTCAAAACGTGCATTTTCAATTTCCGTATAACTGTTACGTATATCATCAGCAGCACGATTTTGAGCAAGTGTTTGACGAATATTGTCTTCTACTTTCTCAAAGGGAATGGGGCCTGCAGGTGTAATATCTGTAACACGAATGATAACAGGACCTTGTAAATCATTGATTACAGCACTGATTTGTCCTTGTTTAAGTTCAAAAATCTCAGAGGATAAATAACTAGGAAGTTCATTTTCTGTGAAAGGCCCTTTTTTTATGTCATTGAGAGTCTTGTTTTCAGCTTTAACTAAGTCATCGAAGCTTAATCCATCGGCTATTTTTTTTACTGCATTATCTGCAGCCTCGCGTGTAGGGAAACGCAATTCTTCAATCGTGCGTTTTTCAGGAGTTATAAAACGCGAGGAGTTTTGTGTATAATAGTTTTTTACCTCATCTTCTGAGATATCTTTGGGTTTTATAAAATCAGCGAGTT
>NZ_JBHIRN010000088.1:0-840 GCF_042197205.1 Bartonella sp. AA2SXKL
AGGCGTCAAAAGTAATATAAGCCGTTTGTCCAGCGTGAATATTTTGTAACTGTGTTTCTTTATAGTTGGCTTCAATATAAAGCGCCTGTATGGGGACGAGTGCTGCAAGACGTTGACCATTCACAACAAAATCCCCAGTTTTCGCTGTTAAATTTCCAATGATTCCAGCGAATGGAGCCCGTATAATGGTTGAATCAAGATCACGTTTTGCTTTATCACGTGTGAGTTCTAGGCTCTTTGTCTGGCTTTCTGTTTCACTGCGTTGTGCTTCTAGCACTTGGATGTTTGCGCGTGCTGCGGCTATTTGTGCATCTGCACGGTTTACATTAGCAATGGCTTGTTCATAAGCTGATTTAGCATCATCAACATCGGATTGAGGAGCATAACGATCAGCTTTAAGTTCTGTAGTCCGTTTTAAGGTTAGTTGTGCATTGGTTGCTATGGCTGAAGCAGCTGCTTTTTGTGCTTGCGCATCATCTAAAGCACTGTGAGCGGCTACAATTTGCGCATCAATACGTAGAAGGGTTTTTTGTTGTGTGTTGAGACGCGCTTCTGTCTGATCTAAGGCTATTTGATAATCACCATTGTCTAAACAGAATAAAACATCGTCTTTTTTAACAACTTGATTGGCTTTAATAGCAATTTTCTTAATATATCCGTTTAATTTAGGGGCAATGGCAGCAATATCTCCTTGCACATAGGCATCTTCGGTGGAGAGAATATAACGCCAATGTGTTATCCACTTATAGCCAAACCATAGCATAAAAAGCGCAAGAATAACGAGGATAGGACGAATTATTTTTATCTGTTTTATTTTTTTTAAATACATATCTTTTCTTT
>NZ_JBHIRN010000089.1:0-505 GCF_042197205.1 Bartonella sp. AA2SXKL
AAAGTTACGTGCATAACCATCTTTAACTGAGACAATATCACCCATCTGACCGAGACGAGGAATGCGCTCAAGTAAAATAATATCCATAGTTTTTCCTTTCGAACTAATAAATTAGTGAAGTTTGTTGCGTGACTGAAAGTTGTATTGAATAGCTGCCCAAATACCCATTAAAAGCATCATAAAAGAAATAGGTGGAGCAAAAACGACGGTTAAAATAGCAATATAAACAAGGGAGAGTATAATGATCCGACCATTTATTCCTTTTGTAATATTGTGGAGATACGCTAGTCCACTGATTGATATAACGACAGTATACGCAGTGCTAAAGACACGTGCGCTTAAATTAAGAGTGAGGCCTAATTCAATCATAGATGCTATACAAACACCAATGAAAATAACAAGTCCTGAGATTGGGAGTCGGAGAGTTTTGCTCCAATCATCACGGGGTCTTTTGAGCCACTTCATATGCTGTGCTGTTATCATTGAAAAATAAAGATTACCAATG
>NZ_JBHIRN010000089.1:552-834 GCF_042197205.1 Bartonella sp. AA2SXKL
AAAACAATAGCTGTTAAAGTTGCTGCATGCGTCATTAAAAGTTCTCTAAAGGCAATTATATCAGCTTCCTTTAATGACTGTGATTGTTGCATAGCTTGTGCTATGTTTGCAGTGATTTTCTTCGCAATAAGAGATGTTGATGGATGAGTTTCAACATAGAGTCCTATAAAGCTTGATATAAGAGCTATAAAGTTGGTTAAATGAAAGATAACCGATGATAATGGATACCATATCAACGAATTTTCCTTTTGCGCTGGTCGTGCAAGCCCAAGGAGCCAAGAA
>NZ_JBHIRN010000090.1:0-829 GCF_042197205.1 Bartonella sp. AA2SXKL
TACGGGGCAATAACAACCTTGCGTGAGAGTCCACGTTGGAGTCCGAGGCGTGGAACACCAAAACTGGCGTCTTGGTAATTCATTAAGTGATCGCGGGCGTTAAATGCAGCTTCTGAAATACCCCTTGGTAATTTTCGTTGACGAGCGTATTGTATTTGGTGATGAATAATCAATCGATTGGTTTGATCGAGGAGAGACCCTAAAGGTTCATGCATAACAAGAGACGGCATGAGATATTCGAACATAGAGCCAGACCATGATAAGAGGGCTCCTCTCCAACCAATTGGGATAAGAAGTCGACCAAGATGAAACCAATGTTTACATTTTATGTCTCCTTTTGCGATGGCAAAAAAGCTTGCGAGACGCGCTTCTGAAGCGAGCAGGTCATAACAATTTTCATCAAGTTTATTTTCTTGAACATTATATCCAATGGACAAGAGATGCCGTTCAGGATGCTCTAAGAAATCAAATTCCATATCAAGGGCTATTTTTCGAGCATTTACGGCTAAAGTGTTTAATTTTTTACAGAGTTGTTCGGTGTTATAGTCATTGCTGGCATCGTGATGATGCGCTTCACAGGTTTCTACAAGACATTTGGCCCAGGAGAGTGTTTGAGCGGATTCTGTCGTTTGAATTTTTTGATGAAGTTCATCTATTAACTGCACAATATCGTGAGCGATAAGTGAGAGGTTCGTAATAGAAGAAGAGGTGATGTTTGATTTTTCTACGAAAGCATTAACACAGTGATCAAAATTGGTGATGCACTCTTCGATTTGTTGACGTAAGGAGCGTAAAATAGGTTGATTATCGGGAATTTCTTTGAAAATTT
>NZ_JBHIRN010000091.1:0-308 GCF_042197205.1 Bartonella sp. AA2SXKL
AAGCTGTACGCCGTTCTATCGCTCGCGCTGTTTTATTTACTCAGTATAAAGTTTTTGCTAACTCTAGATCTTTTCATTTTGTATCATCTCAGTTTAGAAAAAATCACCAAATTGATACCTTCGAAACTGAAATCAACGAGCGTGATGCATTCTCAGCGATTTTTGCAACTGGAGATTTTCATCGTGACCTCAATACAAAGGAAGTCAATGACCTCAACGCTGCAATGAATAATTATGAAGTATGCGCTGCAGAAGTTATTAAAAAACTGAGAGATAATCAGACCAAGAAGAAAATAACGTAATGCATT
>NZ_JBHIRN010000091.1:328-823 GCF_042197205.1 Bartonella sp. AA2SXKL
CTTTCTATGCTTTGTTGAATCAAGATTGCACAGAAAGATTAAACAATGTACACACAGAAAAAAATATTAAACCAAAACCAAAAAATGAAACAATTCTTTAGTTTCAATCAGAATTAAATCAATTTTTGAAAAATTTAAAAACGTCAAAATTTTCAAATAAATTTGCTTAACAAAACTAAAAAGAAAAAGGCATTCTTAAAAAACCTCGTTTTTGTAGCTCAATTAAGCCATATGATAAAAAGGGAATCAAAGGAGGTTTACTATAGAGTATAGCAATGGCTTCAAAAGATGTTATGTGAATACGCATAGACAAAAATTAAAAAAAAGAAGCACATGAAATATGAGACGCTCTAAGACTTACAGTGTCTGATTTTAGAGGGATTGCTTTCACTAAAGTTATTAGTGAAGAAAGATTGCCATTTGAAATGCATATTCCTAATACAAAAACGCTTAAAACTTTTGAAAAAACAGACAAAGGTGAAGATATTTTTTATG
>NZ_JBHIRN010000092.1:0-821 GCF_042197205.1 Bartonella sp. AA2SXKL
CCGACATCCAGCAAAGTTTTGACTTGTTCAATGGCATCACTTCCAGGAATAAAGGAGCCTTTACCCAAACCTTGACCCACAAGATCACGCATTTGTTTTTCAATCAATTCCTTTTCGAAATAAGCATCGCCTAAGAAAAAAATCTCTCTGTCAGGATTGTAACCAATTCTGTTCAAATAATAGGCTGAGCCATAAAACTTGCCGACATCAAGAAATTCTGCCCGCGTTTCATAAATGAAATTTTGATTGGGTAGCGTGCCCCCAACACCCCCCGATTGGGGCTTTGGTAAAGGGAGCCCCTCAGACAGTTCTCCTGCATTATTGAGATCCACTTTTGGTGTAAAGAGAGCATCAACCTCGGTTAAACCACTTAAGGACTCCAGTGGATTGCCTTCAACTGCTTGTGCTTTAAAATGCGCATCCCCTGTAATCGAACCTTCCGCTGCCGTGTTATTGAGTTGATCAACCACCAGATTTAAAGTGCCACCCGCTTGGACAAGACCAGGAACGCTCTCCAAAGCTTCTGAACCAATCTGGCGATCCTTGCCATTGGCTATATCTAAAGAAACATCGCGGCTTCCATCAGCTTTATAACCATAACAACTGTCTGTATTAGCCTGACAACCAAGATAAGTGTTTTTATAAGCCGTTGCCCCTAAATTGGTCAGCACATTGGCGTGGATATCGGCATTTCCCCCTGCTCTCATAGAGCTATAATGGTTGTCAATGGTATCAGCGTTAATGATGAGATTGCCACTAGATTGTATTACCCCCGAAACAGTTGGTTTATGCGAAAATGCTTGTGTGACAGTCTTTTCTGT
>NZ_JBHIRN010000093.1:0-820 GCF_042197205.1 Bartonella sp. AA2SXKL
CGGTGGAACGGGCTGCTAAACCAAATGGTTAAAGATGTGCGCAACACTTTTGGGCAGCCCATCATCTACACGCGAAAGGACAACCAGCAATCTTTTCGTATCACAGCGATTTACGGCATTAAACATTCAGAATCGGACGCCGGTGGCAGAATCCCCACCACAATTCCAAGAAAGGAACTTGATCTTTGTATCAATGACATCGGGGGAATACCACCAAAACCTCAAGATAGTATTGTGATCATCTCACCTGAAAATAACAAAGCCCCCTCTTCTCAAGAACACTTCACTGTTACAGATGTCCAAGCCTCTGAATCCGGTATGTATAAGCTTATCTTGCGAGAACAGAAATAATGAAACATCCCCGCGAGACGATAAGAGAAACATTTGTTGCGTTGATCAAAGCAGCAAAGACGGCAGCTGGTGACAATGTTTTCAATATGCGTGATTTCAATTTATTTATTGAAGCAATGCCAGCTATTAATATCTCAACGCAAAATGAAACCATTGAAGATGGACATGATTTTGGCTTAAGGCG
Organism: Bartonella sp. AA2SXKL; assembly: GCF_042197205.1. Taxonomy (NCBI): domain Bacteria; kingdom Pseudomonadati; phylum Pseudomonadota; class Alphaproteobacteria; order Hyphomicrobiales; family Bartonellaceae; genus Bartonella; species Bartonella sp. AA2SXKL. The sequence goes on from NZ_JBHIRN010000093.1 coordinate 536, forward strand.
GCGTGTTTTAACGCTAGATGTTGAATGCTATGCAACATGTGAAGATGGCGCACGTTTTGTTGACCAATTAGCATGGGAAGTTGAAGAGATTTTCCATGCCAACCCCAATCTTAACAACACCGTTGAGACATGCCGCCTGCAAAATATTGCTTTTGCCTTTGGTGATAATGGCGCTCTAGCACTCCACGGTGCAATTTTAACCTTTGACGTGACTTACGTCACCAATATCCCCTGCCCTGATGAAGGAAAGGCAATCGCAAGAGTTGTTGAACCCCTTGTCGGTTT
>NZ_JBHIRN010000094.1:0-445 GCF_042197205.1 Bartonella sp. AA2SXKL
AATCAAAATTATCAAAAAATCTTTACCTATAAGCCTAATTCTTCTTGTTATGCTGTCATTGCTGATCTTCCGGGAGCTGGTGCGTTGGCGTATCGCTTAAAAGTTGCAGCATATAGTGATCTTGCCGCGCAAGAAGAATTAAGGGTAGAACAGTCGATTTTTGTCCATTCACCGCAAAAAAACTCCGTTTGGTATAATATTTCTGTTCAACCAATGGCAAGGCGAAGAAAAAAGTTTTTATTTTGGCGTATTGCCGATATTTCTCATTTGCAAGAGTGTCGTGAAGTTTTTTTCTCAAACCTTCAAGAAGCTATCAATCACTTAGATCAAGCGCCTGTTGGTTTTTTATCCGTTAATACACAGGGAACGATTCTTTATGCAAATGCGATTTTTGCCGAATGGTTTTCAATTGATTTGGCGAATTTTACTGTGGGGAAATATAGTT
>NZ_JBHIRN010000094.1:487-817 GCF_042197205.1 Bartonella sp. AA2SXKL
ATAGCTCATGGAGTGATATTTGTTTGCAAAATAACAAATATCAAAGTTCAGGGTACTCTTTGCCTTATAGGTTTTCCTTATCTTTAAATTCAGAGATCGGTTTGAAAATCTTGAATTGTTTTATGTGTGCTTCTTCTCTCTTAGAGGACAAAGTCATTTATCGTATTGTGGTAATCCCACAGAAAATACAAAAAGAAGAAAACGATAATCAATTAAAATTACCCAGTGTCTTAGTAGAGTATTTTGATGCGAGTCCATTTGCAATAGCGGTGGTAAAGCAGGAAGGACAATTGCTTTATATGAATAATGCCTTTTTATCACTCATGGGAT
>NZ_JBHIRN010000095.1:0-815 GCF_042197205.1 Bartonella sp. AA2SXKL
GATACCTTCTTCTACGTCAGATTCTAAAACACGTTTAACAGTGTGGCCGAATTCAACGGCGATGAGCTCGGCAACATCAGCATCAATCACATCGCCAGGTTTCATCATTTGTCCCTGTTTCATAAGAAACTTAATCACATCAACGGAGCGTTCAGTCATACGTTGTGCAAGTTCTTGAATGGTAATGGTTTCAGGAAGAATAACTTCGCGAGAAATTTTTTCTTTTGGTTCTTGGTTTTGCGCACGTTTAAATTTTTCCTGCCTGCGGCGCATTGCAGCCATGGAGCGCCCACGTGCACTTCCTTCTTCGTCCAATGCACTATTAAGAGTAATCTTTCCACGACGTTTTTCATCGGCTCCTTTTAAAACTTTGGGTGCACGCACTTCTGACTTAGCAAGGTTAGTGCGTCGGCTATTTCGATCATCCTCTTTGGTTTCATCTGCTTTGCGTTTTTCAATTACAGTTGTATTTTTAGGCGTGATAGGGATATTTATCGGTTCTATTTGGGATTGAGCAGGGGAAAGAGATGGAGTTTGTGTCTGTAGCGTAGGTTCTTCCTCTTCTTGAGGTGTTTCATCTATTTCAGTTTTTTGAATAGTTTGCCGCAAACTTTCTTCACGCTCTTTTGCACGTCTTGCTTCTTCTTCGGCTTGTTCACGTATTATTCTTTCTTGAATATGTGCTTCTTCTAACGCACGAAGTCTTGCTTCTATTTCAGCTGATGAAAGATTACTTTTAGCCGTAGGTTCATTGGGTTTAGCATCTTCGAATCGTGGTCTAGAGCGTTGGGGAGCCACATGTGGTTTCGTAATTG
>NZ_JBHIRN010000096.1:0-813 GCF_042197205.1 Bartonella sp. AA2SXKL
AAAAAACCAAAATGCAAAACCGGTTCTATCAGCAAAAACGCTACAAAAAATTCAAAAAATTGTCCGCAAAATGCCTATCTCTGAAAATGTTGTCGAAGCCATTTTAAAGCTAGTCCGTTCGGCTCGCCCTCATAAAGAAAATAGCCTAGCAAACACTTATGTTGCATGGGGACCTGGTCCTCGAGCATCACAAGCACTTTCCCTTTGTGCTCGTGCTCGTGCTCTTTATCATGGACGTTTAAGTCCCTCTCTTGATGATATTGCAACATTGGCGTGCCCAGTATTACAACACCGCATGGCACTCAATTTTTCTGCACGTGCTGAAAATATAACCATCAAAGACATTATCGATAATCTTGTGAAAGATGCCCTCTAATGGCCATTGGCAAAAAAGTTTCAAAAAAAACTCCACTGTTACTCGCTGCCGATTCGCATAAAAATGCCGCTAAAATGCCGTGTTTTCTTGTACAAGCGCCCCGTATTGCCAATACAGTGATAGCAGGATGGCATGGACAACGTAAACGCGGTAACGGTGAAAATTTCTGGCAATTTCGTCCTTATGTTGAAGGGGAATCCATTACACGCATTGACTGGCGCCGCTCAGCGCGTGATGAACATACTTACCTACGTGAACACGAATGGGAAAAGACACAAACAGTTTGGATTTGGCCTGATCAGAGCGCCTCTATGCATTATTGTTCGTGTTTTTCGCAAACTTCTAAAGACAATTACGCCATCATTCTTGCTCTTACATTGGCAACACTTCTTGCTCGCAGTGGAGAAAATATTGCTATCCCCACTTTAATTCCACCT
>NZ_JBHIRN010000097.1:0-284 GCF_042197205.1 Bartonella sp. AA2SXKL
TCCTTTTATAGGAAAGACCCACATTCAAAATTGTCAGGGAAACACTATCACGATGAAAAACCCTGCTTGTACTGGCATGTAATTCACTCGAATCCCCCGTCGTCTCAATATCGGTAAAATTGCCAGGAAGAATACTTTGATAATTATAAGCATAGCCATTTAAACCAAAGCTCCAATAACCATAGGGAATGCTCACACTCGCTGAAATGTTATTGCTATGGCCCTCTTGTGTGCTCCCACCCCAATAATCTGATTGACTGCGTTGATAGCTAAAATTCCACGCA
>NZ_JBHIRN010000097.1:294-804 GCF_042197205.1 Bartonella sp. AA2SXKL
TCATTGAAACCTAAAATATTTTCTAACGTTAAGCCCGCTTTATAACGCGCATAACCCGTGGAAGATTGTCCCATATTGTCATGAGAAACACCAACCTTGAAAGCTTTACTAGGCCGATTGTTAATATTCACAATGGTGCTACCATCTTCACGACCCGGGAGAAGTTCGCTTTGAGCGTGCCCCGAAAAAAGCCTGTTGATTTGATCAAGCCCCTGTTCAATATCGCGCATATTCAGAATATGCCCTTCCAAACCCGGAAAAGCACTCCAGACAACATAATTATGAGAAGAAGCTGGTAAACCATTGTAATAAATATCCGAAAGCTTGCCCTCAACCACAACAAGTTTGAGCGCCTTGCTGCTTTTGATATCCTGATCTGGGATATAAAAACGCGCCGTGATATAGCCTTGATCCAAATAAATCTTGGTTAACTGCTTGATTAAAAACTGGATATCAGAAAGACCTATACATCTTCCAACATAAGGACCTGTTACAGCTGCTATAGAACTC
>NZ_JBHIRN010000098.1:0-799 GCF_042197205.1 Bartonella sp. AA2SXKL
CACGAACATATTTAAGACTTGCACCAAGAGAACCACCAGGATGATAAATTTTAAAATCTGTCGCAGTAAAACCACGCATTTCTAAAAGAGCAACAGCTAACGCATCTCCCATTGCCAATTGCATAATTGTTGAAGTTGTAGGAGCAAGCCCGTGAGGACACGCCTCTTCTATCTTTGGCAATAAGAGTACAATATCCGCTTGCCGTCCTAATACAGAGTGCTCCCCCGATGTCATGGCAATAAGTGGCGTGCGAAACCGCGCAGCATGGTTGATAATGCCACTTAATTCCGAAGTTTCGCCTGACCATGACAAAGCAAGAATAACATCGTCAGATCCAATCATACCAAGATCACCATGATTAGCTTCTGCAGCATGCACAAAAAAAGCAGGCGTTCCGGTCGAAGCTAAAGTTGCAGCAATTTTTGCACCTATATGACCACTCTTGCCAAGACCAGTAATTACTACATGACCATTAGCATTTCTGATAGTTTGAACAGCAGCTTGAAAAGCGGAAGAAAGATATCCAAGCAAAGCTTCTTCAAGGGCTTCAAGCCCTTGTTTCTCACTTGCAATTGTTTTAAATGCCGATGTAACAGTGCTTTGTAAAACCAACATATGGGAAGACTGTGCTGTCATGATTAAATTTGATAAATGAATTTAATGAAAGATCTATAACTTTTCTATTTTAATGATTTCTAGTAAATTTTTCAATGAGGCAGAAACTTGGCTGTGCATATCAGCGCGTGCTAAAGAAAATGCAACGTTAGCTTCAATAAAACCAGCTTTAGAACCACAATC
>NZ_JBHIRN010000099.1:0-798 GCF_042197205.1 Bartonella sp. AA2SXKL
TCAGCTTTATTCCTTGCATCAGACGCTAGCGATGTATTTAGGAGGGGGAGCTAGCTATGAAGGTGGCGAATGGAGGGCTCCGGAATTCAAGGTTTCACAATTCAATTCTGATGGTAGTTCGTCAGAAAAGAAGATCTATCATGATGTAGCAGGAGCTTTTGATGGTGTCAGTGATGGTATGACGAGTATCAACGAGCGTATTCATGATGTTGAGAAGAATGTGGCGAGCAATGGTTTGAATTGGAATGAAGAAGAAGGCGCGTATGATGCGAAGCATGATGGTAAGTCGAGTAAGATTACGAATGTATTGGATGGTAAGATAGAAGAAGGCTCGCAAGAAGTTGTTAATGGTGGTCAGCTTTGGAGCACGAATGAGAGGGTAAAAGAGGTCGAAGACAAAGTAGATACGATAGATCAACATGTGAAAGATATTGAAGTAGCCGTAACGGATGGCGTTGTTTCCTATGATAAAGATAGTGATGGGAAAAAGACCAATAGCATTACGTTAGTAGGAGGCAATGACAGCGAACCTGTTATGATAGACAATGTAGCGGCAGGCAAGATTGAAACAGGTTCTCAGCAAGCTGTTAATGGCGGTCAGTTGCATGATTATACTGAAGAGCAGATGAAGATAGTTCTTGAAGATGCCAATAAGTATACGGATGAGAAAGTTAGTGGTCTTGTCAATGATGCTGTTAACGAGTCGAAATCCTATACGGATATGAAGTTTGAGACATTGAATTATGCTATTCAGGATGTTCGGAAAGAAGCAAGACAAGCTGCTGCTATTGGTCTAGC
>NZ_JBHIRN010000100.1:0-798 GCF_042197205.1 Bartonella sp. AA2SXKL
TATTATCAGCCGTTTCTGTTTCAATCTGTTTTTTAGAACGACTCGAATAAGGATCAAAAGGAGGCTTTTCAAAACCAATCCGTTTTCCTAATACATTACGAAGTTGCATGAAAACAACAACCATAATAACAAGAGCTAAGACAAGTACGATGTCAAATTCCATGGGCACTGTCAATCTCCAAAACTAAAATGATCTACAATAAACATTGCAGTCAATACCATTTATCAATAAATATGTAAAATAGGGAATCTTGCATTTAAGTGCCTTTATAGATTCTTGTTTAAGTTTTAAAAGAAGTTTTCTTCAATAATTTTCTGTTTCAAACCTTGAAAAGGGAATTTTCATGTGATCAAATCTTACCCTATAAATCCTCGCTTTTTTATCATTTTTACCCTTGGTATTTTCCTTGTTGAAATCGCTGGCTTTATCTTCGTTGGAAAAGAATTTGGAATTCTAGCAACTTTGAGTTTGATCATTTTAACGACAATAGCTGGAAGCATTTTGTTAAGAATTCAAGGGGGAAGCCTTTTAAAAAATCTACAACGTGAACTTCTTCAAGGGCAAACATTAGAGCATTATATCATAAATGATGGCTGTATCATTATTGGCGCAATTTTGCTTATTCTTCCTGGTTTTGTGAGCGATATTTTGGGAATATTACTCCTTATTAAACCAGTCCGTGGTATTGCCTGGTATTTACTTTCATCACTTAGAAATAAAATGAATAAACATAATAAAAACAGTACTAAGACCCAAAATGAGTCTGAGGAAATAATCGATCTGAAAGCAGAAGACTA
>NZ_JBHIRN010000101.1:0-796 GCF_042197205.1 Bartonella sp. AA2SXKL
TAAGAAGCTTCAATGGTGCCATATTGCGTACGTGGCTCTAACGTAAATTCCCAGTTGGAACAGTCGTGCTTATGGATGTCGAGTGCTGGTAAATTATCTCCGCTTAAAAACAAAAACTTATTGTCCTTGATCAAAAAACGTGCCTGCATGCGGTCAGCAAGGCGGGTTAAAAAATCAACAGCCGATTGATCTGTACGAATCACATAAGGCAAAGTTTGTTTGCTAAACTGAGGACTGATCTTTGCTTGATAACCATGGCGTTTGGCGAGTGTCTCAACAATCTCTCCAACAGTTTTGTGATCAAAATGCTCACTCACCTGTTCTTTGAGCTCTTTGCGCATGGAGGCGCTTTTACCGCAAAGCCGCAAAATCTCTCCATCGCTGCCTCCACAACTCACAACCGATTCGACAACAAAACACCCCATAAATGCACTGATGCTGTTCTCATAACCAAAGATCACCTGTAGCGCACTGTTGCTTGAGGGAACCTCTAAATCATTGCCACTATCGTCAAACTCTGCTTCAAATGTATCGGCTTCATTACCGGTATGGTCCGTAATGGTTGCGGTTAAAAGACGCTGATAAAAAACCTCATGAACAAGCTTATCCCCCACCCTCACCTCAATAAAAGGATGCGTGCGCATTAATCCCATAACCGCTTCACCACGCTGTTCTTTTCTTGGCTGACAAACTCAGGCAGCATGACCTTTAAGCCCCGTGGTAAAAACACACCATATTTGGCAATCTCTGGATTGGCTTCCAGTGTGGCTTCTAAATAGCCGTTTAGTCCCCCAAC
>NZ_JBHIRN010000102.1:0-793 GCF_042197205.1 Bartonella sp. AA2SXKL
AGCTGTTCTCCACCATAAATTTTGGTTCCTTCTACTTTTCCTCCATTCCCAACACTTTGCTGCCCCCCTTCTTTAACGACAGCATTTTTTGAAAAGCCTTGTTTTCCTTTTAAAGCCTGAACATTTTCAGTCCCACCCTGTTCAATTTTGCTATTCTCACTGAGACCTCCCGCATAAACATAAATCTCTGCGCCATTCCTCACAGTGTTATTGATGGACTGCCCCGGACTATCTATTTCACCATCATTTGAAATGTAAGCTTTTCCATTATGATCGAGTACAAAATTTTCCAGACGCGCCCCATTTTTAACAAAGATGAGTTCAGGACTTTTAAGTACAGGAATACTTCTTCTTTGCGCATTCTGCACAGCATTGCCACCACTCTTGCTCTCAAGTCCTTGTATTTTTCTGACCAATGTTCCAGAGCTGTTCTTCATGGTAAGACCACTAAGCATTTCCAAAGCGTCTACCCCCTTGTTCATCCCAAAAAGGATATTCTTGTCAGGTGTTCCAAGTATACAATTTCCTGTTCTTACATCCTCATTATCTTGAGTATGCAATGTTTTTTCATTTTCATTATAGCTTGAAGGTTGACACAAAAGCCATGACCTCCCCTCCTCACCCGCAACAGCTACTTGTACAAAACAGCTACTGACTATAAGCACCCAATAACTCCGTTTCCACTTATATCGCATAACTACATCCTCCCCCTTTATATCTGGATAGATACAAAGCGTAATTAGCTCTGCAAAACCTATTTTCAACCTAACATTGTCATAATTCTCTTTAACGT
>NZ_JBHIRN010000103.1:0-790 GCF_042197205.1 Bartonella sp. AA2SXKL
TGCAACGTCTTCCTCCAGTGGCGATGGTGGCGATGGCGCCGTATTAATCAAGGTATATTTATAAAATGGAATTGAACGATGGCACGAAAAATCAATAAAAATTGTCTCAATTATTTAAAGAAATGGGAAGGGCTACGGCTCCATGCTTATAGAGATGCTTCTGGTGTTTGGACGATAGGATATGGTCATACAGAAAAAGCGGGTAAGCCGATAGTTGTTGAAGGCATGGTCATTACGGACACAAGAGCGGAAATTCTTCTTTTGGAAGACTTGCGTCAATATGAGCGGGCGGTAGAAAAAGCGGTGTATGTTGACTTAAGTGACGAGCAGTTTGGTGCTCTTGTTTCCTTTTGTTATAATATAGGGATCATAGCTTTCCAAAATTCTACATTACTTAAAAAGCTGAATAAAGGCGATTATGAATCTGTACCCATTGAATTGCAGAAATGGACTAGAGCAGGAGGAAAGCGTTTAAAAGGCTTAGTCCACCGTCGTGCAGCAGAAGCAGGGTTGTGGGCGAAAGGCGCGTTTGTTTCCTCCAACTATCAGACGGTAGAAAAAAAGCATGCAACAGGGCTTTTCAAAGCCGAAGCCCTTGCACCAGTCATTGGTTCTTTTTCTGGGCTTGGTGGCTTATTAGCCGGCAATGGTCCAGTGCAATGGGCGCTCGCCACTATCATGGTTTTAGCCGCCTGTGCTGGCATTTTCTTTGTTGCTAAACGTTTTCAGGAACACCGTTTATGATCTTATGGATGAAAAGAAATCTACTATTAACAGGCGCGGCTCTAGC
>NZ_JBHIRN010000104.1:0-790 GCF_042197205.1 Bartonella sp. AA2SXKL
AAATCACGTTGCTGACCAATAAAAAAAACTCTACGCGGTGCAGCCCGAATGAGATCACGCGTCACATCCCCTGAAGTGATAATGGCATCATAACAATCGCTATGTACATTCATACTTTGTAATTGATCAACGATATTTTCACGTGGAGGAGGTGAATTGGTCACAAAAATGACGCTTTTTCCCATCTTTCGAATTTTGTGTAATACTTTCAAAGCCGGTTCAAATGCATGTACACCGTTATGCACCACACCCCACACATCGCAAAAAACAGCATCATAATCCTCTATAACAGTATCAATATGGGTCAGTTCATTCATGTTACACCTATTTATATCTTTGCCATTTCTCAAACTGTCTTTTACTTCAAAACGACTTATCGAAAGAGTAGTCTTCTGTCATCCGCTTTTTCAACATTGTTTTTTATCCCTTCATCGCTTCATATTGCATCTATAAACCATGAGAAATAATAAAATAAATAAGCTATTATAACTATGCGAAATTCTAAAATGTTTCCCATCAAAAACGAATAAAACTACAATAATGAGAACTTCAATTCTAAAAGCGATTGTATTGATACAGTTTATCATCTGAATCATTCAAGTTCTTATTTTGAAAACGTACGAATAAATATTTTCATGAAAAAAAAACGAGAAGAAAAAGTCCCACTTCCCGAGAAATAAAGAGAATACGCAGCACAGGAAATATAAAACATTGCTTATATAGTACATTAATTTTTAAGCTTAAAAGAGCATTCTGAGCTGACATTCGAACAATTTTTAATCTAAAGCCG
>NZ_JBHIRN010000105.1:0-787 GCF_042197205.1 Bartonella sp. AA2SXKL
TTTGTTATCGCCTCAAAGGATTGATACATAGTAACGTCCTTTTCTTTTATTTCAGATGTATAGTAACCCATCCTTGACAGTGGTATGTTTCAATATGTTTTAATCCCTGTTTGACATAAGCCTCCAAAACATGGTCATGTTGTTCTTTAAGAATTCCAGATAAAATGAGAGATCCCCCTTTTTGGAGTGCCTTTACCATTTCTTGTGCAAGTTCAATGAGAGGATTGGCAAGGATATTGGCAACAATAAGATCAAAGGGCGCACGTGATACAATTTCATCATGGGCAAAACCTATTGCTGTAATTGCCCTAATATATTTTTCTACGCCATTGAGCTGGATATTGTGTTGGGCAACTTGGATAGCTACCGGATCAATATCGGAGGCAAGTACAGAAATAGGTTTAAGCATTGCGATTCCTATGGCTAATATTCCACTTCCAGTACCAAGATCAAGGGCATTTTGTGGATTTTCATTTTGCAATATTTTTGCAATTATTTTCAAACAACCGGCTGTTGTTTCATGATGCCCTGTTCCAAAGGCCTGATTTGCTTCAATTTCAATAGGCAAAACATCTGGTGGAATGTCATTTCGGTGATGGCTTCCATGAAGAAAAAAAGGACCTGCATGCACAGGCTTTAGCTCTTCAAGACTCTTCTGTACCCAGTCAATATTGGGTAAAATTTCATTGTTAATTTTATCAGGATCTATAGAAAGGATATGTGCAAAACGTTTTGAAGCATTCTCTTGGTTTTCTTTATTTATATAAAGTGAAAGCTCATAGATGGC
>NZ_JBHIRN010000106.1:0-283 GCF_042197205.1 Bartonella sp. AA2SXKL
CAGGTTATCAGAAGCGGTTCAGGAATCTTTTAATTCGATCACTGTGGATAGTGACACTTCAACATCAGATACCCTCATGATGTTTGCAACAGGAAAAGAAAGTTTTCCTTGCATCACAAGTAAAACTGATCCACGTTATGAGGTATTCTCAAAACAATTGCGTGCGCTTTTACATGAGCTTGCATTACAAGTTGTTTGTGATGGTGAAGGGGCGCGGCATTTAATTGAAGTTCATGTGATTGGTGCTACAACAGATAATACTGCGAAGATTATTGCTCTATCA
>NZ_JBHIRN010000106.1:331-785 GCF_042197205.1 Bartonella sp. AA2SXKL
GAAGATGCTAACTGGGGACGGGTGGTTATGGCAGTTGGTAAGGCAGGTGTTGAAGTAGACCGTGATTTGTTAACGATTTGGTTTGGTGAACATCGTTTGGCGATCAATGGTGAACGAGATCCTGAATATTGTGAAGAGAAAATAGGCGCTTATATGCAAAATAAACACATTACAATTCGTGTTGATATTGGCTTAGGTACTGGTAAAGCCACTGTTTGGTCTTGTGATTTAACGAAAGAATACGTTATGATCAATGGCGATTACAGAAGTTAATTGATGTACTATAAATTTGACATTGGATATTTCTTCAGAGAAGATTAGAGATTTAAATTCTTCCATCTTGGGGTAGGGGGCGTTGTAGAAGAGATGGTTATCCTTACTATTCCTAGTGGAGAGTGATATGCATAGAAAAAGTTCACTTCTTCTTGTCGTTGCATGCGCATTATTGGATCAA
>NZ_JBHIRN010000107.1:0-783 GCF_042197205.1 Bartonella sp. AA2SXKL
GGGTTTTATTGTTAGAAATACACGTAAAAAACAAGGATTAACACAAGAACAGTTAGCAGCTACATCAGGGGTTGGTGTGCGGTTTATCCGTGATTTAGAAAGAGGCAAAGAGTCTTGTCATGTTGGAAAAACCATACATGTGCTTGCAATGTTAGGTCTCGATGTTCAGATTGGGAATGAAAAATTATAACCCGTATATTTGACGTTTATTTGTACACAAAACTAACCGGACAATTACATCAAAAAATAAATGGAGATCTGATATTTCTCTACGATAGAGATTATGTGCATCAAAATTTACAGAATATTTCTGTTGCTCTTCCTCTCAGTTTTAAAGCTTATAAAGGACAATCAGTCAAAGCTTTCTTTTGTCCGATGAGAATGTACGACATTGTTTGGTAAATCATTTAAGACTTTTGGAGCGAAATGCTTTTGCTTTGCTTGAAGTTGTTGGTGGGGATTGTGCTGGAGCTCTCGCGTTATATCCACATAAACAAGTGCCACATTTACTAACCGATGATACAGAGACTCTTAATGATGATCAGTTAAAAGAATTTTTTGAGTGCATCAAATGTCATTCGATGTTTGCTGGAAATGATGGCTATAGATTATCTCTTGCTGGAAGGCAAAATAAGTTGGCGGTTGGCTTTAAAGATAACCATATTCAGCTTATTAAGGGAGGCGCTTCTCTTCCTTACTTTTTGAAACCGCTGATTGAGCATAATAATGAAAGTGCGCATAACGACTTTTTTGTATGAAATTAGCAAAACTCATAGGCATTAA
>NZ_JBHIRN010000108.1:0-781 GCF_042197205.1 Bartonella sp. AA2SXKL
TTCATGCTCCATTTAGATGCAATAATAACTTTTACAACAATACTCACTCTCTTATGTGGAACACCAGCTATTATTTTTATTGGCGCTATCGGAGCTGCTCTTGCAACATCATTGTTGCATAGTACTCTTCTCATTTTTATCATAATCTTACCGTGGATTATTCCAATCATGATTTTTGGCGTTTCCGCTGCTACAGCTCCAACAAACCCAAATGTCTCTTTTCTCACTTCTTTGACTCTTCTTATCGGTTTTTCACTTCTTTTGAGTCTTTTTAGCTCCTTTATTGCAGCTATAACACTCAAACTTTTATCAGAATAATAAAAGATGATTGCTGCACAACAAAACTCTGCCTATTATAAATTTCATGAATGAAACATTTCACACACATAAAATGAACACGCTTCCTGCAAGTTTTACCCGTTTCATGAAAATAAGCAGTGCCGTTTTGCCTTGGTTAATCGGTATAACATTGTGTCTTCTTATCTTAGGATTTATTTTGATTATATATTCTCCTGATGACTATCAACAGGGGATCACCGTCAAGATTATGTACATTCATGCACCATTCGCTTGGCTTTCTACATGTTGTTACATTATAATAAGTGCTGCTGCTTTAGGAAGCCTGATTTGGAAGTATCATCTTGCTGATGTGACACTCAAATGTGGCGCACCCATTGGAGCAATTTTTACAGCCTTGGCCCTAGTGACAGGTGCACTTTGGGGACGTCCTACATGGGGAACATGGTGGGTCTGGGATGCACGGTTAACATCAGTTTTGATC
>NZ_JBHIRN010000109.1:0-776 GCF_042197205.1 Bartonella sp. AA2SXKL
TGACAACCTATAATGGGTTGAATACCATAAGAAAAACAATATTGCGAAAATTCCAAAGCACCAAATAAATTATTCGTATCCGTAATAGCAACCGCTGGTGTATGATCTGAGATTGCATGTTGAATAATTTGTGGGATTTTTAAAGCCCCTTCAAGCAATGAGTAAGCTGAGTGTACCCTCAAATGAATAAAGTGAGGAAAAGGTTGTTTTTCATCTCGTATTTTACTTTTATCTTCTGACACTCTGACAATTTCCCACTATAAAATAAATGCCAAATAGCAGCTATCATCTCTCTCACAAGAGAGAGCATTGTTACGCATTATACTCAAACATACAAACCTCCGCTTCTCAGAAAGACAAGATATTTCGGGTATTTTATAGTGCATATTAGACGCCCATCAAGAAAATACCTACACTTGTAACAAAAGAAGCGCACAAAAATAAAAAGAAGAAAATTTTATAGAATAAATAGTACGAATATGAGCACTTTTCCTTTTATAGTGTTATTGTATCCATTCTTTAAAGCTTTATTTTTATGCTTAAAACTCAAACTATAAATAAAGCAACTCCCCTTGGGATTATTCAGTGTATTATCCCCAAAAAGCTCTTTTACAACACTAGAAAAAACAAAAAGAGCAAGCTAAATTTCCGTATGCTTCCAGATCTTATTCGCCCTCTTTTTACCTCTGTGCGTATCCTGCCAGGAATGAGCCCCAAAATATATGGCTTACTAGCCAAAGTCTTAAACATTAATTCTACCCAACGTGAACCAACCA
>NZ_JBHIRN010000110.1:0-776 GCF_042197205.1 Bartonella sp. AA2SXKL
TTTTAATACTGTTTTTATCTGCACAAAGTTAGGTGTATGATAGATCTTTCAATAGGTAATAGAGTATATTATTTTTTAGCACATTAAAGCTTATGTTATAGTTTCTTTAATTTTTAGTATCCTATGAAATACAGAAATATATAATTCGTTTATTGAATTATTTTCTTCCAATACTAAAATTTATCTTGAAATTGTCTTAATATTTTCATTTTCAAGCCGCTCTTTCGTTTTTTTTCTATGTACAATGCGCCCACCAAGCCGTTGCAGCTAGGATTTAAGAATGTCTTAATGAAGAGAAAGAAAATGCAATTTTTGAAAATTCTTTTAAGTGCAGTATTTGCTATATCTTTTGTGTTTGATATAAGTTTGGCTCATACCGTGTTAAATGTTGCAGGGTCAAGTGAAGGCTCAGAGATTATTGCTTCTAAGATTCCTGTTCGTCCTTATGAGTTTCTTATTCAGAAACTTGCGAATAAGTACAATGTTCCTGTTAATTTGGCACATGCTGTTGTAAGAGTTGAAAGTGATTATAAGGCCTTTATAAAAGGGGCGGCTGGTGAAATAGGTTTTAGGCAAATTAAACCTTCTACTGCACGAGGATTGGGTTTTAAGGGATCAGTGCAAGATCTGTATGATCCTGCGACTAATCTTGAATATGGTATGCGTTATTTGGCGCGGGCATATAAACTAAGTGCTGGTGATACGTGTGGCACAATCCTTAAATATAATGCAGGTCATGCTGCAAAAAAAATGAATTCCATTTCAGAAAAATATTG
>NZ_JBHIRN010000111.1:0-246 GCF_042197205.1 Bartonella sp. AA2SXKL
TGCCTTTTTGTTGATTTAAACGCATATCTAATCCAAAAAGATCAGCACTTTTCACTGAAAAGGATTTAACCCAATCTTCGGTTTTTCAAGCATTTGCATCAATTTATCCCATTTTTCAGCAGAAATAGGTTCTCCTTTCGGCTTAATCTCTGGTCTATCGAGTGAGGTAAATATCCCTTTAACAGTAGTTCGAATATCGTCTTCAAGCTTTTCACAGTAAAGCAAAAGATCAGCAGAAGCGGGCAT
>NZ_JBHIRN010000111.1:294-771 GCF_042197205.1 Bartonella sp. AA2SXKL
TGCCCAACGGCTTAAACCATCGAGAGAAAAAAGATAAGCAACAGCTGTGGCTTTTTCATCTTCTCCAGGTTGGCTTTTAAGTCCACCAGAAAGCATGAGAAACATAGCTTTTATTTCTTCCTCAGAAGCTTTTTCATCAAGCATTTGCAAAGCTTCATTACCCAACGAAATAATTCTCTTCGCTTCTGCAGGTGATGGCTTTTTGCCCGGTAGCCAATGGAATGGAGGGTTTTGCATCATCCTCGAACAAAAATTTGTACGGACTGTCTGCATTTTTGAAATCGGACATGTGTTGTGTAATTCTATAGGCACGACCGCGCTGTTGTCCTGTTTGGGAATTGGTTTGTGTTCCATAATTTTCTCCTTGTTTGTAATTTTTTGAATTTCTCACCCAGTTACGCCACGTTGCTTGCCAATCGATTTTGGTTGCATTTGCTCCAGCTTTTGAATGCCAGTAATCTCGAAACTTTGCGATTT
>NZ_JBHIRN010000112.1:0-352 GCF_042197205.1 Bartonella sp. AA2SXKL
TTAGGTTATTCTGATACTGATTGTATTTTAAAATACTATCTAAATACCATCCACTCTTATCAAAATAAGTTGCATACGCTCCAATGCTATAAGTGCTTATGCCGCTCACACCACCTCGTGCATGTGCAACACGTGCTTGATCATAACTACCAAAACCACCGATATAAAACTCTCCACCCATTAACTCACTTACACCACTGACACCTAAAACTATACCTGTCTGATCAAGCTTAAAGTCTTTATGATCTGCAACGATGTGTTCTTTGCTCTTAATTGCGTGCGCCCAGAAAGCCGTATTTTTCTTACCTCTGTCTAGAATTCCTCTTCCCGCACGTACAGCTTGCAGCTCATT
>NZ_JBHIRN010000112.1:422-769 GCF_042197205.1 Bartonella sp. AA2SXKL
TTAAAAAGGGAGAAACTGACAGCTTCTGGCTTGATTGTGGAGAAGAGCTACCTTGCTGACCTGGACGTAAAATCATTTGATCGGCTAAAGATTGGCCATCCGTAGAAACTACTGACTGCTGTTGTTCATCAGAAAAATGATAATGACCTGTTGGACTCGATGTATCAGACGCTGGTTTTTCTAAAAATGGAATCGTCGGAGGAATAGGAGGATGCTGTGCATCTCTCAAATGCCGCGGAGGTCTTGGCTTGGATGTCTGTTCATTATTTTTTCTACGAGTAGTCTGAGAATTGGAATCTTGCCTCTGAGAAGAAGAGAAATTCTGATGAGATTGCGCATCCACACCC
>NZ_JBHIRN010000113.1:0-768 GCF_042197205.1 Bartonella sp. AA2SXKL
ATGGGCGGTATTCCCACAAATTACTACGGAGAAGTTCTTAATCCAACACCTGATTCACCTGATCGTGTTCAACCAGGTTTGATGGCAGTGGGAGAAGCTGGCTGTGCTTCTGTTCATGGTGCTAACCGTTTGGGGTCAAATTCATTGATTGATCTTGTCGTATTTGGTCGTGCCGCTGCAATTCGTGCCGGTGAAGTGATTGATCGAAATGCGGAAATTCCACCTCTTAATGAGGTGGCTATTGACGAAATTATGACACGTTTTGATCGTTTGCGCTTTGCGCAAGGGGCAATACCAACTGCCGTATTGCGTGAGAAAATGCAACGTACTATGCAGGAAGATGCTGCTGTCTTCCGTACAGAAGATTCTTTGCAACAAGGATGCCAGCGGATAAGTCAAATCTGGGGTGAATTGGCTGATCTCAAAGTCACAGATCGTTCTCTGATATGGAATTCTGATTTGGTCGAAACATTAGAACTTGAGAATTTGATGGCCAATGCAATCACCACTGTTTATTCTGCAGAAGCGCGTTTAGAAAGTCGAGGCGCGCATGCACGTGAAGATTATCCAGAGCGTGATGACAAAAATTGGCGTAAACATACGCTTTCACATTTGTCAAAAGATGGTAAGGTGACTTTGTCCTATCGACCTGTCCATATTGATCCCTTAACATCTGAAGCAGATGGGGGTATCGACTTAAAACGTATTGCACCTAAAAAACGTGTTTACTAAGGGGAGAATGAATTATGGTACAAATTAAGCTTCCCA
>NZ_JBHIRN010000114.1:0-767 GCF_042197205.1 Bartonella sp. AA2SXKL
GTCGATGTCCCTTTGGATTCATGGAACCTTTCTTCAAAAGCGAATTAATGAAATGAAAAGTAATACTGTGATAGACCATTTTCTTGAGATGATGAGTGCTGAGCGAGGGGCTTGTGAGCATACGCTTGCAGCTTATCAACGTGATTTACAGTGGGCACAAGACGAATTGTTTTCGCACTCTGTTTCACTTTTTTCAGCACAAAGAGAAGATTTAATTGGTCTTTTGTCGCTTATGCATACTCTTGGTTTTGCGGCGTCTTCGCAAGCACGTCGTTTATCAACTTTACGTCAGTTTTATCAATTTCTTTATGCCGAAGGATTGAGAGCAGATGATCCGTCTCATAATATTGATGCACCGCGTCAGGGGCGTCCTTTGCCTAAAGTTGTTAGTGAGAATGTGGTGACGAAATTGCTCGATTTAGCGCAGTTGGAAGTCAATCAGGAAGATTATGGGTCCAAAGGTCACTTTCGCGCATTGCGTTTACAATTGTTGATTGAAATGCTTTATGCAACAGGGCTGCGTATCAGTGAGTTGGTGAGCCTTCCGGTGCAGGCTGTCCGCGGAAAAGATTACAGTATTTTGGTTCGAGGTAAGGGCAAAAAAGAGCGAATGGTGCTGTTATCAAAAAAAGCATGTCAAGTTCTTTCTCAGTGGTTAAGCTTGCGTGATCAGGGAAAATATGCTGAAAGTCTTTATCTTTTTCCTGCACGTTCAGAGACAGGGTATATTGCTCGTCAGGTCGTTGCACGGGATTTGAAAAGTCTCG
>NZ_JBHIRN010000115.1:0-767 GCF_042197205.1 Bartonella sp. AA2SXKL
CGAATTGGATCTTACCTATTGCAGTTTTAGTTGGAAAAGAAGGATCTGGTAAAACCCACTTTTCTAGTGTATGGGCTGAGAAAGCGGATGCTTTAAGATTTCATCGCAATGAGATCGATCAAGCTATTGCTGTGGCTTCTTCAGGTAGATCATTTTTAATCGAGGATATTGATTTGGGTGAAATCAGTGAGACAGGGCTTTTTCACTTAATTAATAGCGTTAAGCAAGCAAATCTTGATATGTGCCAAGCTACTTTGTTGATGACGGCACGTACAGTACCTTCAACATGGAATTTAAAGTTAAATGATCTTAAAAGTCGCCTTAATTCGATTATGTTAGTTGCGATCAATCAGCCTGATGATGCATTGTTAACAGCTGTTGCTTTTAAACTTTTTTCTGATAGACAGATTACTGTTCATCCGGATACTGTTTATTATCTTGTAAACCGTTGTGAGCGTTCTTTGTTTTCGTTGAAGCGTGTTATTGCCTCTGTTGATCGGTTGGCATTACAAAGAAAAAGCAAAATAACGCGTGCTGTCATTGGTGAAGTCCTTAATATGCAAGTTCAATGAAAACTATTTTAATCATGCTGTAAGTTGTTTAATAGAACTCACTTTTCTATTACTATTTCAGTGTGTGGAGAGAAATATCTTTATTTAGGTTTTTTATTTTCGCTACATCTGTTGAAGGTGGATAAAAAGGGTATTTCTTTTGATTATTTTTCTACGTGAGAGCATTTTTACCTTTTTAAATGCGCTCGTTGTCTC
>NZ_JBHIRN010000116.1:0-766 GCF_042197205.1 Bartonella sp. AA2SXKL
GCGGAAAAGAGATTGTTTCGGCAATCTATCCGCTGTGTATTCAAGGTGTTTCTTAGGCACCTGATTCGACAATAGACATAATACTGACATGTTGTCAAACAAAAAATTAAAATATTGACGAGCTTCATGTCCTTTATCATTACGTTCGATCATGGAAAGGTGTTTAGCCATGTCTAAGGTAATGTGGGATTCTTTTACCTTTCCACCGGTTTCTAAATTTTTAGAAAGCGTTATAAAGTTTATGTTTTCCAAAAACTTACATTCTTTAATGCGATTTTTAATCCAGTCATTAAAGCGGGCTTTTATCTCTAAAAATGCATGCAATTCGCGTGCATTGACTGTTTGAACAATCTCTTGTCCAATTGCTTGTTCTGATATTTTAATGAGAGTCATTGTAAACTCCTTGTGGGTTAGATGTTTGTTAATGACACTCGAAAAGAGTGCCGGGTGCTAACAAACACGGCCACAAGCCCGTCGCTATGCTTTTCCCATTAAGGGTATTTTATGGCATAGCTACACCCGACAAGCCATTTATATGCTATACGCATATAATGAGTCAAAGCTTTTAATCTGCGGAAAAAAGACTGTTTCGGCAATCCACCCGCTTATCGTCAAGGTGTTTTTGAGGCACCTGATTCGATTATTCATATTGTCGCTACATTGTCAAGCGGCTTTCGAGATTTTTTACATTTTTGCTAATTTGATTTATCTATCTTCCTCATCCATATGGATTACGCCTTCGCCTTCATCACATGCGTTAGTGGGG
>NZ_JBHIRN010000117.1:0-761 GCF_042197205.1 Bartonella sp. AA2SXKL
CGCAACACCTTTGGGCAACCCGTCATCTACACGCGAAAGGATAATCAACAATCGTTTCAAATTACAGCGATTTACACCATTAAACATTCGGAATCGGAGGCTGGTGGCAGAATCCCCACCACAATCGCAAAAAAGGAACTTGATCTTTGTATCAATGACATCGGGGGAATACCACCAAAACCTCAAGATAGCGTTGTTGTGATGGCGCCTGAAAACACTGAAGACGCCTCTCAAGAATACTTCATTGTCTCAGATGTCCAAGCTTCAGAATCCGGTATGTATAAACTTATTTTACGGGAGCAAAAACAATGAGGTATCTTTGTTTGGTGTGTTTAAAATCAATAAGGCTATCCAAGCGTTCGAATTACTGCTGTAAACCTTGGACTTGAAAAAGCAGTGAATTGGTAATTCAGTGGAACACCGGTACGGCGACTGATTTGGCATCCTTTGTATGTTATAGCTACTGATGCAATTCGTGTCCAAGTAGTCCTTTCATTCCTTTCGGGACTTTCAAATACAATAGCTTTATCTGTAACCAAAAGACGTCCCAAAAGTCTGGTCTTTTTACTAATATCAAAGGAAACGCGTTCTTGAACTCCCAACAGTTTTTCATTGCGTGCTAAACGATAATCATACTCACTTGCGTCAAGTTCTTGAAGCATTTTACATCCTTCCTCAAAATTAGAGGGAGGAATGTCTGGTTGCAACATCGCAACTTGTTCTTCAAAAAGCTTTACTTTTTTATTTTCAGAATGGACAGC
>NZ_JBHIRN010000118.1:0-761 GCF_042197205.1 Bartonella sp. AA2SXKL
ACAACCATGAACCAAAACTTGTCCCGCGTGAATGATATAAGCACGATCGACAAGCCCTAATGTCTCACGCACATTATGATCCGTTATCAAAACACCAATCCCACGCCTAGTTAAATAACGAATAAGCTGCTGAATATCAAAAATAGCAATAGGATCTATTCCTGCAAATGGTTCATCAAGTAACATAAAATTGGGGCGAGAAGCTAAAGCACGTGCAATTTCAAGTCGTCGACGCTCGCCACCTGATAAAGAAAGAGCAGGCATCTTGCGTAAATGGTCAATTTTAAATTCATGCAAAAGGGCATCCAAATCTTCACGTCGTTTAAGCCGGTCTTTTTCTACTACTTCCAAAACAGCTTTAATATTTTTTTCTACTGAAAGACCACGAAAAATCGATGCTTCCTGAGGAAGATATCCAATACCTAAACGAGCACGTCGATACATTGGTAGATGCGTGATATCAAATCCATCAATTTTAATGGACCCTCCATCCGATTTAATAAGACCTGTAACCATATAAAAACAAGTCGTTTTTCCTGCACCATTGGGACCTAAAATGCCAACAGCCTCTCCGGTACGAATGCCGAAAGAAACATCATTAATAACCTGTCTTCCACGGTAAAATTTAACCAAATGGCTGGCAATTAAGGTTCCTTTTAAGCGTTTCCTTAAAGCCTCACTTGCAAAATTATGTCCGTCCGCTTGTTTTTTTCTTTTGATTCCAAACATGAAATCTTAATGGCTATTCTTTTGACTTTGTT
>NZ_JBHIRN010000119.1:0-758 GCF_042197205.1 Bartonella sp. AA2SXKL
CTAAGCCGTGCTGGAATAAAGGTCGCAATATCGGCTTGGTTAAGGCGATTTGCCTCATGATCAATTTCGCCATCAAAATAGCTAATGGGGCGTGCTGTCCCTAAAATGCCATGCACATCTTGGTTGGAAGGAGACCAAAAAACACCGCCCCTTTGCTTGTCACGTTTGATAAACATGGCTGCTGCAAAAGGACTTGCGGGTTTAACACTAACACCCCCCTCACGATTTGCCACCCGTACAAAGGGGTCAATCAAATAACAAAAGCGTGAGGAAAAATCTGCACGATAGGCAAGGCTTTCTTCCGCATTTTTACCCCCCGTATCAAACACGGCAATGGCTTGCAACTTTTCTGCAACCTGTTCCAAAGCGTCTGCCACAGGGTTTTTGCCATTGTCAATCCGCCCTGCACTATAAGCCGGTGCTAAGAGAATTCCAGGTTCCACCCCCAAATGCCCCCGCGCATGCGCTAAGGCATGCACACCGGTCAAGTGAGTATTGGATCCCACCATTTCGGTTTGTGTCTCAGCAATGGTTGACTTTTCTTCCACCCGCACAAGAATAATTTGTGCCTCAATCCCCTGTGCGCACACGGCGTTAATCACGTCAAGAGCTGTGCCCCTTCGCCCAAGCTTTTGGATTTTCTCTGTCTCATGGGTGAAGACCAACACGGGCTCGTCGAGGGGAAAAACTTGGTTGTCAGCATCAGGGGCTGTAACAACCGCTCCAATGGCGGTCTGATCAAATGTTGCTAAAGGACG
>NZ_JBHIRN010000120.1:0-261 GCF_042197205.1 Bartonella sp. AA2SXKL
GTTTCGCGTGACATATAAGGCGAAAGGCTATCATAATCGTAAGGTAAAGGTGCTAGTTCAAAAGCCATTTAAAATCTCCTTGATTCTAATTGTTAAGCTCACTCGATAAGCCTAATTTGCCATTTACAGCACCTAAAATCAAATGTTGAAGTTTATTTGTATTAATTTAGTTTTTGTGATCATTTCTTGGTAAAGATACTTTTTCTTGCTATATTTTCTTAATTAATCAAAATACCACTGATTGATTTAATCCTACTCCTG
>NZ_JBHIRN010000120.1:329-754 GCF_042197205.1 Bartonella sp. AA2SXKL
TTTAAATAGCTATCAATT
Source organism: Bartonella sp. AA2SXKL (assembly GCF_042197205.1). Lineage (NCBI taxonomy): Bacteria > Pseudomonadati > Pseudomonadota > Alphaproteobacteria > Hyphomicrobiales > Bartonellaceae > Bartonella > Bartonella sp. AA2SXKL. Next base: position 348 of record NZ_JBHIRN010000120.1, read on the forward strand.
TATGCACATATTCGCTAAAATTTAATTATTCTGCAAAAATATCTTTATTTAATTTTTGCAAAGATTTTTTTAACCTATTCGACATTGAGTATGTTAGCGTTTTTATCACAGTTTTTTCAATATGTTAGTAGTAAGTGTTTTTTACAGATACTACTCATTTCGCACAGATCTAGAACATTTCAGAAGTCGAATTGTGACTGATAGTGTGCGCATATTGGCCAAAAAAAGGGTTTGCCACGATAATCGCATTTCATTTTCCCCTATATTATTGGCACAATCTATAAGTGGTAAGAAGATGAATTCTTATGCGCTGAATAACTAAAATCAAATATGCGGTCAAGAAGACAAAAAACCATTAACACTCAAAGCTTTTACATTTTCCTTATTTTATTTAAAGAACTTAGGTT
>NZ_JBHIRN010000121.1:0-754 GCF_042197205.1 Bartonella sp. AA2SXKL
TGGTGATTGCACGATCGGGGTTATTACCACAAATTGAAGGAATTGGAAGCTATGGGCGCAGTAAGTCTATTATAAGTCCCTATAGTACTTCTGGATCCTTTGGGGTAAGACTAAATCAAAGATTATTTGACGGTTTTATCACACAAAATATGTTTTTTTCAGCTCAGGTTAAGCTTCAAGCGCAGCGTGAATATCTTCGAAATGCTGAACAAAATATCTTTCTAGACACTGTAACCGCTTATGCTAATGTTTACCAAGCGCGTCGTATTGCTGATCTTCGTAAAGAAAATTTAGCTGCCCTCGAAGAGCAAGTTCGTTCGAATAAAGCAAAATTTGATGTAGGAGAGGGAGGGCGTGTTGATCTTTCTCAGGCACAAGCTGCACGTTCTGTTGCTGTTTCGGAACTAAGCCTTGCACGTGCTGATGTAAAGTCAGCAGAAGCAGTTTATCGACAAGTTATTGGTTCTGATCCTGAAAATTTAAAACGTCCACCAGTAGCAAAAGGTTTACCCGTAAATCTTAATGCTGCTTACCAAATGAGCGTTGCTCTGCATCCAGCAATTCTTTATGCAAAATATCTCGTTGATGCTAGCTTTTATAATGTAAAGGCAAAAGAAGGAACGTTACTTCCTAAAATTGATTTTTCTGCTGCGGCGTCTTATAATCGAATTTATAGTGGTATTGGAGAAGATGGAGTCTCTAAATCAATAGGGGTATCAGTGAGTGTTCCGATCTTTGAAGGAGGGCGTACGTC
>NZ_JBHIRN010000122.1:0-507 GCF_042197205.1 Bartonella sp. AA2SXKL
GCCACCAATCTATATTGGCTATAGCTACATTGGTGTTTCGTTACCCTATATTTTGGGAAATCTGATGGCACGATGGCTTTTTAAACGAGAATCTATGGAAAAAACTGTCTGGCGCGGGTATATTATTTTTGTGATAGGAGGGGTATTATTTGCCTTGCAAATGTATGTTAGTCCATGGCCACTTGTAACGAGTTTTATAGCTATCGCTGTTCTTACTTTTGGTAATGGTTTTTTATTGCCATTAGGGACAGCCTTGGCTATTTCCTCACATCCGCAAGCTGCTGGGGCAGCCTCTGGTGTTATGGGGGCCTTACAATTAGGCAGTGCTGCGTTAAGTGCTTCCGTTATTGGAAAGACGTCTGGGCACAATCCAAAGACTATGGCAGTTTTATTGGCTGTGTGTTGTTTGCTCGGATTTATGATTTATGTCCGCAAAGCATATGATTTTATGCGTGTGGAAATGGATTGAATGATAATAAAGAGAGCATCATGCTTTTGATGCTTTTT
>NZ_JBHIRN010000122.1:517-753 GCF_042197205.1 Bartonella sp. AA2SXKL
GTATCGGGTAGGTTGGAGTGAATTTTAATGATATGATTTCATCAAACATGCTTAAAGTTTATTAAAGCTTGGTGTAAATTTGATACGATTGGTTTTTACGGGTCGTTGTTTCGGGCAATTATTATGGGGTGGGGAGCTTATGCATGATAAAGTTTAGACTTTAATAGTACCTTTAGTGAGGAAGTTTCTGTTACAATTTATATTTTAAAACAAGGGGGGAATAGATAAATGAGTCT
>NZ_JBHIRN010000123.1:0-750 GCF_042197205.1 Bartonella sp. AA2SXKL
CTCCCGATTTGATAATTCCCCCTTTTTGAAAAGCGATTTGTGCAATTGTGTTTCCAAGAAAGGTCTCATGATCATAATCAATGGGCATAATAAGGGATACAGCTGGCTTTTTAATCACATTTGTAGCATCAAAACGTCCTCCTAAACCAACCTCTAAAATCACGACATCAGCTGGATGTGTGCTAAACAGTATAAAGGCAGCAGCAGTAAAAATTTCAAAAACAGTAATTAATTTTTGACCGTTCGCCTTGACAACTTGCTGAATTGTTTCAGCCAATTGTTCTTCTGTGACAAGTTTTCCACCTTCTCTTTGACCGATTCGGCAGCGTTCATTCCAATTAACCAGATGAGGTGAGCTATAGACATGAACGCGGTAGCCTGCGTTTTCCAAAAGAGCACGACAAATAGCTGAAGCAGATCCTTTACCATGTGTTCCAGCAATATGAATAACAGGTGCAAGCTTTAAATGAGGATTATCAAGGCTTTCTAAAAGACGAAGGATACGCTCTAAAGAAAGATCAAATTTTTTAGGATAGTTTTTCAGTAAATCATCGATTATCCTTTGCACGTGGTTTTTTTTCATAGTTTAAGCAGCTTCTGCTTTAGAAAGCGATGCCTGAGAATTGGTCGAAGATGTATTGGAAGGATTAACAACAGGGGGATATTTCATCATCAAACGTAAAAGTCGTGCAATGGTAGTTTTCATTTCTAAACGTGATACAACCATATCAATCATGCCATGTTTGAGCA
>NZ_JBHIRN010000124.1:0-750 GCF_042197205.1 Bartonella sp. AA2SXKL
CTGTCTCAATACAGCCATGTCCTGTCTTTTCTACCAATTCGAGCCAATGTTCTGGATATTTTTCATTGATTGTGACAGAACGTTCACGGTTTTCGATTTGAGAAGGATCTGCTTTTGAAGAGGCAGAAGAATGATTTTGTGAGTGCTCAATAAAGCGTCCATGAGCTCCTGGACCAAAACCCGCATATTCGTGATAACGCCAATAGAGAAGATTATGCACTGATTCCGCACCAGGAATTGCATGATTGGAGATTTCATAAGCTGGAAGCCCGTGTAGTGCGGTTATTTCTTGTGTGAGTTGATAGAGATCTGCTGCAAGTTCTGATTCGGGGAGAAACAGTCTTCCTGCGGCATGGAGCCGTTTAAATGCTGTTCCTTCTTCGATAGTTAGTTGGTAAAGAGAAAGATGGTCTGCTGCTAAATCAATGGCTTGAAAAAGTTCACATTTCCATTGTTCGAGTGTTTGTCCGGGGCGGGCATAGATAAGATCAAAGGATAAACGGGGGAAAATTTTCCGTGCTAAAGCAATAGCATGGAGAGCTTGTTTGACATCATGGAGACGTCCAAGTTGTCGTAGTGCTTTGTCATTGAGTGCTTGTACACCAAGAGACAAGCGGTTCACCCCTGCTACACGGTATCCACGAAAACGCTCTGCTTCTACACTGGATGGGTTCGCTTCCATTGTAATTTCAGCTTTATCATCGATGTTCCACGTTCTTGCCAATATCTGCAACAAGGCATCAACAGTTT
>NZ_JBHIRN010000125.1:0-749 GCF_042197205.1 Bartonella sp. AA2SXKL
TAGATGCAGGATTTGCATTATAGCTTTCATCAATTAAATAAAATTCGCCTCCACTTGGTAAAGACAATCGATAACGAACACCGCGCCCCTTTTGAGGAGAAAAATAGCTCAAAGAGAGCAAAACAGGTTCTAAATCAACACCAATGGCATCACAAGCAGCAATAACAGCCAAACTATTTTGTATAATATGTCGTCCAGGAGCACCAATTTTCATTGCCCTATCCTGACCAGAAATACTAACAATCATAGAGGAATAATCTGTTAAAAGACGTATATCTTTCGCCTGATAATCGGAATTTTTAGTCTCACCAAAGCTTAAGATCCTTTTCACACTACATTGTTTTGCTTTTTGAACTAAATAAGGAAAAAAATCATCATCCGCATTTAAAACAGCAATACCCTCCTCATCCAGTCCCTCAAAAATTTCAGCTTTTGCGTCTGCTATTTCCTCAAGATTTTTGAAGAAACCCATATGTGCTGCAGAAATATGCGTAATGAGAACAACATGTGGATGGACCAACTTAACCAAAGGGCGAATTTCATCTTTATGATTCATACCAATTTCAAAGACACCATAATTACTCTCCGCAGGCATTCGCGCCAAGGTAAGCGGCACTCCCCAGTGATTATTCAAAGAAGCAGAATTCGCGTGAACCTTCCCAACAGTTGCCAGCACTTGTTTTAGAACTTCTTTTGTCGTTGTTTTTCCCACCGATCCTGTTACCGCTATAATTTTAGCCTTTGAGCGC
>NZ_JBHIRN010000126.1:0-429 GCF_042197205.1 Bartonella sp. AA2SXKL
AGCTGTCAGAGCCTCAAGAACCTTCCACCCGTAGAACCTCCGATCTGAATCTTCGATCCGAAGGAACTTCAGCCTGAAGAGCTTGCTCTTTTGCCGCTAACCTCACAATCTCTGCCTTCCCCATCAACCCGATGCGGCTTTTCCCAAAACACCTCAGTCATAAAGCACTTTGAGCATCTTTCATGCCTATCTTAAGGAGCCATCAACCAAGTCACAGAAGACCTCTAAATCTACATCCCCACTTCATTGACTAATCATGATCCTCCCCTCAATAAATGCCCACATCCCCGATAAGCGCACGACACTTCCCCCTTGCTTGCCTCACTTAGCCTCCCAAGTGAGGCAAACAACTTTTCTGTTTTGCCATGAAACCTCACAGAACCTCCGACCCGTAGAACCTCCGATCTAAAGAACCTTCGCCTTGCAGAA
>NZ_JBHIRN010000126.1:446-748 GCF_042197205.1 Bartonella sp. AA2SXKL
ATCGATCCGAAGCACTTTCATTCCAAAGGACTTTCAGCCTGAAAAATTTTCAGCTAGCCGCATCTTCGATCTGAAGAATTCTAAGGGCTTTTTTATTCTGAGCTACCATAACAAAAGATTTTCAATCACGCTGTTGCACAACGAAAAAATCATTTCGCAGATATTTTTCTGCCAAATTTTTTGCCACACACTCTGCGGCCTTTTGCGATATGAAAAGAACAGCGTTGTGTTTTTGCGGCTCGAGTCTGATTTTATTTTGAGCATTCCCGGCGTAGTAAAGTGGAAATCCCTGATAAAAAGTC
>NZ_JBHIRN010000127.1:0-747 GCF_042197205.1 Bartonella sp. AA2SXKL
CCCTGGTCCCTATTTTGCCCTGTTAGCAAAATTAGCAAAACAAGCGGACCTCCAAAAGCTCTCAATGGGTATGTCCAATGACTTTAAAACAGCTTTGCAATTTGGCTCGAATGTCCTTCGCATTGGCTCTGCTTTATTTGGAAAGCGCCCTGTGTAAAGCAATTTCCCTTAATATAAATTCATTCCCGTTGAAAACTCAAAAGCAACATAATATAAGCGAGAAAAAATATTCGCCTCAAAAAATCGCAACTCTAGCAGAAGCCCCCAGTCTCTCCTTCGCTCTATTAGAAAAATTAACAAAAATCTGGTCTTCCAAAGCGCTCACCGGCATGTCTCAAAAAAAATCCGCAGTACGTATAATGACTTAAAACAGCACTGCAATTTAGCTGTCATGTTCTCACGCATTGACTCTACTTTGCAAAACACTCTTTCTGTTTGCCTTTTCACCAAAACTACTACAAAAAAACAACCCAATCTATAAAAGAAAAATGATAAGAATAATAAAGGTGAAATACACATTGATGAAAAAATTGCCATAAATAAATAATGGCAAACAAAACATTTGACCCGGCTATTGCGATGTTTCCCATAAAAAAACCGCGAATTGTCTCAATTTCTCCAACACGTGTAAACAATTCCCCCACGTGCCAATGGTGTAAAACAGGCAAGAAGCAGTTTAAAAGATGGCTGTAAATATGACACCCCAATTCCAATAGTAAGCCGATTAACTAAATAAACACCTCAAAT
>NZ_JBHIRN010000128.1:0-747 GCF_042197205.1 Bartonella sp. AA2SXKL
AAGACCTTTACGATCTTCCACTAAAAGAGCTCAAAGACATTCCTACGGTTTCAGGAAGTTTGCGTGAAGCACTTGAAGCACTTGATAAAGACCGTAGCTTTCTTAAAGCTGGTGACGTTTTTGACGATGATCAGATTAATTCTTTCATTCAAGTAAAAATGCAAGAAGTTTTACGTTACGAAACAACTCCACATCCCATCGAATTCGATATGTACTATTCTGTTTAAATAAAAGTCATTCTTTTTGATTTAAAAATAGAAGTTAAATCTCCATTTTTGTGGGTATTATTCTCATCAAAGAGCACAAATAACTTTTTGCTTATGTGCTTTTACTTTATAAGTTTATTTAAATTTCTTCAAATCAATTATAAGGTTTCCAATGCTGCGAACTCGTAATCTTTTTCCTATTTTTTTATGCATTGCCTTTATTATCTCAATAACTCAAGCTTATACAATTACAAGTCCAAAACTTATAGCCTTTGAAAAAGCAGCATCTGCATACAGTAAAGCACTTCAAAATGCCGATGCAAATGCCATTTTAAATGCTATCCCCCCCCAAATCATCAACAGCTTAATGGCCAAAAAAAATCTCAGTAAATCACAATTCCAACAAATCATGAAAAGCCAAATACAACGATTGGCAGAAAATTATAAGATTGAAAGTATACAAATCAACCAAAAGCAAAAACGTGAAGGAAAACTTGATAATGGTATTCCTTATTTCGTTATACCTGTGAACTTTATAACC
>NZ_JBHIRN010000129.1:0-745 GCF_042197205.1 Bartonella sp. AA2SXKL
TACGATCAAACGATCCAAAACCTGTAATAATACGGCTTCCATCAATCTGCCGTACAACAATATTTTCAATGCCTAAAGTTTGAAATTTTTGACGCGCCAAATCAACAAGCGTTTTATAGCGATCAACTGTTATCACACGGTCACTAAGGCATGCCATAAAGGCAGTACAAAAACCAGAACCGGTACCAATCTCTAAGACACGATGTTTTTTTTTCAAAGATAAAGCATAAAGAATCAAGAGCTGCTCTTCCAAACGCTCAATATATTCACCACACTCAATTGGAATAACTTTATTATCATAAGCGCTCTTAAACCAAGGAGAACTGACAAACTGTTGACGCGGAATTTTCTCCAATGCCGTAAAAAAGCGAACATCATCAATTCCTTTGCTGCGCATTTTTAGCACAAGACTAGCTAGCTCCTCATGAAATCGTAAAATACCCTTTTGATCCATACTATCATTCGATCTCCAACAGAGTCATTATACCATTGTATACACACTTTATTTCTTTTAAAATGGCATCGTCTTGTGTTTTTATGCTATCATTTGTCAATAATAAGCGTATATCCGTTCTCCTTTTGCAAATTTTTAAGCAGTTATGCAACGCATGCCCCTCATATAAGGTTGTAGAACATCGGGTATAATAATTGACCCATCAGCCTGCTGATAATTCTCAAGAACGGCAATAAGACAACGACCAACAGCCGTACCAGAACCATTAAGACTATGGACGAAGTGTAATGT
>NZ_JBHIRN010000130.1:0-385 GCF_042197205.1 Bartonella sp. AA2SXKL
GTTGCGGTCGTCAAATGCTTTTTCAATAATCATTTCAAGTTGTGTGAGATCAGTCATAACCAGAGTTCCGTTAAACAAGTTGAAAGCTTCAGGATTTATTGCTTTATGACCTACGCGAAGAAATGTATTCAGTCAATAAAACGATAAGGAAGCAGGATAGGTGTATGAAAAAAGATTATACAGAAAAAACAGAAGAAGAACAAAAACATTGGACACCACTTCTCCAAGCGAAGGATTCCCTACAACAAGTAAAAAAGTTTTCTAATTCAGCACAAATGCGTTCGCCTACTTATCGTTTGGCTTATATCGATCAAGAATTTATGATGCGTCCTGAACTACGTTCACAACGTATTGGTCTTGAGTTTTTAAAGCCAGAAATGACGCT
>NZ_JBHIRN010000130.1:419-739 GCF_042197205.1 Bartonella sp. AA2SXKL
TTCAATCAACAGTCGTTTTATTTGGTGGTGCGCGTATTCCAAAACCTGGAAAAGAAGCGTGGGCAGCAAAAAATGAAACACAAAAGAAGAATTTGCATGCTATGTCACATTATTATGATGAAGCAAGGGAATTTGCACGTTTATGTTCATGCTATTCTGCTACGACCGAGTATCGTGAATTTGTGGTTGTCACAGGGGGAGGGCCAGGGATAATGGAAGCGGGGAGTCGAGGTGCTGTTGATGTTGGTGCACCAACGGTTGGTTTAAATGTTGTTTTACCGCATGAACAAGAACCTAATTCTTATGTGACTCCGCATTTA
>NZ_JBHIRN010000131.1:0-738 GCF_042197205.1 Bartonella sp. AA2SXKL
TCTTGGTGATAAAGAAAACCACCACCACTAGTATTATTATCTAAGGGCCAACCGGCAAAATGTTGAACTAAACCAAGCTTATGTTTTTTTGGATCAACTTCCCAAAGCTCTTTGAGACCGAGACCAAACTTTTGTGGTTCACGGTTTTTGCTAAGATCAAATTTTTGTATCAGTTGTTTTGCGATGGAGCCACACGCTCCTTCCGCAATCAGCGTATATTTTGCTAATAACGCCATACCAGGCGTATAATTTTTTCCAGGAGTTCCATCTTTGTTTAAGCCTACATCACCTGTGAGGACTCCAATGATGGCTCCGTTATCGTTTTCTATGGTTTCCGATATGGAAAAACCAGGATAGATTTCAACACCGAGCGCTTCGGCTTTTTTGCTTAGCCAGCGACAGACACTCCCGAGCGAAACGATATAGCATCCGTTATTTGATAAGATTTTTGGATTAAAAACATTGGGAAATAATGTAGCATGTTTGGGCTTTAGAAAAAAAAACTGATCACTGGTGACCGGTGTCTTGAAAGGATGATTCTGTTCCTTTCTCCATTCTGGCAAGAGTGTATCAATACCGATAGGATCAACAACTGCACCAGAGAGAATATGTGCACCAACTTCAGTGCCTTTTTCAACGATTGTGACAGAAAGTTCTGGATTAATTTGTTTCAGACGAATTGCAGCGGAAAGTCCTGCAGGGCCGGCTCCCACAATTACTATGTCAAATTCCATGCTT
>NZ_JBHIRN010000132.1:0-737 GCF_042197205.1 Bartonella sp. AA2SXKL
CGATGCCTGCGCATCAGTATTATTACTTCAATTGCTCTCACAGCAGGACTTTATCAAACAGACATTGCTAAATTGATCATAGACATACCTAATGATTTATCAAGCGCGCTAATAAACAACTCGCCACAAGAAACGCAATTAAACGCCTTGATTGATAAGGTAGCTGAAAAAGGGTTCGAATCCGCAAGCAAAGCTTTCGAAGAAGCTGCTTTCTTAGATGCGGATGGATTACTCTATGGCCTCTTCGGCATCCTCATTCTACTTGCAACAAGCTTCCTAGCTGCAATCGGTGGCGCATTCATCCTACTGACAAAAATCGCCCTTGTGCTGCTCGTCGGACTCGGACCATTCTTCATCATCGCCCTCCTTTGGCAACCAACCTATCGCTTATTCGAACAATGTATAGTTCAAATTCTCAACTATAGAATTCGCGTCGTTCTCTTAGCAACCATATTTAGCTTGATGATGCATATCTTTGCAAACTACATGTCTGATATTAAATTTGATGGTCAGCAAAATATCGGTTACACGCTTGGTGGTGCGCTTATCCTCTCTATTATTTCCATTGTACTGTTGCTCAAATTGTCAAGCATTGCCAATGCTCTGGCAAAAGGCGTTACTTTTAGACATCTCTGGAACCCAGGTGCAGGAGAAAGAAAGACCTCGTACAGCAATCGCACAGTCAAATAACCTGTAAACACAAGAGAAGATATCTGCACTGTCAAAAGTCATTTGCC
>NZ_JBHIRN010000133.1:0-737 GCF_042197205.1 Bartonella sp. AA2SXKL
AAACGCAAGAGAAAAAAACAGGTCTTGGTCGGGTGGTCGTTGAACAGCTTTGTATGCAGTTTGGTGAAAAACCGCTTTTTGAAACTTCTGCTTTGGGAGGAACAAAAATTGTAATTCCTTTGCCCAAATTAACCCCCAATGCCTCAAAAGAAGCCTATGCTTGATTTTAAATAAAGAACCAGTGCATACATGGCAACACATTGATTTATGATAATAATTCATTGTTTCGCATGTTGAATGAGAATCTTCGAATACATTAAGATTCTCTTACTTCAAACCTGTGTATATTCCATCAATAAAAACTATTCGATGACACATTACAAGCTGAATTGGCGTGTGGGAAAAACTCTTGAAGAAAGAAGTCAAAAAGAGGCATCATTGTGCCTCTTATGAACTGTTTCAAGTGCCAAGGGTTGTCGCAATATGGGGCTGGCACTCTTATAAATTGAACTTCTCATCAGCAAAGGTATTTTTAAGTGTCATAAGCGAACAATCATCAGTCAAAGATATAAGTGATGTCTTTATTTATAAAAGACAAAAATGGGTAAAGAGCAAAAAAGGCAAAAGATTTTATGTTTAAGTTTTGGTATTTTCTTCCTTTGCAAAGCATTTCCAGAGTAATTTTATCTTTCTTAAAATGAAGGGATGCTGGATTATTATTCTGATCAACCGTTAAGAAACGATCAATGACCTTTACGCTTCGTTCAGCAATATTTTTTTTACCAGCCTTTTTTTAT
>NZ_JBHIRN010000134.1:0-735 GCF_042197205.1 Bartonella sp. AA2SXKL
CACTTGTCATCACTGAAGGAGAAATTGATGCCCTTTCGCTCGCTGCCTATGGTTATCCAGCGGTTTCAGTTCCATTTGGAGGAGGTGTTGGAGGTAAACAGAATTGGATTGAAAATGAATTTGATCATTTAGAATCTTTTGAAATCATTTTTTTAGCCACCGATATGGACAAACCTGGTGAAGAAGCAGCCCATGAGATTGCCAATAGGCTTGGTCGTCATCGCTGCTACCGTGTACAACTCCCCTGCAAGGATGCCAATGACTGTTTAACCGCTGGTATTGATGCAGCCACCATAAAAGCTGCCTTTTCCTCAGCAAAAAGCTTTGCACCAAAAGGGTTACGACGCGCCTCAGACTATAAAGATCAAGTTATAGGGCTCTTTTGGCCAGAGCCTAAGCAGCATCTTGGCTATACGGTTCCCTATCCTAAACTCAACGGCAAGCTGTATTTTCGTCCAGCGGAATTAACGCTATGGAGTGGTGCCAGTGGTGCTGGAAAAAGCCAATTGTTATCAGACTGTATTCCCCATTGGATTTCGCAAAAGAGTCGTCTTTGCTTAGCCTCACTGGAAATGAAAGGAGCACAATCTTTACGTCGTTTAACGAAACAAACGGGGGGTTTAGAACACCCCACCAGAGAGATGATTGAACGAATTTTACAGTTTTTAGATGACGGACTTATTCTCTATGAGCATGTTGGCAAGTCGAGCGTCGACACATTGCTGGATGTTTTTG
>NZ_JBHIRN010000135.1:0-734 GCF_042197205.1 Bartonella sp. AA2SXKL
TGTAAGGGTATTTTTTTATAAATAAAACGAATTCCCCCTGGACGCTCTAAATAAAATGTTCCCTGAGACATTTTTCCTTTTGGACTAAATTGAATAAAATCACCTGTCATTGTTTTAATCGCTGCAAAGTGATTGGCAATTTTCTGCGCCCGCGCCACTTTATTGGATGATTGTGAAAAAGCCGGAAAAGTTAAGCAACTAAAGATAAGAATTCCCACAAACGCAAATATTCTCCTCCGTAGTAAAAAAAAAGTTTTCATAGAAAATGCTCCCAAACACTAGATAGTTACCTTACAATATAATCAAGCAGCGAATAATGAATAAATATCCTCTTTTAAATGAGAAAGATATTATTTGAAAAAACAATCAAAAGATTTTTATTTCAAAAGTGTTCTTCTTCGATAGGTATCAAAGTTTTCCTTTTCCCTGTATGAACTGCAGAACGCAAGAACACTTTCTGCTTCCATCCTTTCAAGAAGTAAAGGAAGGTTATAGTCAATGCCTAAACGACGTTGAATGTAAGAGATAACCACGAAGAGTAACCGCAATAGATTTAGAAATCATCTGCTACAGAAGGAATCAAAAAAACATCCGCATTCTTCTTTACAATCTTTTGAGTCACTACCCCCAAATAATCAATCCACCATCAAATTTCTGAAGACACTAAAACTCCCCTTTCCCCCATATGATATGCTAAACTCAAAAATACCTTCTGTTTCCATCCTTTCAAAAAG
>NZ_JBHIRN010000136.1:0-273 GCF_042197205.1 Bartonella sp. AA2SXKL
AGAGTTAAAAAAGCAAATGATTTTTTTCTCAATATGAGAGAGAAATCAGAAATCTAATCTATAGAAATATCATCTCTAAAATTATTTGTATCTCACTCATTTGAAGAGAACACTTAATTTTTTTGATTCTGTCTATAGTAAGAATATATTGCTATGCAGTTTCATTGACAAATATTTTCTTTATAACTCGCTTGTTTATTCTATACTCCAATTTCAGAGATACTGACATGTGGCAACAAAATTGTAGAAAGAAACGCTCTGCAGAATTTTAAA
>NZ_JBHIRN010000136.1:331-731 GCF_042197205.1 Bartonella sp. AA2SXKL
TTCTGATGTTGCATAAGAAATACGAAAAGCTGGACCGAGCCCGAAAGCAGATCCATGCACTACAGCAATAGATTCTGCCTCCAGAAGTGCTGTCACAAAGTCTTCATCATGTGCGATCACTTTACCTTCAGGCGTTTTTTTTCCAATGAGTTTTGCACAGGAAGGATAAACATAAAAAGCGCCTTCAGGCGTTGGACATTCAATCCCAGGAGCCTGGTTTAGCATGGAAACGACGAGATCGCGGCGCGTTTGGAAAACAGTTTTATTTTTAGCGATAAAATCTTGTGGACCATTGAGTGCTTCTACGGCTGCCCATTGTGAAATAGAACTTGTGCCAGATGTTTGTTGGCCTTGAATAGTATCCATGGCTTTAATTAATTCTTGCGGACCGCCCGCATAA
>NZ_JBHIRN010000137.1:0-731 GCF_042197205.1 Bartonella sp. AA2SXKL
CCCCTCATCATCACCATTATCCTCACCTCTGCTCTCAACGTATTATCGATTGTCCGTATCCGCACCGAGCTGCATTTAAGTGCAGAAACCTATGGAATCACAAGCATGATAAGTCTTGGCCTCATGGTTGGTCGACTCTGTTTCTCTAGTCTTTTCCACCATTTTGGCAATGCTGCTGGAACATCACTAGCCGTGGCAATAATCGGCTTTAGCATTTTCCGCTTTTCCCTCACACACATTGTGTGGCTGATGATGCTTTCCTTTTTTATCCTTGGGGGGTGCAAACGGTGTGCAAAATGCACTGATAGCAAATTTTATGATGAAAGCCATCCAGAAAAAACAGCGAAACAGCCAAATGCCCGCTTATCTTTTCATCATACAAACATCAGTGTGCATTGGTTTTATCAGTGCGGATTTTGTCCATGTGCATCATACCCAAAGCACGCTGTTTATCATTGGTATCGCGACCATGATCACAGGCATATTAAGTTTTATCTTGAACAGAGTACTATGCAAAAAAAGGAATGCATCTTCAACACCCCATAGAACAGACAACTGCGTTTTTTGTCAAAACAGGAATGCTGCGATTGATAAAATGATAAGGATCAAAAGATGCCCCTGATACAACCTGGTATGGGAACAAAAAACAGTATTGAGCTTCTTTACACGCTCATTCAAATGGCAAAACCGCGCACAGTCCTTGAAATCGGTGCGGGGGATAGCACATGCTT
>NZ_JBHIRN010000138.1:0-252 GCF_042197205.1 Bartonella sp. AA2SXKL
GATATTGTTTCACGCACTGTGCATTTTGAAGGTCCTGTTGCGGGCAGGGAAATTGGAGTTGCGGCTGGTACGGGAAATTTTGATTATGCTTCTCGCCAAATGAAGGCACTTACCGATATTACTGGTAAGCCGGAATATGCGATAGATGGTTCTGCTTTGGGGGCTCTACAGGCGGATCAGATTAAACTTGTTGCGACAGAAAAAGGTGTTGGGGTTCGTATGCGCCATGATATGGCGGCCAATGCGGGGCAG
>NZ_JBHIRN010000138.1:324-730 GCF_042197205.1 Bartonella sp. AA2SXKL
TCAAAAAGCCAGAGTGTGTTTGCAAAACACATTGCATCCAAAAAGCATATTGAGATTGCGGCAAAAAAAGATGTGACGTTAGAAACCATTGGGGCAGATGGTCATTTTATAGCAGAGGCACAAGAAGGGCTTTTAACCATTGCCGGGCAAGCGACCTCTGGAGGCAACATGCAGCTGTCTTCGCGCGAAGCCATCAAAGTCTCTGGGCTAGGGGCAGGGGCTGATATAGCGTTTGCAACGGGCGGTGATCTGACCATTGGTGGCACTATTTTGTCTGGGGGCAATTTAAAAGCACATGCTGGTGGTGATATCAGGGCGCATCTTTTAGCCGGTGGGGTTGATATGGCAGCAACGGGGGCTGCTGGGAAGCTTGTTTTGGGCAGCCATGGGGGTGTTGATCTCCAAA
>NZ_JBHIRN010000139.1:0-728 GCF_042197205.1 Bartonella sp. AA2SXKL
ATCCAGAAAGCCGCACACTTCACGTTCAGATTGAAATCAAGAATGAAAAAGATACACTTATGTCTGGTATGTCTTTTTCTGTTGCGTTGCAATTTTATGGTGATTTGCTTCCTGTTGTTAATCCTCTTGCGGTTCAATGGAACAGCAAAGGATCATTTGTTTGGCGTGTGAGAGATGGGAAGGTAGAACCCATTCCAGTATCAATTATTCAGCATAAAGCAGATCAAGTGTTTGTGAAAGCAGCCCTGAAAAGTGGTGATCAAATTGTCATTAAGGGAGTACAGATGCTTTATCCAGGAAGTCAGGTAACAATTGATGATTCAAAAGCCCGTCAACAGCAATTATTATCACTTCCTGAGCAGGATGTACAATGAGTCAAGAATTGAATACAAAGCAGCTTAGGGTGCAGGAAGAACAAGATGGTATAATTGGCTTATTTATTCGCAGACCGGTTTTTACTTTTGTTTTAAATGCTATGATTATAATCGCAGGGTTTGCTGCATGGCTGAATGTTGATGTACGAGAACTTCCGGATGTTGATACTCCAGTGATAACAATTATGACAGCTTTTGCTGGAGCATCAGCGGAAACAATAGATCGTGAAGTTACAAGAATTATAGAAGATGCCGTTTCTCGCGTTTCAGGTGTTAAAACGATTTCTTCAACTTCTTCTTTTGGCCGTTCACGTGTGGAGATTCATTTTAATGTCGGTATTGATTTGAATGTTG
>NZ_JBHIRN010000140.1:0-724 GCF_042197205.1 Bartonella sp. AA2SXKL
GCAATGATCACAACCTGTGAGCGTGGTATCACCATAAATCACTAATGATACTGTATCCAAAGGTGCAACGTATTTTGTTTGCAGCGTTGTTTTGTTTGTTGTATCGCAGAGCTCGAGAAATAAAGGAAATTAACGATGAATAGCACCACTATACAGCCACTTTATGAGTGCTTTGCTCGACGTAATTTGCATTTTGAACAAGGGAATGCTGTATGGCTTATTTCCGATAAAGGAGAGCGTTATCTTGATTTCACGTCTGGCATTGCTGTCAATGTATTAGGATATGCACATCCAAAATTGATTGATACTCTCAAAAGACAAGCTGAAAAACTTTGGCATGTTTCCAATCTTTTTCAATCACCTGAACAAGAAGCTCTCGCCGCGCAGCTTTGCGTAAATAGTTTTGCTGATAAGGTTTTTTTCTGTAATTCCGGTGCTGAAGCAGTGGAATGCGCATTTAAAACTGCTCGTCACTACCATTATGCCTCTGGCCATCCAACACGCTTTGAAATTATTACTTTTGAAGATGCATTTCATGGGCGCACACTTGCAACGCTTGCTGCTACAGGACAAGAAAAATATTTGCAAGGTTTTGGACCAAAAGCTGACGGATTTATTCAAATTCCTTTATGTGATGAAATCGCTTTGCGTAATGCTATCAATAAAAATACTGCTGCCATCCTTATTGAACCCATTCAGGGAGAAGGAGGAATACGAACGGTAT
>NZ_JBHIRN010000141.1:0-722 GCF_042197205.1 Bartonella sp. AA2SXKL
TGTTTTTTATATTTTATAAACTTGATACCTTCTTATTTTTCAATTGCACTATAAAAAATACGTGGTGCACTATTCCAAACCCATTTTTTGACATCAGGTGTCATCGCTACAGAAACATATGTCTGATAGATAAAAGCATAAGGCCCTTTCTGCATAAAATCACGTTGTAAATCAGCATACATTTGCGCCCGTTTTTTGGGATCTTTTTGAAACAATGCATCTTGAACCTTTTGATTCATAGTTTCATCCAAATACCCATGGCACCAACTCGCATAGCCTGTATTTTTAGCCTCAAGCCGATTATCTGGATTATAAATAAGACGTGAAGCCATTGTATGGGGGTCCCCAGAGCCATTATTCCATCCGAAAAAAATCGTATCAAAACCACGCGCATAAAATTTTGAAAACAACTGCGTACCTACAAAACGTTCAATTTTAAAACGTACTCCAACTTTTTTTGCATTGTCTTGGAGAGACTGAGCAATAGGCAAAGCAAAAGGATAAGGAGAGGCACCGGCAAAAATACTGGCCTCAAAACCATCCGGATAACCTGCCTCTGTTAAAAGTTGCTTTGCTTTTTGGAGATCAAGTTTAAAGGGTTGTCCCTCTTTTTCATCCAAAGCTCCAAGATTACCAAGAGGAATAAAACTTGCACGTGGAATACCAACATCTTTGAGAAGAGTCTTACCGAGTCCTTCATAGTCAATAAGATAGCGCATCGC
>NZ_JBHIRN010000142.1:0-385 GCF_042197205.1 Bartonella sp. AA2SXKL
TTTATAAGTCGTTTAACTTTATAACTTGAGTAAAAATTTTGAATATTGGACTATGTTATCATTAAACCTCACTCCTTGAGCAGCAAAAAACCGTTATAAGCGGAATTGCTGTCGAGTAAAAGTCGCTTAAAATTTTAAGCTGAAAATACACTATACTTCTTATGAAGTGCCCTGAGAAACTCTCTCATATGAAGCGTTCGAAAAGAAAATGATGGTGCCAAATTGCTCCTTCATGTCTTTCATAAGCGTAAAGTTGAGAATATAGATTTACTATTATACCCCCCTTCACGGAGGGCACCATTAAAGAGGTTTAAGTGCATTAAGACATGTTTTTTACAGCAAACACATTCATAAACAATACAACAACATTCTATTTTAGGGATTC
>NZ_JBHIRN010000142.1:405-722 GCF_042197205.1 Bartonella sp. AA2SXKL
AAAAACAAAAGCATAAAGCAATGTGCAATTTCTACTCTTTAAAAGAGATCGCTCTAGATAGTTTTGAAAATCGTAAAATCGAAGAAACGAAGAAGCGTAAAAATAAGCTGCTTAGTTTTCATTTGCGTATAACGCTATAGCGTTAAAGAAACGTATCTTACCGAGCGCTGTTTAAAAAAATTAAAGAAATTTTTATGCATAAAAAGGACACGACTTTACGCACAAAAGCATTCAAATTTGAGGATTGGTAAGGATTATAACCGTAAGCCGAATTCCCAAAAGAAGATTGATTTGCAAGAAATACCCAAGAGATAAAA
>NZ_JBHIRN010000143.1:0-412 GCF_042197205.1 Bartonella sp. AA2SXKL
CACTTTCATCTGAAGCAAAATTCCATTTTGTTTCACTAAATCCAGCAAATGCAACAGTGGAACACGCAAGAATATTTGCAACAACTAATCCTTGAGTGAGAATTTTTCTCATTATGTTTTTCTCTCTTATCCTAAAATACCATTGATTATAAATCAGTTTTTATAAATATGAAAGATTGAATTTGACTCAGAAATGCAGGGCTAAACTGTTCTTTTTAGCTTTATAAAAATTCTCTTATCGTTATTACGTTTTGAGATAAACTATCCTGGAGGTATCGTTTGTATTCTCAAGGAGTTATCTCTCGTATGAGGGATATAAATGGTTACAGAAACTTTTATTTTTGGTGCTTGCATTTTTTTCTGTATTGGTTTTATTTCGGCTGAATTGATGTGTATTTTTTGCAGAAATGTT
>NZ_JBHIRN010000143.1:449-720 GCF_042197205.1 Bartonella sp. AA2SXKL
TCGCTTATATTCTTCTTCAGTATTCATAATGAAAAGAAGTTTAGCAGAAAAGAAAGCCGCTGTTTTTCAAGGGGCGTTGTATCGTGAGATCTTTAGTATGCCCTTCAATCTCCACGAGAAATGTACAATTTAATTAATTTTTATATGTGTGATCTTCGACCATTTTTAGCAGGATAAATGCCAATAATGCGCAATTCAGCAGAAAAGAAGGACAGCTCATCTAAGGCAAGTTGCATCATGGGGTCTTCAGGATGCCCTTCGATATCAACAA
>NZ_JBHIRN010000144.1:0-309 GCF_042197205.1 Bartonella sp. AA2SXKL
ATAAGATCATGGTATTAATAGCAACAGACTTTCCCGATCCTGTTGTTCCTGCCACCAACAGGTGCGGCATTTTCGCTAAATCAGCAATAACCGTTTCACCACCGATTGTCTTACCTAAAGCAAGTCCTAATTTCGCTTTGCTTTCAACAAATTCCTGCGCTTGTAAAATTTCGCGTAAATAAACCATCTCACGCTTTACATTGCGCAATTCTATTCCAATCACATTGCGTCCTGGCACCACAGCAACACGCGCTGATATTGCACGCATTGAGCGTGCAAGATCATCTGCCAGCCCAACGAAACGAGAAG
>NZ_JBHIRN010000144.1:358-718 GCF_042197205.1 Bartonella sp. AA2SXKL
GCGCATCAATAATTTGCCCCTTAACCCCAAAATCTAACAAAATGCCCTCAAGTTCCTGAGAGTTGGCTTTTAAGAAAGCAGGAGAAAGTTTTGCATCCCTTGCTGTCGGTGGAGAAACTGAAAGATAATCCAAAAGTGGAAGAAGAAAATTACCGTTTGAAGAAGTTGTTAAAGGCTTGAAAACACGATTTTTAACCGAAGAAGTGAAGACCTTATTTTGAGAGTTCTCACATTTTGTTTTTTCATCAAAGAAAATTGGTTCAATGCGATCAAAGGACTTTTCCTGTCTTTTAGACTGCCTTTTGAAGGAGAAAAAACGAAAAAAACGCGCTTGTAGAAAATAAAAAAGATGTAAAAGAG
>NZ_JBHIRN010000145.1:0-718 GCF_042197205.1 Bartonella sp. AA2SXKL
ATACTATCCAAATCGAATATTTTCGCAATGATACAGCACGTTTTGAAGCCTTCAAAAAGGGCATTATTGATGTCTTTATTGAAACAAATTCAAATCGTTGGCAACATTCTTATAATTTTCCCGCTGTTCGTGAAGGACAAATTATCAAAGAAATTTTTTTGAAAGGAACACCCGCTGATATCATGGGGTTTGTTTTTAACACGCGTCGCGCACTTTTTAAAGATAAAAGAGTAAGGCAAGCGTTATCGATACTTTTTGATTTTGAATGGGTCAATCATCACCTTTTCAATAATATATACACAAGAACAGAAGGTTATTGGGATGGATCTATCCTTTCATCTATTGGAAAACCAGCAAGTGAAGAAGAAAAAGCACTTTTAGCACCTTATCCTGATGCGGTTCTTCCTGAAGTAATGGATGGAAGCTGGCGTATTTCTAAAACAGATGGATCGGGTATGGACCGATTAAACGCTCAAAAAGCTTGGAAATTGTTACAAGAAGCAGGCTTTACCAAAAAAAATAACAGGCTTATTGCTCCCAATGGTTTACCTTTTCAATTTGAAATTATGACTCAATCACTTGAAGAAGAAAAAGTTGCACTTGCATTTCAGAGTAATTTGTCACGTCTTGGTATTCATGCTGAAATAAGAACCGTTGATGATAGCCAATATCAAAACCGCTTGGGAATGTTTGATTATGATATGATTATAGGAAAATT
>NZ_JBHIRN010000146.1:0-716 GCF_042197205.1 Bartonella sp. AA2SXKL
GGCTAAGAATGCGAATGCCTTTTTTCTCTAACCGTTTACGAGCAAATGTTGAAATTTCAATATCCTCAGCTGGCATGATGTGAGGCATCATTTCAACAACAGTTACGCTTGCCCCCATATCATGATAAAAAGAAGCAAATTCAATGCCAATGGCACCAGATCCCATGACCAAGAGCGATTTCGGCATTACGTGGGGAATCATAGCTTCAAAATAAGTCCAAATGAGCTTCCCATCTGGCTCAATACCAGGAAGGATACGAGGACGTGCACCCGTTGCAATAATGATGTGCTTTGCTTGATAAATCCCTTCTCCTAATGTTCCTTTTGGTACTGGATTTTGCGGTTGCATAATCGGTTTGGAAGATGACGAAACCGTAATTTCCACAAGCTGACTCCCTTTCGCCTTCTTTGTAAATTTCGCTTCACCCCAAATAATATCGATTTTGTTTTTTTTCATCAAAAAACCAACACCAGCATTTAAACGCGCTGAAACTGCACGCGAACGTGCCACGACATCTTTGATATTAGCCTCAATTGAACCGTTGAGCTTTAAACCATAATCCTTCAAATGTTCAGAAAAATGCTTTATTTCCGCTGAACGTAAAAGTGCCTTTGTTGGAATACAACCCCAATTTAAGCAAATCCCACCTAGATGTTCACGTTCAACAATCGCAGTCTTAAAGCCACATTGTGCTGCACGAATTGCGGTTACATAT
>NZ_JBHIRN010000147.1:0-716 GCF_042197205.1 Bartonella sp. AA2SXKL
TGGCTCGTTGAAGACGATCATTTAATGATAAAGAAATATCAGATGTCTGCTGTTTTTCTTTGAGTCTATCATTTTTTGTAACTTTAGAAGGTTGAACCGACGCAGAATTATCATAAATCCTGTAGCTTAAAATTCCCACCAAGATAATCAGCAAAAATAAGCAAGCAAAAACAAAATAGACAATTTTTGAGCGATTCATAAAAATTCAAACATTTATATTGTCATTCCCGCTTTTAGTTTAAGCTTTTTCCATATAATACACAACATTATAAACACATCATACACACGATATTTGGAATTTTGCAATGGCTCTTGAACCAATTATTCTTATTCCCGCTCGTATAGGCTCAACCCGTCTTCCTCAAAAAGCTCTGGCAGAGATTGCTGGAAAGCCAATGATTGTTCATGTTGCTGAACAGGCAAAAAAAGCCGCATTCGGGCGTATTATCGTTGCAACAGATCATAACAATATCGCCAAAGTCGTTACCGCTTATGGACATGAATGTATCATAACATGTCGTGATCATAAATCTGGATCTGATCGTATTTATGAAGCTTTAACCCATATTGATCCTGAACGACGCTACAATGTCATTTTGAATGTACAAGGTGACTTGCCAACGATAACGCCCCATGAAATCATCAGTGCTTTACGCCCTTTAGAAAATAGCTTAACTGATATTGCAACTTTGGGTGCAAAAATCGTCGAAGAAAAT
>NZ_JBHIRN010000148.1:0-254 GCF_042197205.1 Bartonella sp. AA2SXKL
TGATGGGTTATCGCGGCATAAACAAGATAACCCGCTGTGGTGTGTAAAACCCCTTTAGGTTTGCCTGTGGAGCCTGAAGTATAAAGGATAAAAAGCGGATCTTCAGCATTCATTGGTTCTGCTGGACAGTCTGTTTTGGTATGAGCTATCTCTTTATGGTACCAAAAATCCCGCCCCTCTATCCATTGAATGGGTCTACAAGTTCGCCGGATAACCATAACTTGATCTATATGCACATTTTGGTGTGCAGCAAT
>NZ_JBHIRN010000148.1:337-715 GCF_042197205.1 Bartonella sp. AA2SXKL
AATAATGAAGGTCGATTTACAGTCAACAAGGCGTCCTGCTATTGCTTCAGAGGAAAAGCCTGCAAAAATAACCGAATGAATGGCACCAATGCGGGCACAAGCAATCATAGCATAGGCTGCTTCGGGAATCATAGGAAGATAAATAGTTACTCTATCGCCTTTCTTTATACCATGGCTTTTCAAAAGATTGGCAAAACGACAAACATGTTCATAAAGTTCGTTATAGGTTATTTTTTTATCGTGATAGGGGTTATCCCCTTCCCAAATGAGTGCAATTTTGTCTCCATGGGTTTTCAGGTGGCGATCAATGCAATTATAGGCTACATTTGTTATCCCATCTTCATACCATTGAATTGATACATCTCCATTAAAAGAAGT
>NZ_JBHIRN010000149.1:0-710 GCF_042197205.1 Bartonella sp. AA2SXKL
TGATTGGCGATATCAATTTGAACAACAATCCTATACGTTCAACAAGTGCTGAAAAATTGTCAGAGTCCAGTACAGTTTCTACATTTTCTGAGAAGCTTGTTCCACTTGAATCCATTTTGTGTAATCCACATAATCCGCGGCGCCATTTTACTGAAGAAGAACTTGATAATTTGGCTCAATCAATTCGTCAACACGGTATTGTTCAACCTATTATTGTAAGACCTTCACGCAATCATCCACATTGTTTTGAATTGATTGCTGGTGAACGGCGATGGCGTGCTGCTCAACGTGTTCATTTAAGTCAATTGCCGGTTATTGTTCGCGATGTAGATAATAAAACGGCTTTAGAATTGGCAATTATTGAAAATGTTCAACGTGCTGATCTTAATCCTATTGAAGAAGCAATGGGATATGAAATTTTGCTGAATGAACATGGCTATACGCAAGCAGATTTAGCACAAGTGATTGGAAAAAGTCGAAGTCATGTTGCAAATACGCTTCGTTTGTTGAAATTGCCATCAAAGGTACAAAAATTTTTAACTGATGGACAACTTTCTGCTGGTCATGCACGCTGTCTTATAACTGTTGATAATCCATTGGACTTGGCAGAAAAAATTATTCGTGAAGGTCTCTCTGTACGCCAAACAGAAATATTAGTCTATGAGCAGGCAAATCCTAAGGTCAAAAAACGCACTTCTCTGGAAAAAGAT
>NZ_JBHIRN010000150.1:0-707 GCF_042197205.1 Bartonella sp. AA2SXKL
AGCTTTTGTAAACCAAGTGATCTATAAATCATTTAAGAACTCTCCCCGCACATGCTCTCATAATAGATTTGCTTAGATTTAACTTTTTTCCAAGCTCATTTTAAAAACGATAACGCAATCCACCAGAAAAATGAATTCCGCTAAAACCAGCTTTGGTAAGCTTATGCTGATACATCAGATCACTGTGCAATATAAGCTTTGAAGACAACTGCGAATAAACACCCACTCCAGCTTCTAGGGAAGAACCAAAAGCACTCAACTGAAAGGCATCTTTAAAATACACAGATTGTTTCCCTCTAAAACCATGAGAAACATGAAGCTTGCCATAAAAAGAAACGATACGATCCTTTTCAAATGCCGCAAGCATCTTAGTCAGACGCCCACCAATACGCATTGCCCATTGATCCAATTTTCCCATCTCAACATCAAACCTGTCAATATCGTGTGCTTTATGAAACTGAAGATGTTGATAAATAAGCTGAATCTGTGGATCAAAAATAAAACCTTCATCCCCTGTTGTAAATGCTTTACCAGCAGACAACGAAACGTTCAGAGGATTTCCTTTTAATGTTGCTGTCTTGCCCCGTACAAAAGTGAGAACATCACCTTCAAACAAACCATAGGATAAAAGACCATCTACATAAAAACCAGCGTTACTTTCCAAACTACCATATGCTGTCACTAACCATTTATGAAATATACTTTTT
>NZ_JBHIRN010000151.1:0-707 GCF_042197205.1 Bartonella sp. AA2SXKL
GGGGCTTTTTTGATTAAAATAAAAAAGTTTTGGCGATTTGAAATCTCGCATTGATAAGGTTTTTCAAATATTCTTCTAATGGGGTTCTCAATGGCTTTTTTTCCAGTTGCTGATTATCGGCCCGATGTTGCTGATATTAATGGCATCTTTACCGATGAGCTTATTAATGTGTTGCCTGCTGATGGGTCCTATATCCCTATGCCAAGCTTTCAACCTGTGTCAGAGCCTTGTCCTCATCCAATTTTAGGAGCTCTTGCTGTTAAAACAAAAAATGGTGTCTCTGTTATTGTTGGGACCGGACAAAAAATCTACCTTCTCGACAATACGACAAAGCAATGGAAAGATATCAGCCAAAAGGGAAAATCTTATCTTGCCAATGTCGATGCTCCATGGTCCTTCGCTTTGTTTGGGGATTATATCATTGCTGTGAATGCCAATGATAAGCCACAAGTGATCGACATTAATCATGACAAAAACTTTAGAGATTTAGGTGGAAATCCACCACAAGCGGGGATTGTGCGTGTGTGGGGAGATTTCGTTTGTCTGATGAAATTGACAGAGCATCCAAGACGTGTCCATTGGTCAGGATTGAACGATGCCGAATTTTGGACTGTTGGAAAAAAAAGCTGCGATTATCAAGATTTTCCCGATGGCGGTTTCGTGCAAGGTGCGACCGAAACAACAAATCCAATCATCTTTATGCGGTC
>NZ_JBHIRN010000152.1:0-706 GCF_042197205.1 Bartonella sp. AA2SXKL
CTTGTAAGGAAAGATTATCCGTTGCTTGAACATCAGAGCCTAGAATATTCAAATCTTGTCCAGAGGCAAGTGTCGTCGAGCCACCAGAGTTGACTTCTGATTTATGATGCATGGTGGCATCACCGTGTTCATCATGGTAATGGGTTTCTGCTGAACCGATCGTCAAGTTGCCTTGTTCTGTAGCCATGGCAAGATCACCCCCGGTGGTGATCCCCACCCCTGAGGCTGTGATATCTTGCTTGGCAATTACGCTCGCATTGCCCCCAGCAGAAAGCGCCTCGGTGTTTAATACTGTCTCCACGCCGTCAACCGTTGTGCGCCCTGCATCCAAACGAATATTTTTCTCCGCAAGGATAACAGCATCACCACCCGCCGCAAAATGCCCTCCTTGATTAAAGATATCCCCGCCATGCACATGCAATTGGTGATTTGCCGCAATCCGCCCTGAATTGGTTATCGTGGAATTGCTTGTATTTTGGCTGGTGATATTGACATCATCGCCCATGATCAAAGCCCCAGCAGAAACAAAGGAGGCTCTGTCTTTTTCAGGGATGTAAAGCACCGGTGCATAAACATCCATGCCCTTGACCTGTTGGCGCACATAAATCACCATTGGGGCTTCTAGGGACGCCAATTGTTCTTCACTCAAAGCCTCACCAAAGGGGAGATTGTGGGCTTTTGCATAGTCTGCCCCGACATCCAGCAA
>NZ_JBHIRN010000153.1:0-313 GCF_042197205.1 Bartonella sp. AA2SXKL
TCCAATTACTCCATTCGTCAGAGTTTTTGCCTCATTGATTATACAATATAGAGTATTTATAAAAAAAGTGATAAAATGCTCATAATTGGAATGAATGGCAAAATGGTTAATTCTTATCTATTTGTCTAGTAATACACAATATTAGTTGTTTATTAGTTAAATTCGAAATGTATTTGATGTTGAAATCAAAGGCTAATGTATAAGCATCTTAATCTCCGCTCTGTTTCTTTTAGGTTTCTTTCATTCTGACCAGCATTCCACGAAACACCTTTTAGAAATCTTCGTTTTAGAAATTGTCTCTATGGAAAATTAG
>NZ_JBHIRN010000153.1:357-703 GCF_042197205.1 Bartonella sp. AA2SXKL
ATTGATTTGCTGTTTTTGAGAAGTTAATAAGCAAGACGGAGTTTTTATAGCTGTTCATTTTTTATATATTTTTGTCAATCTATATTGTAAACATAATGAGTTTAGTTTACAGGTCCGTCTGTTAAACTATAGTTTTTCTATGAGATAACATAATTTTTTTGTAATAGATCAGGAATAGAGTTTTTTCTCTTTTGATTTGGATAGCTGTATTATGTTGTATTAAGATTGCTCTATCGATCATTGTTATTTTTGCAAATGGAGATTAACTTTATCGAACTATTACATTTGCGTTTTGAAATAGGTAATCGGTTGATTTTTTAAAATTGAAGTGAGCTATTCTTGAGTT
>NZ_JBHIRN010000154.1:0-698 GCF_042197205.1 Bartonella sp. AA2SXKL
TTCTTTCCAACAGCTGTTGTTCCTCCAGAATTTCCTGTCGCACTGCGTGATGCAACAGAAGCGCCTCCTTTACCAATGATGATATCCTGGTGACCGTTTAAACTGGCTTTATAGCCATACCATACCGTACAACCGCCACCGCCGCCACCGCCTCCTAAGTAATAAGAATAACCACCCCCACCACTGCCGCCGCCACCCCATGCTTGGATTTCGACTTTTGTGTTATCCGTTACCCAATCGGGCCATTGAATTTTCCCATCCTGTGTATAGAGCAATTCAGCATCAGCAAGAGCCGGCCAATTCGTGATTTTATTGGTCAAATCTTTTTTAAGACTCTTTATCTGTGCCAAGATGGCTGCATCCACTTGCGCCTTCGTATAAACAACATCACCATCAACCCTCAAAGGTCCTTTAAGCGTACTTCCACTTGTGCTTAAACTGGTAACTATTTCACCATTATGGGTGAGATTAAACGACGAATTACCCAAGATCTCCAAGTCGTCACCCATGGTGACTTTACTGGTAAATTTATTATAACTTTGCCATTCATTTGGGCTGGCTAAGCGACCATAGCTTGTGAGATCTTCGTTAAGCTTGGCTCTAAAATCATCAAGCCCCACGATATCTTCGGTTTTATGTTGATGTGCGCCTAACAGTGAGACAGCACTGCCAAAGGTGAAGTTATTATTGCTTGATTT
>NZ_JBHIRN010000155.1:0-242 GCF_042197205.1 Bartonella sp. AA2SXKL
GTAGCGCTTTCAATCCTTTTAGATTGTTTAATCCGGTAATATTTTTTACTCTCTGTCTTTATATTTTACTTATGTATTTTGAAAATTATACAATAATTTTAATGCATTGATCTGTAGCTACAAAATCATCACACGTTGTTTCGCTCTATTCTTACCAGAATAAGCTATATTTTTTGTTGAATTTCTTTCCATATCAAAAAAATTAAGAAAATCTTTTTAGGTTGAAACAAGTCGTTTGCATT
>NZ_JBHIRN010000155.1:341-696 GCF_042197205.1 Bartonella sp. AA2SXKL
CTAGACTAACGTCAGCACTCTTCTCAAAAATTTGCCCTATCCAGTGTAAAGTGCTCTCGAAGATGCACTCAATACAATGGATCTCCCATATTTTAACTTAAACTAGAAATGACGTACTTAATATACTGCTTAATAAACTGAACTGACTATGCATCATACATTCTCTTTTCCATCGAAAAAAGTTATCATCTTCGCGAACTAAGAAAACGTAAACTGACAACCCTCTAATGCTCTGCAAAAATTGCACTCAGAGCTCCCACAATCAACTTTCTGCTAATCACTTATCCCCCCACAGTTAGCATAAACACCTTTTGATATATTTTATTATATGTAGAGTTTTTTTTCAAGAACAATA
>NZ_JBHIRN010000156.1:0-321 GCF_042197205.1 Bartonella sp. AA2SXKL
CTTGGTTAGATGCCCTTGATATTCAAGGGATAAATAATGCGCGCGCCATTTCTCAAAAATTTGGTTTTCCAGATCAATTAGCCCGTGTTCTCTCGGCAAGAGATGTGGATGAATCTGAAGCTGTTGCTTTTATCAATCCAACATTGCGCACACTTATGCCTGATCCAAAAAGTTTTACGGATATGCAATACGCAGCAGAGCGCATCGTGAAAGCTATTCTGAAGCAAGAGAAAGATGCAGTTTTTGGTGATTATGATGTTGATGGTGCTTGTTCATCGGCACTCATAGCGCGCTTTTTGCGTTATTTTGGTGTCGAAGTAA
>NZ_JBHIRN010000156.1:381-695 GCF_042197205.1 Bartonella sp. AA2SXKL
AGGATATGGCCCGAATGAGCAAGCAATGAGGATGTTGGTACAACAAGGCGCTCATTTGATTATTACAGTTGATTGTGGTGCGAACAGTCCAGATGCAGTAAAAGCAGCGAGGCTTGCAGGTGCTGATGTTGTCGTTTTAGATCATCATCAAATGTCAGAGGTTCATCAAGAAGCTGTTGCTCTTGTTAATCCTAATCGCCCAGATGATTTTTCTGGACAGGGGCATTTGTGTGCTGCTGGCGTTGTCTTTGTCACGTTAGCATGGGTTCATCATTTATTGCGAAAGAAGAAATTTGTAGAAGAACTTCCTGATC
>NZ_JBHIRN010000157.1:0-315 GCF_042197205.1 Bartonella sp. AA2SXKL
ACATGCGTTAAACCTTCTTGATAAAGGTGAAGTCCGTGTTGTAAAACGTCAAAAAAATGGAAAATGGCACGTTCATCAATGGTTGAAAAAAGCCGTTCTTCTTTCTTTTCGGCTCAATCCTATGCAAATTATGACCGGTGGAGTAAATGGAACATCTTGGTGGGATAAAGTCCCTTCAAAATTTTCTCATTGGCAAGAAGCTGACTTTAAAAAAGCGGATTTCCGTTCCGTTCCTGGAGCGATTGTACGCCATTCTGCTTATATTGCACCCAATGTTATTCTGATGCCATCCTTTGTCAACCTTGGTGCTTTTGT
>NZ_JBHIRN010000157.1:354-694 GCF_042197205.1 Bartonella sp. AA2SXKL
GGTTCTTGTGCAAAAATTGGCAAACATGTTCATCTTTCTGGTGGTGTTGGTATTGGAGGTGTTTTAGAACCACTGCAAGCAAACCCAACGATTATTGAAGATCATTGTTTTATTGGTGCACGATCTGAAGTCGTTGAAGGCTGTATTATTCGTGAAGGCTCTGTTTTAGGAATGGGAGTCTTTATTGGAAAATCTACAAAAATTATTGACCGTACAACAGGTGAAATTTTTATAGGCGAAGTCCCTCCCTATTCTGTCGTTGTTCCAGGTTCTCTTCCCGGAAAACCACTCCCAAACGGTGAAATAGGCCCTAATCTTTATTGTGCTGTTATCGTGAAAC
>NZ_JBHIRN010000158.1:0-693 GCF_042197205.1 Bartonella sp. AA2SXKL
GAGCGTGAAGGCATTTCTGTTATGAACGCCAAGCTCTCTTGTCGTTTGGATGCTTACGCGAATTATCTTTATAAAAAAATGCAGCGTCAAGGTTGGCTGTTGCGTGATTGTCATCGTCGCATCAATAATGATCGCAATTATTTTGCTGCTTGTATGGTGGCATTAGGGGATGCTGATGCAATGGTTACAGGGGTTACACGCAATTATGAAACAGCGTTGATTGATATTCGTCGGGTGATTGATGAAAAACCGCGAGAACGGTTAATTGGTATTTCAATGGCCATTTGTCGTGGACGAACTGTGTTTATTGCCGATACAGCTGTTTATGAGAATCCTAACGCCGAAGAATTTGCGCATATAGCCGAACAGACAGCTTCTTTTGTTCGTGGATTGGGGTATCAACCACGGGTGGCATTTGTGGCATTTTCTACTTTTGGTTATATGAAAGGACAGGTTACGCGCCATATTCAAGATGCCGTTAATATTTTGCGTGAACGCAGGGCTGATTTTGAATTTGATGGAGAAATAAGTGCTGATGTAGCGCTTAATGTGAAATTGATGCAGCAATATCCCTTTATGGGATTAACGGAACCTGCTAACATTTTGGTGATGCCTGGATATCATGCGTCTTCTATAGCAAGTAAAATGTTGCAAGAGCTTGGTGAAGCAACCATTATTGGTCCTATTTTGATT
>NZ_JBHIRN010000159.1:0-261 GCF_042197205.1 Bartonella sp. AA2SXKL
CTTCAATAATTAACCAGCCAACAGCAATGCGTCCTTTTTCTGTTTCAATAAGATGGCGTTCTTGCAAAGCACGTAAGAGAATAACAGTACTTGCTGTTGATAAAGCTAAACCGAAAACTACACTACTGCTTAAACCCCATCCCATGATTAAGCCAAGGCACGAGCCTAGAAAAGTAGAAAATGCCATTTGTGCAATGGCAGCAGGGATAGCAATAGCTTTGACAGATAACAGGTCTTTCAATGAAAAATGCAGTCCAACAC
>NZ_JBHIRN010000159.1:307-692 GCF_042197205.1 Bartonella sp. AA2SXKL
TTGGTTGATAATACCGGAATCTATTCTAAAACCGCCTGTGTTTGGTCCTACAATAACACCAGCTAATAAGTATCCCACAAGTGGTGAGATACGCAAACGACTGGCAATCATTCCTAAAAGAAATGCTAAGCATAAACCTGCAACGATTGTTGTAATAAGTGGCGTATCATGGAGCATAATATTTATGACTTTTTCAAAAAAAATGAATTCATTAAAGCGACTATAGCTTTTTTTATAAGAAAAGAGGAATGGTATTTCATATATGAATTAACGTGGCATTTTTATTGTAGTGTCGTGTTTGTGTGATTATTTCTTTTACGCCACCAATTCCCAAGTAGTAGTAAAATAGGAGCAGCAATAAAGATTGAAGACGATGTTGCAATAA
>NZ_JBHIRN010000160.1:0-692 GCF_042197205.1 Bartonella sp. AA2SXKL
ATACCGCAAGCCTGGCATTTGTGCTTCTGGTTCTAAAGCAGCCGGCACAGACAAAACCAATCGTGCCACAAGACCAAAAGGAGCCATTGTGTATCGACTCACAAAACGCAAGAATGCAATCATCTCTGTCTTTAATGGTGGGCAGTCAAAAACATGGAGGAGAACACGGAGTTTGTCATGCGCCACCGGTGCAGAACTTTGCCTATCTTTTGCCGTCTGCTCTCCAATGCCAACGACAAAACCACAAACTTGTCGCCCCATCACTGGAACACGAACAAAAGAACCAACTTCACACTCCATAGAAGAAGGAACTTCATAACTATAAGCATGCGCAACAGGAAGAGGCACCAAGACCGAAACAATCTTTTTCTCTCTCTCACCCTCTGTCATATTCGACTTCATCTTTTATACCAACTCTTCCTAGTCCCCTTCTATATCAGCTCTGTCCTTGCACTTCTATTTTTGAAAAATCATCCGTTGTGCCCCCCTCTTTTGCATAGCTTATCATACGCCCCGTCAACAACGCCCCAGCAAAACACCTTGGCAATCTTGTACATTTTTAACACACCCCCCTTCAACACAACTTTATCAAAACAAAATATGCAACTTTTCTCCTCCATTAAGAGATGCCCCTAATAATCCCACACATGTAATCCAATGATAAAACAAGATGTGATCTTTAAACGTATGCA
>NZ_JBHIRN010000161.1:0-691 GCF_042197205.1 Bartonella sp. AA2SXKL
AGGTTTTTAGTGATTATATCGATAAGGTTCATAAAAATGGTTCATCTGTTGGTGCTGTTGTCGAGATTGTTGCAGAAAATATTCCAGCAGGTTTGGGAGCACCTATTTACGCAAAACTTGATCAGGATATCGCATCATTACTTATGTCGATTAATGCGGTGAAAGGTGTCGAAATAGGTGATGGTTTTGCAGCAGCACGCTTGACGGGGGGAGAAAATGCAGATGAAATGCGGATGGGGAGAGATGGAAAACCGCTCTTTTTATCCAATCACGCTGGTGGTATTGTAGGCGGAATATCGAGTGGACAGCCGATTATTGCACGTTTTGCAGTAAAGCCTACTTCATCAATTTTGATTCCTCGTCGTTCAATTGATGTTGATGGTAATGATGTAAATGTTATAACGAAGGGGCGTCATGATCCATGTGTTGGGATTCGTGCTGTTCCTGTTGGTGAAGCAATGGTAGCTTGTGCTCTTGCGGATCATTATCTCAGGCATCGCGGCCAGGTAGGGTGCTTCAAAAGGTGAATAATGACGTATGATCAAAAAAAAATTGTTTCTGCACTTCGCGCTTTTGAACGCGGTGAAATTGTGGTGGTTACAGATGATGATGATCGTGAAAACGAAGGTGATTTGATTGTTGCCGCTGTCCATTGCACAGAAGAAAAGATGGCATTTATCATTCGCCATAC
>NZ_JBHIRN010000162.1:0-338 GCF_042197205.1 Bartonella sp. AA2SXKL
GCATCACCATCAGACATCTCTATCAAAACGTCTCTGGCGTTATCATCCAAGGGAAGAGTTTTTTCTTCCAATGCCTCAGCACGTTTCAAAAGCATGCCCAAACTTTCATTGTCATGTGGAAGAAATGTCAAAACACGTGCACGAGAAAGAAGGGCAGCATTAAGTTCAAACGAAGGATTCTCCGTTGTTGCCCCTATAAGAATAACAGTACCATCTTCCATAACGGGAAGAAAACTATCCTGCTGTGCACGATTAAAGCGATGAATTTCGTCGACAAACAAAACTGTTTGACTTCCAGACATAAAACGCGCCTGAGCACTTTCAAAAATCTTCTTAAG
>NZ_JBHIRN010000162.1:402-690 GCF_042197205.1 Bartonella sp. AA2SXKL
AAACGCGCAACTGTTGTTTTTCCTGTCCCTGGAGGCCCCCAAAAAATCATCGAACCAATTGAGCCAGCTGCCACTATCCGTGAAAGCAAACCTTTCTCTCCTACCAAATGACTTTGTCCCGTTACA
Organism: Bartonella sp. AA2SXKL; assembly: GCF_042197205.1. Taxonomy (NCBI): domain Bacteria; kingdom Pseudomonadati; phylum Pseudomonadota; class Alphaproteobacteria; order Hyphomicrobiales; family Bartonellaceae; genus Bartonella; species Bartonella sp. AA2SXKL. The sequence continues at coordinate 529 of NZ_JBHIRN010000162.1, forward strand.
TCATTAAGGGAGTGAGGACGCATCCTTTCTGCAAGCGGCTGCTTTTTATAAACCCGATGATCAAAAGACGAAATAAAAAGATCTTTATTCAAAAAAAACCTCAGCGAATAAATTGGCGAATATACATTCCATCCCGTTCATATTCCAATTGCCAAACCCGCG
>NZ_JBHIRN010000163.1:0-265 GCF_042197205.1 Bartonella sp. AA2SXKL
GGATGACCCTTACTGGATGGATGAAATAAATGGGTAAAAAAGATATGATTGCTGATAAGACAATAATGGTAAAAGTGATCCACTCCCCTGGTCTTACGACAAAAAGCGTAAAAACCATCATATTCCAAACGACAGGAAATCCTTTAAAAAAGTTTTCTTTGGTTTTCATTCCAGTATCTGCGTAATAAATCGCTGATGAAATGACAATAATCGCACTTAATAAAAATGATAATCCTGATCCCATAAAACCACTTTGATAAAGCGC
>NZ_JBHIRN010000163.1:332-690 GCF_042197205.1 Bartonella sp. AA2SXKL
TCTCCAGACCATGTTGGAAGTACATATTTAACATCAAGTTTGCGCGCAATTGGCCCATCGATACCGTCAACGAGAAGTGCAAGTCCGAGCCAAAAAAACATAGCAGTCCATTCTTTTTGAGAGGCCGATATAAGAGAAAGAAATGCTAAAAACGAACCCGAAGCTGTTAATAAATGAACAGAAAAAGCCTTTGCTTGTGGCATTGTTACTTTTTTATGGCGCAAAAGATCTGCATTCGTTTTGATTTTTTTTGTTAGCTTCCGTTTCAAGGTTTTCTTATCCTCGTTTCTAAAATCTTCATTCATCTACCAACACGGTATTTTTTCTATGCTATGATTTATCGTAAAAAAAACATAAA
>NZ_JBHIRN010000164.1:0-688 GCF_042197205.1 Bartonella sp. AA2SXKL
TAAACGAACCCTACTGATGTTGATAAAAGCATATATTTTTTTTGAAAATCACAAAACAGCAGGGAAATCGTCAATCAAAAATTCCCTCTTTCTCTGTCAATTAGCAGAAACCTAGTGATGTTCACATAAAATGCCAAGTGTTTTTTTTAAAATAGACCATATTTTACTAAAAAAATAACCATCTTGTGGAAAAATGATGAAAAATGAGAACAAACATACGATATTCCTGGCGTAAAAAACACTTTTGCCAGAAAAAATATCTGTTTCTCTTTTTCTCTAAAACCATCGGTCTTAAAAAACCGATAATTTCTACCTTTCGCGCACTTAGCTTACAAGCACTTTTACCCCCCGAAGTTATTGCACGAACATACTAATTCTATAAGCATAGCCTGTCTTTCTTGCCAAAGCAACCCCCCTATGAAATTCTTAAGCGATACTTCCGCTTTACAAGACATTTTGATATCTATATCATAAGGATATAGATGAACAGAAAGCATTATTCAAGTACTATAACCATCATTGGATCTCTTTTCTGGCCAAAGCGGGCCTAAAACACTGTAAATTTTTCAGTTTGATGATTTAAGCGAATTGGATCTATAATTAGAGAACAAGTTCAGCAAAAAAGCAAAAAAAAAACGATAGGGCTTTTAAGAAAGAAACGAGCAACATGGCGCGCACCTTAAAAACA
>NZ_JBHIRN010000165.1:0-686 GCF_042197205.1 Bartonella sp. AA2SXKL
TTGAAAGCTGGCAAAGGAATAATGGTGCCGGTTTGTGAGAATAAGGGTCCTGGCTTATACGCTTCATAAGCGTAAAGAGGGGGGTGCACGTAAAAAGGGGGTGCACAATGGCTTTATCGTTAATATTATTTGGATTTATCATATACTATTTATGAGCGTCGTTGTGAAATGGGCTTGGAGTGCGTGCTTTTGTGCGCTAAGAAATGTTTCTTTAAAACAAGCGTGTAACTGTACAACACAGTGGCGTTTTTGTTTTGCGTGAAGGGCGTGATTCTTCTTAAAAAACGTCAGAAACAAAAGTGTGAGGTAATGCGCACTCCCCATTATTTATAAAAATATTGCCCTAAATCGTTTTGGAAAATATAAAGCCGAATGAAAGGTGATGGTAAAGATGAGCGCTTTTTTGTCTTTAAAGTTTTATATCTTCCCAAATTAAGCTGTCTTCCCGTTTCAAAGATTATGCAAACAGATAGAGGCAATAGTCTTATTCTAATTTGGTATATTCAAAGTTCTCATGTAGCGGTTTGTAATAAATTTTTAGCCTCTCATTTTACGACAGTGCTTCCATTCTCAAACAATAATATTATGATGTTCCAATATAAATGCATGAATGCTTAAATATTTACAGATTGTTGGGTTGTCGGGCGCAGACACGCGCTTCTCAGCGAATGATCATTTTTTGTTTA
>NZ_JBHIRN010000166.1:0-283 GCF_042197205.1 Bartonella sp. AA2SXKL
AAGCCTGATAATCATGAAAGCTCTCCACCAATATGTAGCGATGAGTGAATACAGTGCTCTGCCCATTGGTAGGTGGTTGCAATTGGTAAAAAACTATAAAAAGAATTGTAAAAACTTATCTACTCCCTTTTTTTATCTTGATAATTATAATACCAACATCCACCAAATTATCTCAAAACTTCAAGACGAAATATAGTCTTTTAAAGGGTATCACAAAAGTAAACCTCCTACAGGAATGTGTTTATGGAAAAAAAAGCTTTAATTGTTATTGATATTCAAAATG
>NZ_JBHIRN010000166.1:329-685 GCF_042197205.1 Bartonella sp. AA2SXKL
GTGATATCATTTTACCGGCTGTCAATAATCTCATAGAGCATTTTGATCATGTTATTTTAACCCAAGACTGGCACCCTAAAAACCATTGCAGCTTCGCCTCTTCCTACCCTGATAAAAAGCCTTATGATAGCGTTAATCTTGACTATGGTCCGCAAATACTGTGGCCAGATCATTGCGTACAAGGAACAAAAGGAGCAGACTTTCATACCTCTCTTAAAGTTGATAAAGCACAACTCATCCTCAGAAAAGGCTATAATCAAAAAATTGATAGTTATTCCGCCTTTTTTGAAAATGATCAAAAAACACCAACAGGCTTACAAGTTTATCTGAAAGAACATGGTTTTACAAAGCTCGCT
>NZ_JBHIRN010000167.1:0-685 GCF_042197205.1 Bartonella sp. AA2SXKL
TTTTGCTAATAATAAATCAACAAAAGCAAGAGGCATTGCCCCTTTAACATTCAATTTGACAGCTGAACCATTAAGAGAAACAGGTCCATTTATGGAGAGATCTAATCCTTTATCTCCGGTCGCTATCATACGCTCAATATGAAAAGTCGATTTTTTGTAAGAACCACGAGCATTCATATTGATCAACAGAGGTCCTTTATGCGTCATAGCAGTTAAGCTTTGACTAGCAAGCTCAAAAGAAGCAGATGGATCCTTCATTGTTCCAGCAATATCGATCCTACCTACCACGGCTCCTCCAAGTGCTTGCCCTTCAATAAAACTATTCATCAAACGTGCAGGCAAATCTTGCAAATTAACGTGGAGATCAAGCTTATTTTTATCTAAAGATATATGACCCTGTGCTTGTGCTTGTACCCCCTCTCCTGTTAAATTTGCATTCAAAGTAAGGTTCTGATCTACTGTTTTACCTTTAGCAGAAAGAACAAAAGGCATTATTTTTTTATTTTGAAAAGCAAGTGTTGTCAGTTCTTCACCTTTTAGATCATAAGTTACATCAGGCTTTTGAAAACTACCACGAATCGTAATCTGCCCTGTTACAGTACCAGCTACTCCAAGGTTGGATTTCCATAGATTAACTAAAGCAGCAGGGAACGCATTCATTGTAAGGTGCAGATTAAGGGAATCT
>NZ_JBHIRN010000168.1:0-259 GCF_042197205.1 Bartonella sp. AA2SXKL
GCGGTAATAACATCATCTGACAAAGAGGAAACAAAAGGTATCAACATAATTCCCATCACAACTCCAGCGGTCAAAACACTTTGAGCCATAATAAAACCAACACCACCAGAGAGAGAAACAGAGAGATCACGTAAAAATGGTCCGACAAACTTCAGAGCAAAAAAGCCATAAACAATGGTTGGAATACCCGCAAGAACTTCCAACAATGGCTTTACTATTGATCGCAATCGAGCCGAAGCATATTCAGCCATATAAAGAG
>NZ_JBHIRN010000168.1:356-682 GCF_042197205.1 Bartonella sp. AA2SXKL
TTCACCCTCCGCACCACTCGCTGAAAAACGTGGATCCCAAACCGTTCCTAAAAAAAAGTTTGAAAAGGGTACAGACTGAAAGAAACTCATCGTTTGAAAGAACATAGAGAGTGCAATGGCGGCTGTCGTCAAAACCGCAACGATAGATGCACAAATCAATCCAATAACAATCAAACACTCAACCTTATTGCGCGCACGCTGACGTGGAGAAACTTGCATAATTCCACAAATAAAACCACAAGATGCAATGACAAAAAGGACACCATGACCGATAAACTGTAACTTTTCAGAAGAATTAACCCATGACTGTGCTATCCTTAACACAT
>NZ_JBHIRN010000169.1:0-308 GCF_042197205.1 Bartonella sp. AA2SXKL
CAAAGCCAAGCTGATCAACTACTGCAAAGCTTTTGCTGTAAAACTGTAAAACTTCTACATCACCAAGCAAAGTAAGAACCCCAAGATAGGTTAGAGCATAAGATATCACCTTTGTTTTGCCTGTTGACCAAGATAAAAAGTCTTTTTTCCAAGGTGGAATACTGAATTGAAAGCGCAGTATTTTATGCAGAACAAAATCACCCACTGCCCATTATAAAGCTTCATCAAGCGCCTGCTTTAAACGCTCTTGTGTGACTCTTACTTCAAAAATTTCCAGTCCCTTCGCCTCAAAATTCAGTTGTATCACT
>NZ_JBHIRN010000169.1:340-681 GCF_042197205.1 Bartonella sp. AA2SXKL
CAAAACATAAGAATTGCAAGGATTAATGGTCTGACAAGTAGCAGTAAAGTAACAATAAAAACACCGTTTATTATTAAAAGCCCGTAATCAAATTGTAGGTAATCTTTGCTGATTTCATCATTATAGAGAAATTACACTTCGCAATCTGGTAAATAATAGATCATCAAATAGTCGCCTTTTCCCTCGATTTTCACCGGCCACCCCAGACTTTTCAAAAACGCAGCACGCTTTCCATAGTGAAGATTTCATCATCGTCATAAACTTTTTCTTACTCTTCTTTCTCACACATTTCCTTCATCCCCGTCTCCTTCATCCTCGTTTCCTTTATCATTGTCTCTTTC
>NZ_JBHIRN010000170.1:0-678 GCF_042197205.1 Bartonella sp. AA2SXKL
AATCAGACAATTTTTTACAGGAGGATATTTGGATAAATTGTAAGCTGTTAAAACAGTAACTAGTTGATAATATTTATTTTTTATAAACTCAACGTATTAATGGAGAAATACAATGGGGTAATACGATTTTACCGTGTTCTATGAAAGAACCTCTTTTATTCTTGAAAAATCTGATGATATTGGAAAATCATTTGCGCTTTCTCTTTTAAACTTCAGATTTGCAGATCTCACCAAAATCACTGTCTCATGAACGTTCGAGAGGTGGCCTATGATTCTTTCTTGAGTTCTCATTTATTGTTTTGAAAAGCTTTTTGTTATGTTGTGGCAAGTGGGTAAAATGTTAGATGAGGATGATGTGAATTTATGGTTTAAGCAGAAAATATTGGATCATGGTATTCTCAATGAATTTTTGATCTGTAACTTTTTAACCGAAGAACCGCAATATCTTGATTTTGAAACTTTTAAAGAAAGTATCAATGAAGGAGAATGTAACAAGATTGTAGCGAAGGAAACAAAAAAGATTGTTATTTTATAATTCTAGATATTGTCTGGTTTCCTGAATGTGATGAAAATTTTGCATTCAATGAGTCTGAAGAAACGAATGCAGTATTTGCGACAGAATACTCGAATAAACAACTACTGTAAAAGTTATTTTTTAAAAGAAATTAACTCTTAAAA
>NZ_JBHIRN010000171.1:0-366 GCF_042197205.1 Bartonella sp. AA2SXKL
TCAATATGCTTCCCTTACAGCAAGGTGAGCGCATAACGACGATTATGCCCTTGCCAGAAGATGAAGCCCGTTGGAGTGCATTGGATGTGATGTTCGCAACTACGCGTGGAACTGTGCGTCGTAATAAATTATCGGATTTCGTTCAGATTAATCGCAATGGCAAAATTGCCATGAAACTTGATGAAGAAGATGAAATTCTCTCTGTCGAAACTTGTACAGAACGTCATGATGTCGTTCTAACAACTGCTAAGGGACAATGTATTCGTTTCCCGGTCGTTGAGGTTCGTGTTTTTGCAGGCCGGAATTCGGTGGGAGTCCGTGGTATCAATTTGGCTAACGATGATAAAGTCATTTCAATGACAATCT
>NZ_JBHIRN010000171.1:428-677 GCF_042197205.1 Bartonella sp. AA2SXKL
TTCTGATGCTGAGGATCTTGTAACTCTTGATGAGGAAGATGAGGCAGTCGACACAGAGTTGACAGAGGGTCGCTATTTAGAACTTCATGCGCGTGAACAGATGCTTTTAACGGTAAGTGAATTTGGTTATGGAAAACGATCTTCCTCATATGAATTTCGGATTTCAGGACGTGGTGGGAAAGGGATTCGTGCCACAGATCCATCTAAGACAGCTGAAATTGGTAAATTAGTAGCGGCTTTTCCGGTGAA
>NZ_JBHIRN010000172.1:0-346 GCF_042197205.1 Bartonella sp. AA2SXKL
CTCATGTTGCTTACTTTAACATCCTTCAAGTGCGAAGAAACTATGTGAGAAATGTTGATAGCTTAGCAAGAACTTCGTTCATAATTATGGGGGGAACTGTTTCCATTTTCTTACCCTGACGCGCTGCTATATCCAGAGCACGGGGCTGGTCACAACGTATCACACCTGTTGTATGCAATCCTGTTCCTACCAATGAGACAGCGAAACCTGCGGTTCGAGAAAAATTTCCTCCACTTGTAATGGGTAAGACAATGGGTGTTTTCGTGACACGATTAAACGCCTCTGGTGATACAATCAATACAGGACGCGTTCCTTTTTGTTCATAGCCTGAAGTTGGGTCAAGAGA
>NZ_JBHIRN010000172.1:379-675 GCF_042197205.1 Bartonella sp. AA2SXKL
CAGGTTTAGCATCAAACCACTCCATATCTTCATCCGCAAAATCATCTGAAGGATTACATTGAGCTAACAATTCATCAAGAGTGTAACTTGGAAATGTCTGTGGCTTCACAACCAATTGTCCATTATCAACAGCCAAACCAACTTGCGTGTTCTCAGTAAGATGAAGAACATCAAGCAATGCCGGCGGTATAGAGAGCATAACAGACCCTCCAACTTTACGTAATTTTGTTGTGTGCATTAAACGCCCTTTCCAATATTATATAAAAATATAATATTTTATCATCTATTCTTCAAGA
>NZ_JBHIRN010000173.1:0-674 GCF_042197205.1 Bartonella sp. AA2SXKL
AGTTGGTGTATTTTTTGCTGGTGCACTCTCTTTTTTATCACCGTGTGTTTTGCCGTTAGTTCCTCCTTATTTGTGCTATATGGCGGGCATTGGTATTGATGATTTTCGTTCAGAAAAACATAAGGGAAGAGTGTTTATACGGTGGGCGCTTTTATCTTCTGTTATTGCCTTTGTGATGGGTTTTACAACCGTTTTTGTCGCTTTAGGTGCCAGTGCAAGCACAATTGGAAAGCTTATCGCTTATTATCGTGATTGGTTTGCACTTTCTGCTGGAATTATCATTATTATTTTTGGTTTAAACTTTTTGGGTCTTTTCAAAATTGCTTTTTTATTTCGTGAAGCGCGTTTTCAAATACATAAAAGGCCTTCTGGTCCTTTAGGTGCTTACGTTATTGGTTTAGCTTTTGCATTTGGTTGGACACCTTGTATTGGCCCAATTTTAGGACCCGTTATAACACTTGCTGGAACAAAAGAAACTGTGGGTGAGGGAGCTGTTCTTTTAGGGGTTTATGCCTTAGGACTTGGTGTGCCTTTTCTGATAGCAGCTTTATTTTCGAGTAGTTTTATGAGATTTTTAGGAGCTTTTCGTATTCATTTAGGAAAAGTTGAAAAAATTATTGGTATTTTTTTGGTTGTGACGGGTATTTTATTTTTAACAGGCTCTATGCAGGATT
>NZ_JBHIRN010000174.1:0-669 GCF_042197205.1 Bartonella sp. AA2SXKL
ATCTGAAAGCTTAAAGCCATCAGGACCAAAAAGTTTAATACCATTATCATAGAAGGGATTATGAGAGGCCGAAATCATCACCCCCAGATCAGCACGCAATGAGCGACAAAGCATAGCAACAGCAGGTGTTGGCACCGGTCCTAATAAGAACGCCTCCATTCCAGCAGCGGTAAATCCTGAAACCAAAGCATTTTCGAGCATATAACCAGACAAACGGGTATCTTTACCAATTACCACACGACGCGACTGATTTTGTGACCGAAACAAAATTCCCACAGCCATCCCCACTTTCATAGCAAAATCTGGTGTCATGGGAAAAACATTGGCTTTGCCGCGAATTCCATCTGTACCAAAATATTTTTGTGGCATTCCTCTTTCCTTTATATGCATTTCTTTTCTTGCAGTCTTAACCAAACAGCGCTCTAGTAGTGCAAAATCTCCCAAGAGATCATTAGAGTCTTACCATTTTTTCAGACAATCAAGATACCCGCCTCACGTCTTCCTCCTGCACAAATCTCTGATTTTCTAAAGCCCCTGGACCATTGAACATAGTTTTATGCCCTCCACATTCAACAGTGTTTTTCTATGACGCATTTTGTCCCTACGCTCGCTTTGAACACTTACTTTAAACACCTAAAAGATAAACCCACAAGCTCTCACACCACACAC
>NZ_JBHIRN010000175.1:0-280 GCF_042197205.1 Bartonella sp. AA2SXKL
GTTTCACTCACTTGCCAAGCAATTTTAACCGTCTTAGAAGGACCACTTAGCCGACAATGATCTTCTTTCCCACCGAGTAAACGCCCCATAAAAAAAACTGTTTGGGTAACAATAAACGTAGCACGTTTTGATGCCTCTCTCAAAGCTCTGCCAAAACTATAGCGAATATGTTTTACATAAGCTGGATCTAAACGCGCAGGATTATCTGGATCAACAGGAACTCCTACACCCATCAGTCCACTTCGAACCCGATTACCAAATCCATCATCTCGCTCAACTA
>NZ_JBHIRN010000175.1:341-669 GCF_042197205.1 Bartonella sp. AA2SXKL
TAAATTCTATAGGATCTCCACCATGAAACGTCACATAGTTCATCAAATCTTCAAAACTTTCAACCTGTTGACCATCCATCTCAATAAAACGGTCGCCTAATTGCAAACCGGCCTGAACAGCAGGAGAATCTTTTACGAAAGAACCAACAACTGGTTCAATGGCTACACGACCATATGTAAAGAAAAAAAACGTTAAAATAACAACGGTAAAAAGAACGTTGAACAAGGGACCAGCAAAAACAGTCGCTGCTTTTTTCCAAGCATGCGCACTACCAAATGAACCGTCAACAATCGGAAGTGATTGAGAAGATGTTCCATGCAATCCTTC
>NZ_JBHIRN010000176.1:0-335 GCF_042197205.1 Bartonella sp. AA2SXKL
TCTTAAATCCAAAGGATGAGGAAAGGTATGTGCACTTATAACAGACGGCCGTTTTTCGGGGGGGACTTCGGGGCTTTCTATCGGACATGTTTCTCCAGAAGCTGCTGAAGGAGGAGCAATTGCTCTAGTGGAAGAGGGAGATATCATAGAAATTGATATTCCTAATCGTACCATTCATATGTTAGTTGAGGATGATGAGCTGATGCATCGTCGTGTCAAAATGGCAGCAAAAGGAAAAGCAGCTTGGCAACCGACTGAGAAACGTAAGCGTAAGGTTTCAAAGGCTCTTAAGGCATATGCAGCTATGACGACTTCTGCTGCAAAAGGTGCTGTGC
>NZ_JBHIRN010000176.1:388-668 GCF_042197205.1 Bartonella sp. AA2SXKL
AGTTTTTTAGGGATTTTTGAGTCTTTTGCGTTCTTTAATAGGGTTACGCCCCTCAATGCAAAACAAAATACATTGGATTTTAGATTTATGTGCTTGTTTTAAAGAAATATCTCTTAAGGCAGGCACCTAAGCCCATTTTGCGACGGCACCCGTGAATGGCATATAGCGTAAAAGCCATTGAGCACTACCCTCTTTACGCTTATAAAGGAACAAACCGGCACCATCATTCTATTTTCCAGCTCAAAATGTTGCATCAGCCTTTGGCACTTGAGACAGTTCA
>NZ_JBHIRN010000177.1:0-667 GCF_042197205.1 Bartonella sp. AA2SXKL
TTGGCAAATCAAAAGCAAAATTGCTCAATGAAGCGCAGGGGCGCGTTACCTTTCAGGATGTTGCTGGTGTTGAAGAAGCAAAACAAGATCTACAGGAAATTGTCGAATTTTTACGTGAGCCACAAAAATTTCAACGCTTAGGTGGACGTATTCCACGCGGCGTTTTGCTTGTTGGTCCTCCTGGAACTGGTAAAACCTTGCTGGCTCGCTCCGTCGCTGGTGAAGCCAATGTACCGTTCTTTACTATTTCAGGGTCCGATTTTGTCGAAATGTTCGTCGGTGTTGGGGCAAGTCGCGTGCGGGATATGTTCGAACAGGCTAAAAAAAATGCTCCCTGTATTATCTTGATCGGTGAAATCGACGCTGTCGGGCGCCATCGGGGCGCCGGATTAGGAGGCGGGAACGATGAACGGGAGCAGACCTTAAACCAGTTGCTTGTCGAAATGGATGGCTTTGAACCCAATGAAAGTATTATTCTCATTGCTGCAACAAACCGTCCCGATGTGCTCGATCCTGCTTTGTTAAGACCAGGACGTTTTGATCGGCAAGTTGTTGTGCCAAACCCTGATGTTTCTGGGCGTGAACAAATCTTGAAAGTCCATGTGCGCAATGTGCCTCTAGCTCCTAACGTGGATCTGAAAGTTTTGGCAAGAGGAACGCCAGGATT
>NZ_JBHIRN010000178.1:0-666 GCF_042197205.1 Bartonella sp. AA2SXKL
GATGGTGGATGAAGAGAACAATCCCACACAAGCATGGGAACACATGAATGTGGGGATTGTAGTTTCCACAAACAGCAATATTTAAGGTTGGCATTTACGGCTATTTTTATATTTTTTACAAAAAGGGCTGTTCAAGCGCTTCTTGACACTGCGCTGTGGAATGACAGCGCCAGGACGACAAATCGGAAGGTTTTCGGCTTTATGATTTCCACACCATCCCCCCCCCCACATCATATTTATAGCGGAACCCTGCTTGAAGCATGCAAGCATCAATGGTTGCCATTTGATTGAAACTGCGATTATCGTTTTCTGGATCGCGATCATAAGGGGTTGGCATGCCACATTCTAACAAGGCTTTTCCTACCTCAGTAAAATCAGTAACACCATTTTTCTCCCACGCAGCCACATCTCCTGGAGGAAGTTTGTTAAACTGACATCCTGTTATGATAAACAAAATTACCGCACCTAATAGCTTTAGAGTTTGTTTCATTTTTCCCCTCTTTGAATGGACTTCTTTTTAATGCAATGGCTTGAAAGCCTGTTGATATTTTCTGCCACCGCTGTTTCAAACAACGGTGAACAATATTGAGATGGTGGATGAAGAGAACAATCCCACACAAGCATGGGAACACATGAATGTGGGGATTGTAGTTTCCACAAACAGCA
>NZ_JBHIRN010000179.1:0-307 GCF_042197205.1 Bartonella sp. AA2SXKL
AATGCTTTTAAAGAAAATACAATCATAATCCCTTTAATGAACAAAAAGAAAGTACCTATGATAACTCTGCACCCTTTGAAAAAAGGAAAAATGAACACGATAACAATACCTAAAAAATCTTAAAGTTCTTTTTTATATCCTTATTCAATAATAAAACACAGCCATAAATTTTTTTTCAAGTAAACGATCATCAACAAACATACTTTTTGCAATCACATACTAAAATAATACTCGCTTAACGCACATAAACACACAGCTTACCTTTTTAAAAAATGGATGATATTCTATTTATAACAAGCTTTCTGCA
>NZ_JBHIRN010000179.1:329-664 GCF_042197205.1 Bartonella sp. AA2SXKL
TGCAGATCATCATCTTCAAGCACCCATTTTTCTTTCAATTTTTTCCATCAACCACGAAGCAAAACATAGTAATGTCCAGATGAAAAACTCTGATATGAATTTTTTTTATATAATTTACTATTTTAAAAACTGGAGAGAAAAAACTCTCACCTGTCCCATATCTTTATAGTGACAACAAAAACACAGATGATTAAATACATATTCAAAAAAATGAATTACTAAAACATCAATCTTCAAAGTATCAATCCATTGGAATCGTTACGAATCGTAATTCTCCATCAGGCCTAGCAATGATGAAGAGAGCATTTTTGCGTCCGGCTTCACGTAATTTATGA
>NZ_JBHIRN010000180.1:0-305 GCF_042197205.1 Bartonella sp. AA2SXKL
ATTGGGGCTTTTCAGATATCGGACTTTTTGGCCTTCACGCTGCCACCGGACAAGAGAAACTAAAAGAACTGCTTCCTGTAATTCTCGATGAGCTCTCTAAGGTAAGCAAAAATATCCACACCAATGAACTTCAACGAGCACGAGCACAATATCGAGCTACCCTTACAATGGCGCAGGAAAATCCATCTAGTCAAGCTAATTTCATTGCCCGTCAAATACTTCTTTATGGCAGAGAAATTCCACTATCTGAAACAATTGAACGCTTAGAGCTTATTACTCCTGCAAGATTAACTGATTTAGCTGGC
>NZ_JBHIRN010000180.1:329-663 GCF_042197205.1 Bartonella sp. AA2SXKL
ATCAATGCCACTCCAACATTAGCAGCTGTTGGACCTGTTGGCTCTCTCATGAATTTCGATAACTTAACATCAACACTTTCATCAAATATAAAGCAGGTTTAAATACACCTTTTTCAAACGCTTTAGTACACTATTCCCTATGTGAAGTTTTAAAAAGAGCTAAATAATATAATACGCACATCTTATGATAAAATTTACCACAAAGACTCTTCTTCCTGAATAAGTTTGGAAAATATTTCTCAAAGAGGTATACAAAACTATCCAACTCACGCTTCATGTGATAAGAGATCTAGTCAATAAAAGTATATCTGTGAAATCTAAAAACTAATGGCTT
>NZ_JBHIRN010000181.1:0-662 GCF_042197205.1 Bartonella sp. AA2SXKL
TCTTTTACTTTTTTTTTCAATTCTGTAACATGCTCATTGAAATGATAAAGTGCGTGTTGACCCTTTTGTTTCCATGTGTCAAATATGTCAGAGATGTTCTCAAAGCTGTTACTATGAGAACTCAAACGACTCATGGGAACGAGTTCGTTTTTTAATTGTGCGATGCGTTTTTTAATTTTAGCATTTTTGGTGTGGGTCGAAAATAGGCACATGGGTTTCCTCCTTCATGTGTTATAGTGTTTCATACAGTTGGAATTGTGTTTGGGATTTTGCTATAACGGCTTAAAAATTGAAAGGTTGCATTGTGTGCGCTTACTTGCTTTTCAGTGAAGCGAAGAAACCAAGAGCTTTTGTGCAATGAGAGAATGTTCCTTTCATTCCTTTTTTCAAGTTGTACTCTTTTAATTGTGCTCTGGTAAGCGTTGCCGTAAATGATGATCGATAACGCAGGTTTTGAAAATTTGAGGGCTTGATGAACACAGTGTATTCTTTATCTAAACCTCTTGAACGTCGCCAATCTGTTGCTGTTACGGTTGGTGATGTGCTGGTTGGGGGGAGGAGTCCAATTGTTGTTCAATCAATGACTAATACGGATACTGCTGATGTTGATGCAACAGTTGCACAAGTTGCAGCTCTTTGGCAGGCCGGTTCGCAATTGGTTC
>NZ_JBHIRN010000182.1:0-299 GCF_042197205.1 Bartonella sp. AA2SXKL
ACCACTTGACCATTCCCACAACCGTGCCAAATGGTCATAGTCACCTTCATATCGTTGTGACATAATAGGGACGGCATGTGAGAGATAGCCTTGTTGTGGATTTTGATAATAAGTTATAAGTGCAATAAGATTTTTCCATGCAATTTTACTGAGCTTAACAGCACTTAAGTGGGTTTCTCCTTCTCCTTTGCTTAAAAGAATTGATTGGGATTTAATTTCACCCTTTCCGTTCAGGGGAATGTAAAATAGATTTGAGGGGGTAAGGTCTTGAAAATCTGGAAATGCTCCTTCCATAAGCA
>NZ_JBHIRN010000182.1:314-661 GCF_042197205.1 Bartonella sp. AA2SXKL
ATAATAAGTCACGAACTTGTTTTGATGAAGGAGGCGTTCCGGTTTTAAAATCTAAAATTTCAACTGTTTTATCGGGCAAGACATCAAGACGATCAGCACGTCCTGAAAGGGTTACTCCTGTTGTCCCTATAGGGATTTTTTGTGAGACCACTTCAGCATTTCGCTCTCGCGGTCCTAAACTTTGTTCCCATTGAATAAGGCGTGGAGCAAGATTATCAAAAATGTTCCACCAAATAGCTTCAATATCAGGTGGAAAATTGAATTTATCAAACTCTTTACGTCCAATAGCAAGCAGAACATTGAGTGCATTTTCAGCATTTGGATTTTTTATTTGTGTGCAAAAAGCG
>NZ_JBHIRN010000183.1:0-659 GCF_042197205.1 Bartonella sp. AA2SXKL
GTCTCAATGCAAGGGCTTTTGCAATATTAGGAGTTGGTACAGAGAGTAATAGTGCTGGTTTGACTTGTCATAAATGTAAAGTAGAGATGTGCGTACATAATAGCTTTTATATTTTTGTATTATACCCTTTACAGTTACTGTGAGATTGATTTAGGAGAAATGAGAGATATTTCTTTAAAGCAAATGCATGAATGGTAATACAATGGTGTTCTGTTTTATGGTCAGAGACTGTCCTCATTAAAGAGCACAATAAACACAAAGCGTGAGCAATTGCGTACTTTCCATTACTGAAAAGATATTTTCATGGAGATTGTTGAGAGTTGTAAAGTCGAATTCAAGAATGATGGGAAAGATTAGAATTGTTTTTACCTTTACACTTTTATATTCTTTTTCAATCAAGCTTTTTTCATATTTTCGATTACCAAAACAAAGATACGCAAGATTCTTGCCCCAATCTGGCATAGGAAAGTTGGAACGGCTTGTTTTGTAAGGAATCATCTTAATGTATGTCTTTAAAATGCATCTATGTTAGACTTGAATGTTGATTTTACAGAAAAACATTAAAACACAAACTTTATAAGGCAAACAAAGCTAATAAAATTCCCCATAAACCAGCAATGGATTGGGAAAGTCTTTAGGCTTTCTCTTAAATACTCTGC
>NZ_JBHIRN010000184.1:0-256 GCF_042197205.1 Bartonella sp. AA2SXKL
AAATCCCATATTTTCAAGGAGTGGTACGCGTTTGGAAAGAGCTAGTTCTTCGTAGCGGTGAAAGAGTCGGAGAGAAATACTTTGTTTTTCTTTATTGTAGGTATTATAAAACGTAACAAAAAGCGGTTTTTTATCATGAAGACTTAAAATATGTCCGGCATCTTCAATGGCATCTTCAGTGGAAAATAAGTCACGATAGCTGTTGGGAAATTGGCTGGCTAAGCGCGTTTGTTGTTCTGTTATTTTGCGGGTAAGA
>NZ_JBHIRN010000184.1:308-658 GCF_042197205.1 Bartonella sp. AA2SXKL
GTTTGGTGCGCTCAATAAGAGGAGCACTTTCACTCCCTTTGCGGTGGATGATATAATAAACACGTGTGAGTGTGCTTTCCAAAAATAGCGGATGAGATTCAAAAAAATCACCATTATAGAGCTTAACAAAATATTCGCCAATTTTTTCGCGAACGTTGCTACTATATTGATCACGGGGTACATAGACAAGTATCGAAACAAAGCGTCCAAAAGAATCCGTATGAGCAAGCACGCGCAAACGTGGACGTTCATCTAATTGCATGATGAGTTTGGCATTTTCTGTCAATGTGTCAATGTCAGAGCGAAATATTTCATCTCTTGGATAGGTTTCTAAAACACTGATGAGTGCT
>NZ_JBHIRN010000185.1:0-658 GCF_042197205.1 Bartonella sp. AA2SXKL
TTTTGTAGAAAAACCATTCACCCATTTTTGTTTTAGCGGCGCAAACCTAACTTCTTTATAAGTGTCTGATAACGATTTTGGTCAATTCCTTTAAGGTAATCAAGTAAGCGACGGCGTTGAGACACCATTTTCAAAAGACCGCGACGAGAATGGTTATCCTTTTTGTGAAATTTAAAATGATTAGTCAAGTTAGCAATACGTTCAGAAAGTACAGCGACCTGCACTTCTGGTGATCCTGTATCACCGACTTTATTGGCATATTCTGCGACAATAGCTTTTTTACGTTCAGCTGTAATCGACATCGTCTTATCCTTTCAAAAAATGAATAAACAAAAGTCACCCATAGCCGAGATGTCGTTCAGCAAGGGTCTGTGAGAAAACAAGAAGAGTCAAAGACTTCTTATTTATCGTAACATTTATATAGGAAAGAAGGTCAAAATACTAGTCCTTCAAAGCGTTTTGAAACTCTTTTTAAATAAAGGCTTTTGTTTTGAAAGATTGATTTTTATACTGTTTTATGAAAAATTTTTAAAGAATTATGCATCCTTTTGAGACAAAGATTCCTGCTTAACAGAATGTATATTGTAAAAAAAAGCGATAGAATACCGATTTGGAGGCAAAAGATGCAGAGCATTTCAACATTCAAACTTTTTCGTAA
>NZ_JBHIRN010000186.1:0-656 GCF_042197205.1 Bartonella sp. AA2SXKL
AGGCGTTAGGGAGGGGAAATCATGGAAAAGCCAATTTTTATTCATTCCGATGAAATTTTATTAGTTGTGTATGATGATGATCAACACATTGGTCAGTCAGGACCACTTGATGCAAGCCAAGTTCAAGCAATTATTGATGAGGCAGATGATGCAATCCAAATCCTTCGCGTAAATCCTTCTGAGAAGAGTTGTGAAGATATCTCTGAAGAGATCGCAGAAGCATATGTAGAAGAAAATATTGAACGTCTCAATGAGGATAGTGAAGTCCATTACTTTATACGTGAAAGTGATGCCTACAATAGACTTTTAGATGATTTAGCAAAAGAAAAATATAATGATGAGATTTACGGTACTTATGAAGAGCAAAATAAATTGCGTCTTAGTGATGTCATTTAAATTCTAAGGGCGCGTGTAAAAGCGCCTTCTTTAATCTATCAATCCCATCAATATGAGGTCCGTAATGGAAAAGCTTATTGCTATTCAACAAAATACAATCAAACAGGAAACTGTCCAAACTATGTCTAGCCGTGAAATTGCAGAGTTATGCGGTAAAAGACATGACCATGTTATGCGTGATATCAAGAAAATGCTTGAAGAACTTAACGCCCCCAAATTTGGGGTGGTTGATTTTAGTGGTTATTATCTTGATAGCAAAG
>NZ_JBHIRN010000187.1:0-322 GCF_042197205.1 Bartonella sp. AA2SXKL
GGAAAGTACCACACAACCTGGCAGAAATTTCAGTGTTGCAGGGTTTGGTGTGGTTTCAGTTTGAATAAACATAGACTCTCCTTTTATGGGATGGATCAGGGCGCTTCTTGAATGAAGAATACACTATTTTAGGCAATGGATTCAATATCTTCATCAGCGAGATTACTTGGAATAACGATAACAGGGATTGAAAAAGCTGTTCCCCGATTGCCAATTAATTGCACAAGCGGTCCGGGTCCTTCTGTATGTTCACGGGCAGCTAAAACAATAAGTGCAATTTGCTTATCTTAGTCAATCAGTTTGGCAATCTCATCAATTTTTT
>NZ_JBHIRN010000187.1:382-655 GCF_042197205.1 Bartonella sp. AA2SXKL
GCGTACATCACTGGCAATTTCTCCTAAAACTTTATGGGCAGTTTGTATTGCTTCTGTTCGCATAACATTGTTGACGCCCAAAAAATGTTGAAATTCTACACTATCAACAATACAGAGTAGTACCAATGTTTTTTTAGTATTTTGGGCATGCTGTGCAGCAAAGGCGACAGCGCGCCGACATTCTGGTGTCTCATCGATAATGACTAAAATTTTCCGCTTGTGATTTGTTTTCGCTTTGTTTTGCTTAGAAACCCTGAGGTTTTCTCTATTTTT
>NZ_JBHIRN010000188.1:0-655 GCF_042197205.1 Bartonella sp. AA2SXKL
TCAGCATGTTGTTCTTTATCTGATGATCCTCCAACACTTCTTGTTTGCCTCATGCGCCATAACCTCAAGAATCATTTGTTTATAGAAAATGGGAACTTTTGTGTGAATAGTTTGGCTGGAAAACACCGTTCACTAGCGGATATTTTTTCTAGGCGTTACAATTATACAGAAACTGAGTGTTTTGATAGAGCGCAATGGGGAACTTTACAGACTGGTGCACCTAGTCTTTCAGATGCTTTAGCGTCGTTTGATTGTCGGTTAATTTGTTGGCATGAGCATGCAACCCATTACATTTTGATTGGTGAAGTTATTGCAATTAACCGTAATCAAGAGAAAGATGCTTTGATATATTTGAATCGTGGGTATCATACTCTGCCTTTATAAAGTTAAATATTGGGATGATTTGTTGTTATTAAGTTTAGATTATTAGCTAAAATTATTCGCTTAATTTCCAATGTTTGCATTTTCCTATTTTATAGGTTTTGGAGTATGTGTAGAAATGGGATATACGGAGAATCCTTAAATGGTTATTCTCTCAAGAGAGTATATTTTATGCAAAAAAGTGGCTAAAAACTTAAAAAGTGGCTTTAAACACATTTTTAGGTTGTTATAAAAATAGCATTTTACACTTGTGTTGATCGGTGTTGAACAATAT
>NZ_JBHIRN010000189.1:0-284 GCF_042197205.1 Bartonella sp. AA2SXKL
AATGGCTTTGTTCATACGTTTTCTCATTAGTTCTTCTAATGAAAAAGCCTTAATAACTCGAATACCAATGGTACTTTCCTGCACAATTTTGATAATTTCACCAAGTGAGAGAAGTTCTTTTTCCACTAGACGGCGAACACGTTTTAAAGCCATTCGAACCCCTAAAAAGGCGAGTGGTCCTACTATTAAAGTAAGAGTGATTAACGTAAAGTTTTGAATGAACATGACAAGCAACAGGCCACTAACAGAAAGCAAGTCACGCACAAAAGTTGTAATAATTATAT
>NZ_JBHIRN010000189.1:329-651 GCF_042197205.1 Bartonella sp. AA2SXKL
GAAGATCAGATGAAGTGTTATTGTGATAAAAAGAGACACTTTGTTCCATCATGCGTGCGTAAATTTTACGCTGTTGTTCAGCAACGATACTATTACCTGCTTTGTTCAAAAAATAAGTCTGAGCAAAAGTTGCAATTCCTTTAAGAATAAAAATGAAAGCAATGATGATAGAAATTACAATGATCATACCAAAATTTTGCGCATCAATAATATAATTAACAACGTCACGCATGATCCATGCACTCGCTGCCGTTGTACAGGAAATAATGATCATTGAAAAAATAGCTGCACTATACCAACGTGCGTGTTTATGAAAATTTTC
>NZ_JBHIRN010000190.1:0-273 GCF_042197205.1 Bartonella sp. AA2SXKL
TGGAATGTGTGTATAGGACTCGCAGGCGTGTTTTGCAAACCAGACAGATCAGATAAAGTTGCTTTGAGAGAGGAATCTTCAAATCTTTTGAATTTTATGTGAAGAGGTTTGTCATTTTTGATTTATTTGTGCTTATCTGTAATATGCTAAGTAAAAGTTGGAGAGAGGCAAAAAGCGAGTTTACAATAAAAAATGTGCAATTGCCTTTAATTTGAGAAGAAAAGATACAAGTAAGATATGATTATATTTGGTACATTTCTTACAGAGCCAGTA
>NZ_JBHIRN010000190.1:333-651 GCF_042197205.1 Bartonella sp. AA2SXKL
GTAATTTTTTTTCACCAACACATTTAATTGTAATTTTACTGATTATTATTGTGCTTTTTGGGCGCGGTAAGGTTTCTGAATTAATGGGTGATGTGGCGAAGGGGATTAAAGCTTTCAAAAAGAATATGAAAGATGAAGAGGACATTCTCGAGGATAAGCTTGAAAGGGTCCACCATTCTGAAACAGTAGATGTTGAACCTGAAAAATTTCAGTCTTTATCAGTGAAGCGTGCAACCACGCGTGTAAAAGGTTATTCTCCCTCTAGAAAAGGCAAAACTTCTGTTGTTAAAAAACAGCGTGTAAAATAAAAAAAATCAA
>NZ_JBHIRN010000191.1:0-264 GCF_042197205.1 Bartonella sp. AA2SXKL
GAGCGCTTTGCTGCTGATGTAAGCCACGAATTAAAAAATCCGCTTACCTCACTGCGTAGTGCTGTTGAAACCCTTCCTTTGGCTAAAAATGAAGAAGCACAGGAACAATTGATTGAAATTATTCAACATGATGTGCGTCGTCTTGACCGTTTGATTACTGATATTTCTGATGCATCGCGACTTGATGCAGAACTTGCTCGTGAAACGGCGCAAATTGTTGATGTAACACTACTTTTGGAAAGCCTTGTTCATGCTGTTCAGGAA
>NZ_JBHIRN010000191.1:329-650 GCF_042197205.1 Bartonella sp. AA2SXKL
CCTCATGGAAAACCTTACCTTGTATTGGGACATGAACTCCGTTTAGGGCAAGTAATTTCCAATCTCATTGAAAATGCACGTTCTTTCATTCCCCATGATAACGGCAAAATTTGTATAACTATGAAAAGTAATGCTGCAAATCTTGTCTTAATTATTGAAGATAATGGCCCTGGTATTCGCTCAGAAAATATTGAACGCATTTTTGAACGCTTTTATACTGATCGACCAAGCGAAGATACATTTGGACAAAACTCAGGACTCGGTCTTTCTATTAGTCGACAAATCATTGAGGCTCATAATGGGACAATTACAGCAGAAAAT
>NZ_JBHIRN010000192.1:0-650 GCF_042197205.1 Bartonella sp. AA2SXKL
ACCTGTATACCATGTCCAACCGCCTTGTCCACGGCGTGGTTCAATAGCGTAGATATCTGCAGCCATAACATAAGGTTCAACACGATAAATTTCAGGGTTTTTTCCATGGGTAATGGGATTTATCATAGAAAACAAAGCATAAGCTTTATCATTTTCACCCATTTCAGCAAGCGCTAAAATACTCCAAATAGCACCATGCGTATATTGCCCCCCATTTTCTCGAATCCCCGGAGGATATCCTTTTATATAACCGGGTTCGAGAGTGCTTTTATCAAAAGGTGGCCAGAAAGGGCGTATAAGATCGCCTTTTTCATCCCATAGATATTCAAGCATTGATGCCATTGCTTGTTTTTGGCGTTCAGGCGAAGCCATTTGAGAAATAACAGCCCAAGATTGAGCAATGGTATCAATTTTGCATTCATCATTTATTTTAGAGCCAAGGGGCGTTCCATCATCAAAATAACCACGTCGATACCAAGCACCATCCCAACCGTTTTCTTCTAGGGATTTTTTCAAACGTTTAAGATATGCATTCCATGTTTTCACACGGATGTTGTCACGATATTTTTGTGCAAGGGGAATAAATGCTTGTAATGTGGTGCCAAGAAACCATCCTAACCAAATACTTTCACCTTTTCCTTGCACACCTA
>NZ_JBHIRN010000193.1:0-246 GCF_042197205.1 Bartonella sp. AA2SXKL
TGCTACTGGTTCAGAGAGCTCAGGCATTCCGGGTGTGAATGTTGAAATTGATGAAAAGGTTATTGTATCCTCTACAGGAGCACTTGCTCTTGAAAAAGTTCCAACGCGTATGATTGTTGTGGGCGCTGGTGTTATTGGTTCAGAGCTTGGTTCGGTTTGGAGCCGTTTAGGGGCTAAAGTTACCATTATTGAATATCTTAATAAAGTTTTAGGATCAATGGATGGTGAAGTCTCACGGCAATTCCA
>NZ_JBHIRN010000193.1:338-650 GCF_042197205.1 Bartonella sp. AA2SXKL
TGGTTCAGTTGCTCAGGTGACTTTTGAGGCTGTTAAGGGTGGTCCTTCTGAAACTCTAGAAGCTGATGTCGTGCTTATTGCTACTGGACGTTTTCCATATACAGAAGGACTTGGCTTGGAAGAGGCTGGTGTTCAGTTGGATGAACGGGGGTTTATTACAATTGATGCGCATTGGCAAACGAATATTCCAGGAGTTTATGCGATTGGTGATGTCGTTAAAGGACCAATGTTGGCACATAAGGCAGAGGAAGAAGGCGTTGCTGTGGCAGAAATTTTAGCGGGTCAAAAGGGACATGTTAATTTTGATGTCAT
>NZ_JBHIRN010000194.1:0-650 GCF_042197205.1 Bartonella sp. AA2SXKL
CGTTGTAATGCAGAAATGCAAAGGCAGCAATATTCTAAATAGAAAAATGTAAAAGGGAATAGAGTATTTTCTTAGCGTAATCCTATCTGTGTATTTAATTTTCTACTCTAGAGGATAATTCAAATAGAGACCAGGAATCCCAATAAAAGAAGGAGTTTGTTATCAAATCACTGGAGATATATCTGAAATGTTTTAGTTTATTGAAAAACCTCTCAATAAGATGCCGTTTTGTTTTAGCAATATCCATCATTGTTCTGTAATGTTTTTTATTTGAAAAAAGTTTTAGCGGGAGAGAAGGGTAGGATGAAGTAACAGGCAATAAGTTAGCACCATCATTCTATTTTCCAGCTCAAAATGTTGCAACAGCTTTTATATTGAAACGGTTCATAAGGGGCATTTTTATTTTTTTAAGTTGTTTTTATCCGCACGCCGCCCCGCCCCCTTTTTGTGACATGTAAGAGAATGGTTTTGAGTGATTCACGATGAGAGTGTTTGAGATGAGAAGATCTTAGGATATTCGGAGTTCTCATTCAAATTGCAAAGCGATGAATTATCTTTATAAATCAGTGATTTTCCTATTTTCTAAGCCACAGGATAATTGGAGTATAAACCAGCCGTGGCGTAAAAAAGAAGGTTTTTATCAAATCACG
>NZ_JBHIRN010000195.1:0-649 GCF_042197205.1 Bartonella sp. AA2SXKL
TTTAATTATACAATATTTAACTTCTTTCTTGCTCTATAAAATATAAAGTTCTTTGAACGGACACTGGTTTATGAAACAGGTGAAGTTTTCTTGGGTTTGTTTCTCCTGTTGATTATTTGTGTAATTTCCTTCATGGACTTCACTTAATAAATCCTATCTTGAACGTTCTGTTCAAATTGACATGTCCTCTATTTGTATACTTGGTTGATACAAAAGAAAACTGAAATCAGACAAAAACGATAGTGTATTTTTAACATGCGTGAATGTTTCCTTTATACCTGTTTTGCAGGATAATGTGTTACGATACTACAGGTTAAGGAAATTGTTATGATTATGATGGTTAAAACTGTATTAATATTTTGCGGCCATAATTTTATAACCCGAATGTTATAAACCCTTTAATAGGAAGATTTTGTATTTGGAATTGATGGATGCAGCAAAGTTCTTCTCCTTATGATTCATTAGAAGTGCAGAGTTCTCAAGGTTCGCGGCTCGTAGAAATGTTTTTGCGCCAGATTGGTGTTTTCATTGGGCTTGGGCTTTTGGGTTTCATTGTTTTTTGCGTTTTCGCTTTGGCAACTTGGAATGTTGCAGATCCTTCATTAACGCATGCAACTACAAATGAAATTATAAACTCTATGGGGTGGAC
>NZ_JBHIRN010000196.1:0-318 GCF_042197205.1 Bartonella sp. AA2SXKL
GTTGTTGAATATCATGAAGAGCATAGTTAAATACACTAGAGTCACGATCTACGTCGTATTGACTCACATTTAAATACCACTTACTGTTATTGCTTAAATTAAAAACTGTCGTATTTATTTGCAAGGTTCTTGCTCTTCCTTCCATAATCGAATTATCGGCGGTTAATATAAGAGTAACAGGATGAGGGTCTGAATCTGTTGGCTTTTTTAGATGATTTTTTAATAATACATCGGAACGAATTTCCGAATTTCTAAGTTGAACTTCAGCAACAGATTTTGAAGACAACGGTCCTACAATACCAACACCGTCTCTTACAA
>NZ_JBHIRN010000196.1:328-649 GCF_042197205.1 Bartonella sp. AA2SXKL
GTTAAGAATTGCCTTATTTACAACTTCTTCACCCTCTTTTACAAAAAAATCTAGAATTTTGTGAAAAATGATACCAGATTCTTTTTTAGCTTCTATGATTGAATCTTGAACATTAATTATACCGTTTGTAATTGATAGACCACCCTGCAGGACATTTGCTTCAATTTCCTTAGCATTAACGCGCCCACCTGTTGATACAGCAAGTGCAAACGAATTTGCGTGTATTGTTGCTTTTGTAACTGTAGCGACTGCTTTTTTAGTAGCATACACTCCAGAAGATCCAGTACGTATAAAAACATTATCAAAAGCCTTTTCTTTTCC
>NZ_JBHIRN010000197.1:0-302 GCF_042197205.1 Bartonella sp. AA2SXKL
TAACCGTTGCAAAAAAACCATTTTTGTTCGTTAATAGTAAAAACGCTCATTTGAATGTCCATTTTGCTCTGTTTTGTTCAGAACTTTTTATAAACTAAAAACAAGCAAACAGCCCAGCAGCCACCACCTCTTTTAACAACCACAGGTTATCCAATAGCCAAAAGATACCCACCCTTAGCGCACCTACTCCTTATTCAATCAGTACGCCACTTTTCGCCTCACCTTATCCCTTAGTGAAACCTTTCAACCCGCTCTTCCAACATCTTCTCCTCCACAGCAGCCAACCTACCAACAGCTAATTT
>NZ_JBHIRN010000197.1:332-649 GCF_042197205.1 Bartonella sp. AA2SXKL
CACAACCGTACGTAATTTTCTTGCTCCTTTGTCTTGATTTTAAGACATTGATAAATCTTTATCTTATGAAATTTAAAAATTATGAGAAATGCGTGTAAACATCTTGGCAACAACATTTCAAACAAGATTGTTATGCAATACAGAGTAAAAAAGAAAAAACAGAATAGACTGTTTTGCTGCTTTGAAAAAGCGACTACAGCTTTTAGAAAACGGTCGACATAAACCTGCTTGATAGGCAAACCGATAAAATCGGCCATGACACGTTTAACTTTTCACGAAACCTTCTCTAAATTCTTGCTCCTGAAAAACGCTACTTG
>NZ_JBHIRN010000198.1:0-647 GCF_042197205.1 Bartonella sp. AA2SXKL
TTTGAAAACTTTGATACAGCCATTGCAAAAGCACTTAACATGGCAAGCGCTGCAAAAAAGCGTTCCTCACAGCTTTCTGGGATAGCTACCCATATCAAAACCCTTGATGAAAAAATGGGAGGATTACAAGCATCTGATTTAATTATCCTTGCGGGACGCCCTGGGATGGGTAAAACATCACTTGCTACCAATATTGCTTTTAATATTGCTAATGCTTGTAAGCGTGATAACAGCCAAGCCAATGAAGGGGGTATTGTTGGTTTCTTCTCACTTGAGATGTCAACAGAACAGCTTGCAACTCGTATTATCTCAGAACAAATAAAGGTTTCTTCTTCTGATATGCGTCGTGGTAATATCTCAGAAGAGCAATTTACCAACATCATTTACGCAATGCGTTCCTTACAAACAATCCCTCTTTATATTGATCAAACGGGGGGTGTATCCCTTGCACAATTGGCCGCACGTGCAAGGCGTCTTAAACGACAACATGGTCTAGATGTCTTGATTATCGATTATATCCAACTCATGACAAGCGGTTCAAAGCGTTCATTAGAAAATCGCGTTCAAGAAATTACAGCCATTACCACCGGATTAAAAGCACTTGCAAAAGAACTCAATATTCCCATCATTGCTCTGTCACAACTTTC
>NZ_JBHIRN010000199.1:0-647 GCF_042197205.1 Bartonella sp. AA2SXKL
CAATCCCAATGCTTTTGCTACATGCTCTTCAACGCGTGGATCAATATTTGCAAAAGTTCCTACAGCTCCTGAAATAGCACAAGTAGAAATTTCTTCCTGTGCAGCAAGAAGACGTTTGCGACATCTTGAAAATTCAGCATATGCAAGAGCGAACTTGACTCCAAATGTTATTGGTTCAGCATGAATGCCATGACTCCGCCCAATGGTGATTGTCTCTTTATGTTCAAAAGCACGTTTTTTTAATGCTTCTAGAAGTTGATCTATGTCTTTTAGCAGAATATCGCTGGCACGCATCAACTGAATATTAAGCGTGGTATCTAGAACATCCGATGATGTCATGCCTTGGTGAACATATCGTGCTTCTGGTCCAATAAATTCAGCTAAGTGTTTCAGAAATGCTATAACATCATGCTTGGTGATTGCCTCAATTTCATTAATGCGATTAATATCAAATTTGGCTGCTTTTCCTTTTTCCCAAATTACCTTTGCTGCTTCTTTGGGAATAATACCCAGTTGAGCTAGGGCATCACAGGCATGTGCTTCGATTTCAAACCAAATACGATATTTTGTTTCGGGTGACCAAATTGTTATCATTTCAGGGCGGGAATAACGTGCTATCATAATTTTTTCCTTATTGTGAGAGGGTT
>NZ_JBHIRN010000200.1:0-301 GCF_042197205.1 Bartonella sp. AA2SXKL
CATCCAAATAACTGTTCGATATTGTCTAAGTTGCAAAACCGCACCTAAAGGATTTGTGCGCTTAATATCAAAATAATGCCTATCCTGTATAGGAAGAGTTTCTGAAAACATCTAAAGAAAAAATAAAATTAATGAGTGAAAAACCAGCGACAAAATAAAATAGAACACACCGATCAAATTAACCTAAAAAAAACCGCCGATAAACGAGCCTAAAACAACCCCCAATCGGGATGTCTATTCCTCACAGGCCAAAATTGCGTTTGCGAATCCTATCATCCGATATATCAGCTAAAGAAGTTGT
>NZ_JBHIRN010000200.1:329-647 GCF_042197205.1 Bartonella sp. AA2SXKL
CTCATCCCTGAAAAAACGCCCGATAAACAACCTAAAATAACTACACGCTATAGCTACATATAAGATTATCAAGAGCAAAACCAATCTATAGAGATAAGCAAGATAAGACGGCAGCCATAATGAGCTTAAAGATTGCCAATAACAGAAGAAAATAAAAATTGCATCACTGAATAAGCCATAAGTAACTTTGCTTTTTTCACAGAAGACGTACTCATATCCTTTCCATTTAATTAAGAAAAATATTCCGGCAAAACAAGCCTAATGATTGCAATACCAATAATATCCAATAACAAAATGAAAACAACACAAGACTACGCT
>NZ_JBHIRN010000201.1:0-277 GCF_042197205.1 Bartonella sp. AA2SXKL
AGATGAGGGAGCCGATTGTGGGGTTAAATTGTTTTTATTATCAGTTTTATTATCCATTTTTACGCGCTCGTTTCCTTCAAGTGAGGCTTTGATACCCTTTTTTATTTACTTCAATGTTTATCTTCATTATCTGTGAATTGAAACGCATGATTAGGTCTGTTAAAGCAAGCATAGCGATTTCTAGCATCTGAATCAAATTGTAAAGTTGGATAATTACACGCATTATCGAGCAAAATTTATACTGTTTTTGGGAAAGCTTAAGTGAGATGAAAAAGAA
>NZ_JBHIRN010000201.1:331-645 GCF_042197205.1 Bartonella sp. AA2SXKL
CGAGAAGCTCTAGACTTTCATAGTCGTGGTCGTCCTGGAAAGCTTGAAATTGTTGCAACAAAGTCTATGGCAACACAGTATGATTTAGCACTTGCTTATTCGCCAGGTGTTGCTGTTCCGGTTAAAGCGATTGCTCAAAATCCAGAATTGGCTTACGATTATACGACAAAGGGCAACCTTGTTGCTGTAATATCAAATGGAACCGCTATCTTGGGTTTAGGAAATTTAGGTGCACTAGCGTCTAAACCGGTGATGGAAGGTAAAGCAGTACTTTTTAAGCGCTTTGCAGATATTGATTCAATCGATCTGGAAAT
>NZ_JBHIRN010000202.1:0-306 GCF_042197205.1 Bartonella sp. AA2SXKL
GTTTGTTTTGAGTTTGAATGATTGTGCTGCGGTTCGAGAGATCTTTAAGGATTTTGACTTTTTAGAAGTTGAGACCCTTTGGACAGCAGGATTTACTAAAAAACCACCACGAAAGGAACTTCTAATTCGCAATAATTAAGAAGTATATTGCAAAATCCTATTCCCTCGCTTTCACTTATACTTCCCTCACAGTAAAAAAGATGTATAAATACAAGAGGTTATTTTTACATAAAACTTGCGTATTATTCTGCCTTAAAAATTTGAATTTTTGTCTTATGATAACGGCTTGGTTGATAAACATGCGAT
>NZ_JBHIRN010000202.1:351-644 GCF_042197205.1 Bartonella sp. AA2SXKL
ACTTTGTTTATGAGAGCTCTTTTTTTGCGTTTTCAGGATTATATTCTTTTGACAAATGTTTTTCTTTTTGATTGTATCGGAAAGCTTAAAAAGGGACCGTGTTAGGATATAAAATGTTTTGTTCAGCTTTTTTTGAAAATAGTGAAAAATATGGCCCCCTTTGTGTTGGTTTTGATCCGAGTCATCAAGTTTTGCAATCATGGAATTTGAGCCCTGATTATAAAGGTCTAAAGGATTTTTGCGATATCCTCTTAACAGCGGTTGTGGGGAAGGTGGGGATCATAAAGCCGCAA
>NZ_JBHIRN010000203.1:0-643 GCF_042197205.1 Bartonella sp. AA2SXKL
CATTAAAGCAGATGTTAAAAGCCGTCAGAAAAAATCTTATTCCGTTTTTCGCAAAATGGAAAGTAAAGCATTATCTTTTGAACAATTATCCGATATTTTTGGATTTCGGGTTATTGTTGAAACAGTGAATGATTGTTATCGTGCTCTTGGTGTTATTCATACTACCTGGCCAATGGTACCTGGTCGTTTTAAAGATTATATTTCTATCCCAAAACAGAATGATTATCGTTCCATTCATACAACGATTGTAGGACCTTCGAGGCAACGGGTTGAACTACAGATTAGAACTGCTGATATGGATGAAATTGCTGAGTATGGTGTTGCTGCACATTCCATTTATAAAGATCACGGTTCCAATTATTCGACTTCAAAGTTATCAAATGAGACCAATGCCTATGCATGGTTACGCCAAACGATTCAGTCTTTATCAGATGGGGATAATCCAGAAGAGTTTTTAGAACATACAAAGCTTGAGCTTTTTCAAGATCAAGTTTTTTGTTTTACTCCAAAAGGCCGGTTAATTGCTTTTCCAAAAGGTGCTACCCCTATTGATTTTGCTTATGCAGTCCATACTGACATTGGTGATTCTTGTGTGGGGGTAAAAATCAATGGTCGTATTATGCCTTTAATGACCAAATTAAAA
>NZ_JBHIRN010000204.1:0-289 GCF_042197205.1 Bartonella sp. AA2SXKL
CGAAAACCTTAAGAAAAGTCTTACAAGATTTGCTTAATCCTACCTCTGATTTAAGAAAAGGCATCAGTGATCTCACAGAGAGGATTAAAGGCTGGTTTCGATGGCTAGAACCTCTGATTGGTGAAATAACTCTTTTCAAGGTGGGGCTTGTAGCTCTTGGTTCCTTCATTTTTGGTCCACTCATTGCCGCATTAGCAGCCGTGGGAGCTGCTTTTGTTAGCCTTGGTATCACAATCATGACGACGCCTATTGGCTGGATCATTGGTGGTATTACAGCTCTTGTTGCTGC
>NZ_JBHIRN010000204.1:325-643 GCF_042197205.1 Bartonella sp. AA2SXKL
ACAAAATCAATGGCTGGCTGCTTACATCACTAGCCATAGTAAGCGCAGTTTTTATCAGGCTTGCTTTTGCTCTTTCAGGACCAGTGCTTGCGGCCTTCACTTCCGTTGGTTCTAAAATTACCGGTCTGGCTGTAAACCTTGGAAAATCCCTGCTCTCAAAAATAGTCGCAGCAGATAAAGCTTTTATTAGATTTTCTGCTACTCTGGGAAGATCACTGCTTTCAGCATTAGCCTCAGCTGCTTCCGCAGTTGCCAGTCTTGCTTTAACTCTTGTAGGTACACTGATTTCGGCAATAACTGCCGTTGGTTCTGCTTTTA
>NZ_JBHIRN010000205.1:0-642 GCF_042197205.1 Bartonella sp. AA2SXKL
AGTTTGTGACCTTATGATTTTTTGTACTTATGGATTTGCATGGAAGACTGTTATAGCGATATAAGGCGTTTTTGAGATATTAAGGCCTTTGAGAAAACAAGTATAGAGGCCCCATGATCCACAAGCTATAAAACTTTGATCACAAAACTTAAATAATGAGGTTTTGAAAACAACGAAATTTGCTCCCCTAATTAGGAAAATTCTAATGGCATTATCCAGCTTTACAATGAAATCCGTAAAAAAGTGCTGGAGATAATCTTACATTTAATTTGCAGATGAATCTATTTAGAAACAGTTATCAAAGAGAAATGCTTTAAAGACAGTGAGCTGCAAGAATCTTTTTCAACCTTGCCCAAAACGTGTATGAATATAATCACTTAAGAGAAGTTCAAATTCTTCAGCGATATGGGTTCCCCGCAAAGTCTTCACCTTTTGCCCCTCAATAAAAACAGGTGCTGCTGGACTTTCTCCTGTTCCAGGCAATGAAATGCCAATATCAGCATGTTTTGATTCTCCCGGTCCATTGACAATACACCCCATCACCGCAACCTTTAAACTTTCAACACCAGGATATTTTTCACGCCATACAGACATATTTGGGTGTAAATCTGTTTCAATTTTTTGTGGCCAGTGCTGAAACAC
>NZ_JBHIRN010000206.1:0-641 GCF_042197205.1 Bartonella sp. AA2SXKL
GGATTAACTGAACGGTATTTTTTCTTGCAATATTGAAGCCAATCAGTTGTCCATGGTTGCTGAATTGGTTGATATGTTCCTGTTGGCTGAACTTCATAAATCACCTGATTTTGTGGAATTTGTTGATAAACCACTTGTGGAATTTCTTGGTATATTACTCGACTTTGAGGTACAGTTTGATAGATAATCTTTGGTTGTTCTGGTTTCTTTAGAACATTGCCAAGAATTGTACCTGCAGCAAGACCAATAATACCTGAAGCTAAAGCATCTCCTGAGTTATTACGAGTAGTCACATGATGTTCATAGACATGGCGATGTGTTTTGTGTTCTGTATGGTGATGACTCTGTTCTCTCCTTTTATGGTCAACATGATGATGATGGTGATTACTAGAAGGATAATAAGGGTGATGCTTCTCAAGAACAGAATGGGCACTAAAATTATGAGAAGGAAAATTGGTCTTCATTTCCTTTTTCATATCTTCTATTTTTTTCGTAATCTCTTCACTATAAGTTAATTTTGTATCCGCAAGCGTTGTGCCTAGTGGCACCCAAATGGTTGCAGTCGATATTGCTGATAATACTGCTAACTTGGTAATCTTTTTCATTAACGACACTCCTTCTATAAATTCATGTTGTTTACA
>NZ_JBHIRN010000207.1:0-641 GCF_042197205.1 Bartonella sp. AA2SXKL
TTATCTTAATGTAAGGACAAAGGGTTCCTAATCGTTTCATTGAGGAATTGCAAGTGAAACTTGGTGAAAATAAAAATTTTATCTCTTTGTAGATGATACCTTTTTAAAAAGGCTAAAGTGTTATTTGCAGTTCTAGTTGTATTTTTGCATGGTTATTTTTTATTGTGTTAACGGGATAAATCAATATGAACGATAGTTAACTTGACGTTTTAATCTACGAAAGATAGTTCAAACAAAGATGAGATATGTGTTTACGGTGAGAGATAAGGTGCGCTACCTGCAATTCGGTTTTTGTATAAAACTCGGATATTACTGTTGAAGACTGTTTCAGACGAATTTGCATATTCATGAAACAGTAAGGATAAATGTATGGAGTTTTCAAAAAAAATCTTTCTACTAATGTTTTTCGTTGTCATTTTGATGGTTACTTATTGGGTAAGGAAACAGAGTTCGGAACAATTCATTCCATTAGTGGATAAAACAACAAATGCATCGCATAAACTTTCAAAAGTTTCCATGGGAAGGCCGCCAACAAATGTTGTTGTTGATCTTGTAAAAATTCAAGATTTTCATAAACGGTTGAATGTTCTTGGGAGTGGGCAAGCCTTTGCTTCGGTGGAGTTAACTCCTTGGTCATCAGG
>NZ_JBHIRN010000208.1:0-303 GCF_042197205.1 Bartonella sp. AA2SXKL
CGCGCCATTCTGTTATGATTTTTAACCAAACAGTTTATGCGACTTATTAAAACAGATAGTTCATTGCACTATAAGTTTGAGTGCACGGAGAGAGCATAGACCAATCCAATAACTGAGAGCAGAGCAGCGTAACGCATTTAGCCGTCTTGTTGATTAACTTACAAACCCCATACGTGTCTTTAGTAACAGAACTAACATTTGAAAATGTCTTGTATCAATTTTACAACTCCATCCTATACCCATTTTCTATAGTTTCTTTCTCAAGGTAATTTTGTATAGTGAAAAATCAACCATGGACATTAT
>NZ_JBHIRN010000208.1:337-640 GCF_042197205.1 Bartonella sp. AA2SXKL
AAAAATTATATGAAACTGACTAAAGCTATAAATAAATGAACACAACAAAATAGCGTAAAATCTCCACTCTATCTTAAACAATAAACATTGGATTGTGCTCTATTTCCAATAATTATTATAAACTCTATCTTTCACGTTGGAAAATAAAATATAAAGCGTTTTTCATTGCTCAAAAATCTAGTTTATGGGCAGACAAACAATAAATCAAAGATATAACGAAAATTATATCCTAATCTACAGTAAACATTTCTCTTTTTCACAGCTGAGAGAGTAAAATAAAGGGTCATAAAATTCCACCAAAAT
>NZ_JBHIRN010000209.1:0-640 GCF_042197205.1 Bartonella sp. AA2SXKL
AAGAGGAAAGTTTTTGTCCAACAAGCACAACAATTTCCCCACGAATATGGGCTTGTTTCCCGTAACTCTCCGACAAATTACCTAAATTGGAAACATCGACTGTTTCAAACTTTTTTGTTAATTCACGGCAGATTGCAGCAGGACGATCAGCCGAAAAAAGAGCAACCATATCCTGTAAAGTCTCGACAAGACGATGGGGTGATTCATAAAACACCAAAGTCGCAGGGATGGTTTTTAATTGTTCCAATCGCTTTTGGCGTTGTGCCTTACGCGCACTCAAAAAACCAGCAAAGAAAAAACTATCAGTCGGAAGCCCCGTCGCAACAAGAGCTGCTAAAAGAGCTGATGCGCCAGGAATTGGAACGATTTTGTGACCAGCTTTGCGTGCTTCTTCTACCAGTCGAAATCCAGGATCAGAAATAAGCGGTGTTCCCGCATCGGATACAAGCGCTATAGCTTTATTTTCTTCCAAAGCTGTTAATAACTTGGGTCCTGCTTTTTGTGCATTATATTCATGATAAAGAAAGGGTTTTTTCTGACTACCGTAGCGTTCCAACAAAACACGGGTTACCCGCGTATCCTCACCCGCTAGGATATCAACTCTTGCAAGCACTTGTGACGCACGGAGAGCTATAGCTTC
>NZ_JBHIRN010000210.1:0-639 GCF_042197205.1 Bartonella sp. AA2SXKL
AGTTGTTGAAGCCTTTTTAGCAGAGATAGAACGAGAGATACAACAACTCTCAACAAAAGCTGCTTAACCTTATGGGGTGTTTTGTTCCCCGCATATCTACGAGCACCCCCACCCTTCCTAACACTTTCAAGTAATGCGTGATTCACGCCACACGTGAATTGCATCTCAATGTAAGGAGAAAAGATATGGCGCCTCGTCCAGCTGCTATAACGCAACCAGCCATTGCACGCGCTTTAAGAGAAGCTAAAAAACAAGGTTGTGAACTCGTAGAAATCAAACCTACCGGTGAACTGCTTATCTATCTTAAATCCGATATTCCACTACCAAATTCAGTTAACCACCCAGACAAACTTTTAGATTTGTCAAAGAATGAATATTACGAAACCGCACTCTCTAAGATGTAAAATACCATGCCTAAACCACGTCCTCCTCATCTCGTTAAACAAATTACTCAACATGGCAAAATTGTATGGTATGTACGTATTGGTCATGGCAAACGCATTAGAATACGCGGTACCTATGGAACGCAAGAGTTTGTTGATAACTACAAAAGCGCACTTGCCGAGTTACAAGGGCTTATACTTCCTAAATCAAAAACCGGTAAACTTGTTGAAGGTTCATTTGCATGGCTGCTTAAAC
>NZ_JBHIRN010000211.1:0-638 GCF_042197205.1 Bartonella sp. AA2SXKL
CCATCTTCCTTAACTGTTTTAACCTTAAAGGTAGGTGCAGTCCATTCACCATCCTCATATTTAGCGTTACCACCTAAATAAGATGCAATCTTATCACCTAATGAATAAAGCTGTTTACCTGTAATAGCATCCGTGGAATCTTTCGAAACATCACCATCTAACAGATACGTAATCTTGCTGTTTTCTTGTGTCGCTTTAGATGCACCTTTTCCTAACTTGCTCTTTTCATGACGCGCCACAAAGGCATTGGCTTCATCGCTCCATAATAAGGCATCGCCTTTTACCTGTTGCGTAACATTCGTTATGTTTTGAGTAAGTTCATTAAACTTATTCGTTACATTATTATTGACATTCTTGATGTTCGTATCAAGACCCGCAAAGGCTGAACCTATATCTTTAAACTCACTCTGTTGTACATCACCCTTTGCATCAATATTCGACAACTTATAAGTTGGGCCGGTAAAAGCACCGTTGTTAAAGCTTGCTGCTCCACCCAAGAATTTTGCAACATCCTCACCGATTGTATGAATCTGTCCGCCATTGATGGCATCATGTGAATCCTTGGAAATACTACCATCAGCGACATTATGAAGGGCAACAGGGGTCTTATCTTTACCTCCCAACGTCACGCTCGTATA
>NZ_JBHIRN010000212.1:0-306 GCF_042197205.1 Bartonella sp. AA2SXKL
TTTCCACGCAAAAGGTCAACTTTATTGCAACGGAGGATTCCAGTGAAAGACAAGGGGAACAAACGGTTGTCTGTGAAGATGCTATCCCCTATGCAGAGATTGCGCGATATGGAGAGACTGCTCGTGGTGTTAATGAGGGCTTGAAGGAGCGTGTGCATTCACTTTTGTCGCGTTGCTTACTGGCTGCTACACGCCGTGTTGCATGTGGGAGCGCTGTTCTTGCAACTATTGGTGCTATTGCTCCCTTCGTTGGTCTTTTTGCAACCGTTTGGGGGATCATGAATTCTTTCATCGGAATTGCTCAAT
>NZ_JBHIRN010000212.1:357-638 GCF_042197205.1 Bartonella sp. AA2SXKL
TGCAACGGCTATCGGCCTTTTTGTGGCTATTCCCGCTGTTGTTATGTATAATAGCCTGATGCGTGCTTTGAGCGGTTATCGCAATGATTTGGGTGATATCGCTGCTGCACTTGAGAGACTCTTGAGCCGTGAACTCGATCGATATAGACAACAGAAAAGTCATAAACAATGAAAGCAAACTTTAATGAAGATTGGGATCTCGATGAGAGTGGGTTGCACAACGAGATCAATGTTACCCCTTTCATTGATGTCGTTTTAGTGTTGCTTATTGTTTTTATGGT
>NZ_JBHIRN010000213.1:0-637 GCF_042197205.1 Bartonella sp. AA2SXKL
TTATAAAAGTTACAATAAAGCTTTTTTGATTTTAAAGTTTTTTTGAAATACAACTTATTTAAGGGGGAGGTTGGAGAGACAAGTTATTTTTTTGCGAATACGTGACGCTAGGTCGTCTTTGCTTTTAGAATTTTGGATCAATGTGTTTATGGGTGAATCTTCTCTTTCTTGCAGAGCTATTTGAGCAGCTAATGTTGCCGCTAATTCTTTTGTTTCTTCGCGTAGTTTATCCAGGAGTTTATGGTGACAAGTAGCGTCATTATCGATTTGAATTTCTTGTAAACGTTTCTGATAATATGCAATTTTTTCACGCATGGTTTTGATCTCCATTAGGAAAGTGTTTTTTGTAAGAGCACTGTTTTCATTCTTTATTGCGATAGTTTCTTTTTCATGAGAGGAATAAGACGTATCTTGTGTGGGGAAATGCAATTGATACAGCTGTTCTATTACTTGACTGAGTTGTATTTTTTGTTGGGCGTATTTTTTTTGTAAAGATTCGTATTTTTGTTCATTTTGCGCTAGTTCTACAGCATGTTGTGCACAAAGAAAATCGTAGTTTGCTTGTATTTCATTCAAGGATAATGGAATTTGTGCAGAAACAACTTTATGCGCAAAGTGGAGCGCTCTGCGCCAAATA
>NZ_JBHIRN010000214.1:0-637 GCF_042197205.1 Bartonella sp. AA2SXKL
TGAGAATCAGCTTGGCTAAAATAAGATAAAACGTTGCCCATATAACACGCATCTTTAGATCGCGCCGAGCTGCAGGCCACATATAAGGCACTAAGTTATAAAGCGTACGTAAAGTTTGTCCTGTATCTGACGATACAGTTTTTACTATTTTATTCCGTTTCATAAAACCCTAACTTCTCTATCATCCATTCAACAAATATTATAATACTTCCTCTTCTTGTCGTTTACAGATCATATTTTTTCTATACGCTTTCGGTAAACTATACTTATTATAACTGTTTCAGCCTAGACTGTTTTTGAAAAAGGGACAAGAAATAATCCTTGAGAGGATTTATTAGTTTGATCTGTATTCTTCTCATACCATTCTGCTGCAAATAAATTCTCAACCTTTACATGCTTTTTTCTCAATTCTGCACAACGCCATTTTTTTGATTTACCAATCTCTTTAAGACCATCATCGAGAATTTTGCCACTTTGCACTAAAATAGTAGATTTTTTCCCCTCCTCCTTTTTAATAACAGTATAATCGCCATTGGTCTCCAAACGAACAAAAGCCGCTTCATGTAAATTACAGCCTTTAATACGTAACATTGTAATTAAATCATTTACACTGATACCCAACTTCTTAATCTCATCC
>NZ_JBHIRN010000215.1:0-637 GCF_042197205.1 Bartonella sp. AA2SXKL
CTTAGCCCTACTTCAGCTGAGGCTGTTTGGGCATCTTTAGGAGAATCTGTTCCTTTGATACTTGACGGAGGTTTTTCTAAAATAGGGCTTGAATCAACGATTATTAAGGTTTCTGATGAGAATATTTATCTTTTGCGTCCTGGGGGGATTGCTGCTGAAGATATTGAAGAAGTTGCTGGAAAGTCTTTGAAGCGAATAGATCAGCGAGCTGCGATTGAGGCACCAGGCATGTTAAAATCGCATTATGCGCCCAATGCTGCGGTTCGTTTGAATGTCCAAAAGGTAGAACATGGTGAAGCACTTTTAGCATTTGGCATAAAACGCATTATGGGGGTTGAAAATGCCGTTTCTGTCTTAAATCTTAGCGAGAGTGGACAGTTAGAAGAGGCAGCTTCTCATTTATTTCAATACATGAGGCAATTGGATTCACTCAAGGTGAGATCTATTGCAGTAGAACCTATTCCATCTTACGGATTGGGTGAGGCTATTAATGATCGCCTCATACGTGCAGCGGCTCCAAAGGGAAAATGAAAATGGAGCGTGAGTTAATTGAAAGATTTAGAAAAATTGTTGGTGCTGCGCATGCTATAACAGATCAGGCTCTTATTGCACCCTATTTGCTTGAAGAGCGTGGACT
>NZ_JBHIRN010000216.1:0-312 GCF_042197205.1 Bartonella sp. AA2SXKL
GATAAGACAGGTTTATGCAGCTGTTTTTTCATGCCAACCTTATACAGACCTTCCACGTGATCAATATGATTTGTGGGGACAGGGTTTTGATTTTAATGTTGATCCCCTTCAAGAGATAATACGATGATATATACTCCATTTTTCGCTCTTCAGTAAAAGGATACACATCCATGATGATTATGACGACACGCACATTTTTTTCTTGGTTTATTGTCATTTGCGCTTTTTGGCTTACAAGTTTTTCATCTGTTCCTGTTCATGCACAACTGAAAGGCACTATTTCTAGTGCTGACTTTAATCCTATTCCTATTG
>NZ_JBHIRN010000216.1:322-637 GCF_042197205.1 Bartonella sp. AA2SXKL
TTACAGACTTTTTTTCCAACGATTCCATTGGACTGAAGATTGCAGCGGTGGTGGCAGCAGATCTTGAACGGTCAGGACTTTTTTTACCACTTGATAAGGCCTCTTTTTTAGAAAAAATCTCCAACCCTAACCGTCAACCCCATTTTCCTTATTGGCAAGAAATAAAAGCCCAAGGTTTAGTCACTGGGCAAGTGATAAGAGAAAATGACGGACGCTTGAGAGTCGATTTTCGTTTATGGGATGTTTTTGGACAGCGACAACTGAAAGGACGACGCTTTTATACAGCGACAGAACGTTGGCGGCGTGTCGCGCATA
>NZ_JBHIRN010000217.1:0-636 GCF_042197205.1 Bartonella sp. AA2SXKL
TTTTAGGTATGATGACTCCAGTTCTTCCGACTCGTACGCTTATAGCTCCGCTTACAATACTGAGCAACGCTATGCAAATTCTTCAAGAAAAAAATACAAAAACAGACCTGCATCATATCTCAACTGCACTGAAAAAAATGCGTAAAGGACAACGTGATATAATTGCGCCAGTAACACGTATTCAAAAAGCATTGCATCCATGGGTCGCATATGGTGTGATGCCAATTTTCGCTTTTGCAAATGCTGGTGTTAGTTTTGCAAATTTTGATCTTTCTTCTGATAAATCTTTCTTGATTGTTCTTGGTGTTGTAATTGGTCTCTTTATTGGTAAACCTCTTGGTATTATCACTGCTAGTTATCTAGCCGTAAAATCAGGACTATGTCGTCTTCCTCCTCAAATGGCATGGACCGGTATTTTACTGATTGGATTTTTATCAGGAATTGGCTTTACAATGTCTATCTTTGTTTCAATGCTTGCTTTTAAAGATATTGTTCTGCTTGATTCTGCAAAAATTGGTGTTCTTTGTGGATCTGGTTTATCTGCTCTTATCGGGCTTGGATATGGCCTCATTTATATCAAACGCAATAAAAAAGCGTCTCATAGTTCTCAATAAAAACAAACGAAAACCTACTTTC
>NZ_JBHIRN010000218.1:0-260 GCF_042197205.1 Bartonella sp. AA2SXKL
CAATCTTTTCCGCCAACTGAAGAGGATCGAGTTTTGCACGAAGATGCCCCCGTGCTCGAAAAGCACGAATCATCATAAGCGCATGAATAGAATCACGCGTTGCTCGAATAATGTCTTGTTCGCTAGAGATTCTTCCTTTTTGCACAGCACCGGTTGCTGCTTTTTCTTTTAATTTATCACCAACATGCTTTTCAAGAACAGGCCAATCACCATCGAGAGCAGAAACAAGCTCACCATTTGCCTTTAATGGCCAATGATCA
>NZ_JBHIRN010000218.1:314-636 GCF_042197205.1 Bartonella sp. AA2SXKL
TTCTTTTTTATCCTGAAGGTTTTCAAAAAAAGTACGCCACTGTTAATCCACACTGGTGGGATCTTTTTCATAATCGGCATAAAGTTGATCTATATAATCGGCATTTCCACCATACAGAAACGACGTTTGCGCAAAAAGACTATTTATTTCGTCTTGCCTTGCCATCTATCTCTCCGGAAAATCTATTCCGTCTCCTTACATTCTTTTGCAATCTTTAAATGCTTATAAAGCAAATGAGGGTTAGAAAATATTAAAAAGTTCTACCTTTTTTATATTCAAGACTTCATCTGAAAATATCTGCTTATTCAAATAAAGTTTTCTT
>NZ_JBHIRN010000219.1:0-234 GCF_042197205.1 Bartonella sp. AA2SXKL
ATTAATAATTAATTGTGCTCCCAATTTATCGCATATGTTTTTTGCGCGCTTAATATGTTCACGGATTGTTTTAAGATTTTCATTTTTCATACGCAATTGTATAAGTTTGATGCCAAGAGGAACCAAACGCTCAACCCAATCCGCATTGTCAACGATGGGATAAAATGGATCGAGTTTCATGAAAATACTGCTTTTCCAATAATTGGCGTTGAAGGAACAGCTACATTGCGTGCT
>NZ_JBHIRN010000219.1:324-632 GCF_042197205.1 Bartonella sp. AA2SXKL
CTGCTTTAGCAACTGCGGTGTTAAGAAGCACTGCATCATAACCAAGTTCCATGGCAACGGTAGCATGTGATGGGCGTCCAATGCCAGCATCAATAACAAGAGTAACATCAGGAAGGTAAGCACGGATAGAACGCAATCCATCAGTATTATGTGGGCCTTTTGCAGATCCAATAGGAGCACACCAAGGCATAATGACTTGACAGCCAACGTCCAAGAGCTTTTCAGCAACAATGAGATCATCCGTTGTATAGGCAAAAATTTTGAAACCTTCACTGTTTAAAATTTTTGCTGCTTCGACTAAAGAAAAA
>NZ_JBHIRN010000220.1:0-244 GCF_042197205.1 Bartonella sp. AA2SXKL
CACTGTCGTTTTATATTGTTTTTTTACCCTTTTCACAACCAAATAGCATCAGCTTTTTTAAAGCGGCTGAAAATGAAAAAAGTGCAACCAAAATAAGACATAATAAAAATCCCTTTTGCTCTTTTTAAAAATCCAACGAAAACATCGCAATAAGCTCTTTGCCTCTTTTCACTTTGAGCCATATTTTTACGTTTTAGATTATTTTATTAATTTTTTCTTTCAACACGTTTAGCTCTTTTTTAAA
>NZ_JBHIRN010000220.1:338-631 GCF_042197205.1 Bartonella sp. AA2SXKL
TATTGGGCCAGATGGAAGTCCACTCACAATCGCCGACCTACCGCCAAAAACAACAAGGCGGTGGGTGATCCGTCGCAAAGCTGAAGTTGTTGCGGCTGTCAGAGGTGGATTGTTAAGTCTTGATGAGGCGTGTCAACGCTATACTTTGACCGTAGAAGAATTTCTTTCGTGGCAGAGTTTAATCGATGAACACGGCTTAGCTGGATTACGGATAACTAGAATTCAACACTACAGACATTAATTGTCATGAAGCTGGCTTCAAAATACTATTAAAATATAAAATAGCCAAATTA
>NZ_JBHIRN010000221.1:0-628 GCF_042197205.1 Bartonella sp. AA2SXKL
TTTTATTTTATTCTTATAAGGTAATAAGTGCCTTTTTGAATATGCCGCTAACCAAAATTTTTTCCCTATGTTGATTGTAAAGAGCTCTTTATCTTTGTCATAAGCTTCCTCTTTATACAAATCTGTTTGTCAGTTTTTTTATTTTTTCGAAAGTAAAATTCACATCTTCTTTTAGTTTATATCTTTCAAGATAACAATTGATTTATGCCAAAAGATCTTCTTTTGATAAAGGTTTGTGTAATTTATATTGCAGATATCGTTAGCACTTGATCCGTTGTCTCTTTTTTAAGTATTGTCGTTTCTGTTTATGACAGATCTCTATGTCAGTACTTTAAGGGCACTTGCAGGGGAGAGAGAGGTTCTTTTGAAAAGCAGGGTCACAAAGTTGTTGTAGGCAGCATTGCTGTTTATAAGAACCATCCATATCGCATCGTTATATTTTTGCTTCGCAATGTTGTTTAAAAAACATAAGTAGTATTGTGTAGAATAGAATCGTGATATATTACTTTTTTTAAGTAAGCCTGTTCTCATTCTCTCACGTAGAATTCAGTAAAATATTCACAGATATTTTTACATCGGTTAATTATTGGTTCGACTCACAAGATCTGCACAGCATTATCAACGTTGT
>NZ_JBHIRN010000222.1:0-260 GCF_042197205.1 Bartonella sp. AA2SXKL
AAGCATGGATTTATATTACTGTATGGGTTAGAGTTTCTTCATGGATGTGAGATATAACCACAAGGATATTCCGTTATGCTGTATCTCTTAGTGTAAAACTCTTCAATAATAAATAAGTCACTCATTTTGCAAATGTCGCAGTATAGGATATTTTCAGTCTTCTCTCGGCACATTACTAAGAGAATGTTATTGGAATTTATAGAAATTGGTTTGCTCAAAACTGTCTTCATTATAAAAGTTTATAGATATCATAGAATATG
>NZ_JBHIRN010000222.1:329-627 GCF_042197205.1 Bartonella sp. AA2SXKL
ATAAGCAAGAGTGGTCGTTCAGCTGTTGCAGTGATGGCGGGTACTGCGGTGCAGTCTCTGGAATAGCAGTTGGAGGAATGATTGGGAATGGTATTGGTTTATTGGTAGCGTAAGAGCTTTTGATTTGAAAACTATAGGAAGGATAGGTGATAGTTTGGGTCGTCGTATGAGAGATATATGCTTCTCAAATGACAGATAATCCTTTCATTAAGAGAGAGCGAGAGCACAAGTGAGTGAAAATTCATCTATAACTGGAGGGGGAAAGCTTTTACAGAGACTTGTGACTAAAGCGTCTTCT
>NZ_JBHIRN010000223.1:0-280 GCF_042197205.1 Bartonella sp. AA2SXKL
GGTGGAAACTGTTTTAAACACCAATGCGCTTTCTGCTGGGGGCAATGCGACAGTTCTTGCTAAGAAAGATATGACAGCCTCTGGGGTAAAGATCAGCACAGGGGGTGATCTTGCCATGGCCACAGAGCAGGGCAATTTGACAATCGGTGCCATAAAAACTACCTACCATGATGCGCAGGGTAATGCATCCATGCATCAACAATCAGAAGTTAATTCTGGAGGCTCAACAACGCTTTCCTCTGGAAAGGATCTGAATATTCTGGGCTCTGAAGTTCAAACG
>NZ_JBHIRN010000223.1:330-627 GCF_042197205.1 Bartonella sp. AA2SXKL
CTTGATGCCACGCGCAACAGTGCCAATAGCTATCGGGGGGATCACACCTCCCATGTTGCTGTGCATAATGGCTCTTATTTAAGTTCTGGAAAAGAGACCACTGTTCTCTCTGGAAAAGATATCCGTGTTTTTGCGTCCGATATCGATGCGAAGGGCAATGTTGCTCTTGGTGCTCAAGGGAATATCACGATAGATACCAAATCTGATGAGATGGAGTATCATCTTCAGGGTACAAATCTTAAAGTGGATATGCAAGCCTCGCGAGCCGTTGGCTCTTCGATCAATGCTGGGGGTGAT
>NZ_JBHIRN010000224.1:0-281 GCF_042197205.1 Bartonella sp. AA2SXKL
AGGCAGATATATCCTCCCCCACCTCTCTCAAAAAATCATCAATCTTTCCCAAAAAACACCCCGCGCTGACTTAATAAGAAAACAGCTTTGCCTTCAATTTCTGTGATCAATATAATAACACTGCCGAATAAAATATTGTAAATAGAACTGTCTAATACTCCTAAATCAACACCTCCCCCAACTCCACAGGCTTCCCACTCTCAAAAAGCAGGCAGATTTCAACACTGCATTGCACTCACTCTCACTCACTACCGTACCGCGATCGGGATAATAAAGCCTGA
>NZ_JBHIRN010000224.1:329-627 GCF_042197205.1 Bartonella sp. AA2SXKL
CCCCAAATAAACACTGTGAATAGTCGACTTTTAAGTTAGCTAAAGAAAACTTCCTCTTTTAAATGTCACCACTTAGAAAGATTAAAATCATACCTTCTGATATTACTGCTTTGCTTATTAAAAACTCATAGGACCTCGCGAAAATTGAGTACGCCATCGTCTTCCCCCACCCCTTGAACCTCTTCTTTGAGTCGAAGAGGCTACAGTTACCAACTCAACCGCTTTCCCTTGGTTATTATCAAGGCAAGCAAACTCTGCTCGTAAAACTTTATCCAAAGATTTGCTCCTGTATGCATCA
>NZ_JBHIRN010000225.1:0-624 GCF_042197205.1 Bartonella sp. AA2SXKL
ACAATGTTAAATGCATAAAGCAAAGAAAAAATTACATTTGCTATTAAAATATCAATATAAATATTGAAAATCAGGTCAATTACCTGAAGCAAAGCATAAACCATTCTTTATCTCTCTTTCAATCAAAGAAACAGAAGATTGTATATAGAGCATTTATTACAATAAACCTATTTATCAGTGATTTTATACTCCAATGCTTCTTTTTCCATGGACAGAAAATTAAAACATTCCAAATCTTTATCTCTATATTATAATGATGATGAAACCTTAAAAACAACTGATCAAAACAGAAGTAAAAACGAACAATTTAAGAATCAGCAAAAAACTTTAAACATCTCTTTTATACAACCTTGCCGCTTTAGTTTAAGCCTATTGTAAAAAAAGCTTAAACTAAAAACGGCCTTAAAAGGCCGCCTTTGTTTTATTTTTGAGATTATTTCTGTAAAGCAATCAAACGATTAAGTGCATTGCTAAACCCATTTAGCTGAACAAATAAATCATTTAAAGGAGGTTCTCCTGGAGCAGCAATTGTCATAGCTAACTTCAAATGTTTCCCAGCACGTAAAGCTGCTACATAATTTTTATCAAAAACTATTGGAACAATACAACCTGCTGGCACACAAG
>NZ_JBHIRN010000226.1:0-623 GCF_042197205.1 Bartonella sp. AA2SXKL
CGATTAATAGAGAGTTTTGATGTTAGAGTCACAATAATTGAATGCTCTTTTTTGTTATTTTTGGTTTGAGAAAGAGCAGAAAAATAAAATCAGCTCTTTGGAGTTACTATGTTGTGGTATGATTTTATTAATTTTTGGGTGATGTCTGCATGATGAGAGTCTTGCTTTAATTGCTCAAAAATATTTCATAAAAAGAGTATTCTTCTAGCATTTTATTAGTAAAAAGCTATTTTAGGGCAGTTTGTTGAACTAAAAATAGTACTTATGCTCATAAGCAACGCGATCGTATAAAATTGTCTCTCAGCTATAAGTTTGTAGATTGATTTAATGGAATGAGAAAAAACTGTGTATCATAAAAATGAAAAACATTGAATCATTTTGTGCAAAGTGGAAGTGAATAATTACTTTTCGTCATATTTACTTCTCAATGATTCAAGTAAGAAAACTTTGAAAAAAATTATGGCTCACTTTTTGTATCTGAATGGTTTTTATATACAAGATGTTGTCTTTCCAGAGAGTTGATTGATGTATGAACAATCTTAATTTCTTAACATTTTAAGTTTCTGTTGATCAGCTGATATCAAATGTTTGGAGTCTCTAAATCTTACCTTTATTTTATAATA
>NZ_JBHIRN010000227.1:0-251 GCF_042197205.1 Bartonella sp. AA2SXKL
CAATCACCGCGAGTCCAACGATGATAGCGCGCAACATCAACCTTATAGGCTATTGGATAATCCTCAATCACTTCTACATCACTTACTAAAGCTGTACGGGCATATCCTCCTTCCAACAGATCATGACTGAGAACGGTATTTTCTTTAATTTTGCCATTGAGTGCTTTTTCAAAGGCATCAATGTTATAAAGGCCTTTTCCGACAAAAGTTCCTTCTCCCAAAAGATCTTGATAGGTATCAGAAACAGCAAA
>NZ_JBHIRN010000227.1:330-622 GCF_042197205.1 Bartonella sp. AA2SXKL
CCTGTTGTAAGAGACGGTGTAATACGGGGTTGCAAAATGCTATAGCCTTTTACAATCTTCCCATTTTGTGGGTCGAAAATCGGCTGATTAAGC
This sequence comes from Bartonella sp. AA2SXKL, assembly GCF_042197205.1. NCBI lineage: Bacteria > Pseudomonadati > Pseudomonadota > Alphaproteobacteria > Hyphomicrobiales > Bartonellaceae > Bartonella > Bartonella sp. AA2SXKL. The sequence continues at coordinate 424 of NZ_JBHIRN010000227.1, forward strand.
GGATGGTTAAGCTTTCCAACAAGTTTTGTGACACTTTCAGGAGTAAGGCGTGTATCTGCATCCAGGGTCATTACAAAACGACAATCTATGGGAAGATGTGGATTTGGGGGATAAAAGCTGGTGTTTTGATCACCTCTTAATAACAGATTGAGTTCATGAAGCTTACCACGTTTGCGTTCCCATCCCATCCAGCATTTTT
>NZ_JBHIRN010000228.1:0-311 GCF_042197205.1 Bartonella sp. AA2SXKL
CCTGTGCGTTTTGCGATTGATCGAGCTGGCTTTGTAGGTGCAGATGGTGCGACGCATGCTGGCAGTTTTGATATTGTTTTTTTGACTACTCTTCCTGAATTTGTTGTCATGGCGCCTTCTGATGAGGTGGAACTGATGCATATGGTACGTACCGCTGCAGCTTATGATCAGGGGCCAATTTCTTTTCGTTATCCGCGTGGTGAAGGCATTGGCATGGATTTACCGCAGCGCGGTGAGATATTAGAGATTGGCAAAGGACGTATTCTGCATGAGGGAAACAGGATAGCTTTGGTTTGTTTTGGAACGCGGAT
>NZ_JBHIRN010000228.1:328-620 GCF_042197205.1 Bartonella sp. AA2SXKL
GCTGCTGATGAGTTGAGTGCTGAAGGATTGTCTACGACTGTTGCAGATGCACGGTTTGCGAAGCCCTTAGATAAAGATTTGATGCGTCGTTTAGCACGTGAGCATGAAGTATTAGTGACAATTGAAGAAGGTGCAATAGGCGGGTTTGGAGCGCACTTATTACAGTTTTTGGCACAAGAAGGGCTTTTAGAACATGGTTTGAAAGTTCGCACATTAAAACTTCCTGATGAATATTTGAATCATGGTTCACAAGAGAAAGTTCTTTCGCGTATAGGACTTGATGCTGTTGGTA
>NZ_JBHIRN010000229.1:0-288 GCF_042197205.1 Bartonella sp. AA2SXKL
GGAACAGAAAATGTTGAGATCGTTTTTTTCATTTGTACAACGTAAAGCTTTATCCTTTCGTTCAGCACAAAGAGTAATATTTCGAGCACTCAAGACAAAAAAACAGCATGCAGCTCTTTATTTGGGATATGCAAGAGCTTTAAAGCCTTATTCTCCCAAGCAAGCAGCGGTTTTTACAGCAATGGGCATACAAGAGCTTGAACATTATAAGCAACTTCTGCATCTTTCTTGGAGCAATCGTGCAGGAACTATGGGTTCAGCGTATGGTCGGTCTTCTCTTGTAGCAAG
>NZ_JBHIRN010000229.1:384-620 GCF_042197205.1 Bartonella sp. AA2SXKL
CAGCAAACACTTTTAACGTGGATTCAGCCTGGTCTTGCAGGCTTAATGGATGGTTCTGTCTCCACGCTTGCCCCGATTTTTGCGGCAGCTTTTGCAACGGGTGACACGCATCAAACCTTTTTGATAGGGCTTTCGGCTTCGATTGGAGCAGGTCTTTCGATGGGCTTTACAGAGGCAGCCCACGATGACGGCAAATTATCAGGCCGAGGTTCTCCATTTAAAAGAGGCCTTGCCAG
>NZ_JBHIRN010000230.1:0-306 GCF_042197205.1 Bartonella sp. AA2SXKL
TGGTTTTGTAGCTCAGTTCGCTTCCTTCCTTCTCAAATTTCTTTTTACCGAAATCTGAGTAACGGTATTCTGCACGCAATAAAACATTATCAGTCATAGCAAAATCAACACCACCGCCAAGAGTGAAACCAACTAATGTCTTTGTTTTATCAAACAATTGAGCAGAAGCGATTTCTGCATCATCTGCTGCTTTTGTTACCTTAGTAGAACTGACAGCTTGTACCTGTGCATAGGAAACACCACCAGCAACATAAGGCATAATGCGATCAGCGGCTGTAAAACCAATGCGTACGCGAGTAGCACCAG
>NZ_JBHIRN010000230.1:338-620 GCF_042197205.1 Bartonella sp. AA2SXKL
CTTGCTTGACATCATCCATTGTTTTATCTTTAGCGAAAACAGCATTAGCGTTTTTAAGGGAATCCTTAAAGTTTACAAGTTCATCCTCTCTAATAACTTTAGCAGAAGAGGTTTTTGCGTCTTCTCTGTCAGCCCAAACCGCATCGGTTTCAACTCCTAGAATCATATTATTTCCAAGATCCATGTTGGAACCTGCATAAATACCACCCATGAAGCCTGAAGGCTTAGGTGTATCATCTTTACTGAAAAGTTTATCTTTTTTATTCGGATCAGTTATTTCAA
>NZ_JBHIRN010000231.1:0-273 GCF_042197205.1 Bartonella sp. AA2SXKL
TTAAATCAAATTCTCTTGGAGCTAAAAGATTTGGGACTATCTCATGAGCACCAATAATACAAAAACCATGCGCTTCAATAATCCGTACAAAGGCTTTTAATAATACATCATCCCCTCCCTTCAAAGCTCCAATTAACTTAGGAAGAGCTAAAAATGTTGTCCAATCGAATTGTAATTGCTTAAGAAGTGGCCGCCTTTTCACACCACCGGCCAAAACAATATTACAAACCTCAGCTGCCTTTAAGATTTTAACGAGACGCGCTAACTCTACAA
>NZ_JBHIRN010000231.1:332-619 GCF_042197205.1 Bartonella sp. AA2SXKL
TGCTTCATCACGCAAAAGTACAAGAAAAGGATTCTGCCCATTTTTTTCAAGTTCTTGAGCAATAGTGATAGGTAGAACACCATTTCCTGCTATAATAGCAGTACGGCCGGAAAGAAAATTTCTCGCACCAGAGACAGACATTTTTAATCCTTATTTTCTTTTATTCTATCACCTTCAAATTTGGGAGTACAATAAAAACGTTTTCCTTTTTCTTTAATAAAATTAACTACATCAACAACAGACTGAGAAGCGGGATAGAAAGAAGCAACATCGCTGACACGCTCTTT
>NZ_JBHIRN010000232.1:0-615 GCF_042197205.1 Bartonella sp. AA2SXKL
TTTTAGACATTGATAAATTTTTTATTTTATGTAATTAAAAAACTATGGGAAATGCTTTGCATATTCTTGCAATGAGGTTTAAGCGGCATTATTGTAGAATAGGGGGTGAACAAGGGAAACCGTATCACGCTTTTTTTCTGCTTTAGAAATGCGAATGCAGCTTTTGAGTTAGCGATTGACAAAAATTGGCTTAGCGTGCTAACCACTCAAATTGGCAAGGGCACGTTTAGTTTTTTCGTTGGGGTGTGTCCAAATGTTTTTGACAGTGGATGAGACTATTTGGTAAGTTTCAATGCGCTTTGTCAAAGTTATATTACGGTGGCATAGCTTGGCTAAGACACTATGGCGATCCTCTTTTTGTGTGATTGTCATAAATTTCGCTCCTGATTAAACGGATGCTGTAACATCCATTTTTGTGGGGTTATTTTTAAATAACAGTCCATCTTAACGGGCAGTAACAAGAGGTTTAGTGCAAAAATTGTAGCGTTTCAACACAATATTTGCATTATTATGCAATTTGGCAAAAAAAGAAATTGAACCAAAAACAGAACAAGCAAAGCGGTTACGTTTGATACGAAAAAGCTTACAGCTTCATCGAGATCAAATAGCTACTCG
>NZ_JBHIRN010000233.1:0-281 GCF_042197205.1 Bartonella sp. AA2SXKL
TTTCTGCCAGTGGATCTTGAATTTCTCTTTGGATAATGCGTTTGAGAGGCCGCGCGCCATAGAGAGGATCATAGCCCTTATCGCCAAGGAATTGCCGAACCTCTGGTTCGATATGCAAAGTTATTTTGCGTTCATTGAGCAAATTTTGCAAATGTTGTATCTGGATATCAACGATAGCTTCCATGTCGCTACGTTGTAATCTCTGAAAGAGAATAACCTCATCAATACGATTAAGAAATTCGGGACGAAAAGCCGCTTTTACAACATTCATGACATCATTT
>NZ_JBHIRN010000233.1:335-613 GCF_042197205.1 Bartonella sp. AA2SXKL
ATTTGAGGTCATAATCAGTAAGGTATTGCGAAAATCGACAGTACGTCCCTGGCTATCTGTCAAGCGCCCTTCATCAAGCACCTGCAGCAAGAGATTAAAAATATCGGGATGGGCTTTTTCAATCTCATCGAACAAAATGACCTGATAAGGTCTTCGCCGCACGGCTTCAGTTAGCACTCCCCCTTCTTCATATCCCACATATCCGGGCGGTGCCCCAATCAAGCGTGCACCGGCATGTTTTTCCATATATTCCGACATATCGATGCGCAACATAGCAT
>NZ_JBHIRN010000234.1:0-238 GCF_042197205.1 Bartonella sp. AA2SXKL
ATCGGCAATAATGCGTTCCTATCTTCAATAAAATCACCCAAATGGGAATCATCTTCATCACCAACGGGTGTTTCAAGTGAAATCGGTTCCTTTGCAATTTTAAGAACTTTTCGCACTTTCTCTAAGGGCATAGAAAGTTTACTAGACAATTCTTCTGGCGTAGGTTCACGCCCGATTTCGTGTAAAATCTGACGCGATGTACGAACAATTTTATTAATTGTTTCAATCATATGAACAG
>NZ_JBHIRN010000234.1:329-611 GCF_042197205.1 Bartonella sp. AA2SXKL
GTTGAAAACTTATATCCACGACGATATTCAAATTTATCCACTGCCTTCATCAAACCGATATTGCCCTCTTGAATAAGATCAAGAAACTGCAAACCACGATTAGTATATTTTTTTGCAATTGAAATTACGAGACGCAAATTAGCTTCCACCATTTCCTTTTTTGCAATTGTCGATTCGCGCTCACCTTTCTGCACTTGTGTCACAATCCGACGAAATTCGCCAATCGAAATAGCTGTTTCTTGCGCCAAATTTTGTATTTCGCTGCGCAAAGTTTTAATTTCT
>NZ_JBHIRN010000235.1:0-274 GCF_042197205.1 Bartonella sp. AA2SXKL
TTGCTGCTGGACGAAGCAACATCAGCTTTAGATGCAAACAGTGAAAAATTGGTGCAAGAAGCCTTAGAAGAACTGATGCAAAATCGGACAACATTGGTGATCGCTCATCGTTTGGCAACAATTTTAAAAGCTGATCGTATTCTCGTGATGGAGAAAGGTGCTCTTGTTGAAGAAGGAACACATGCAGAACTCGTCGCACAAAACGGGGTTTATGCGTATTTAGCCAAATTGCAATTTTCGCCTGAGTAAACTCTTGAATAAACTGTTATCATAG
>NZ_JBHIRN010000235.1:326-609 GCF_042197205.1 Bartonella sp. AA2SXKL
TCAGCGTTTTGAAGAGTTCTTTCATGAGAATATAAAAGTGATACATTATTGGTTTTTATTGTCTCTCACTCTTTAGCAGAATACGCATTCTTATGGATGATTCTCATGACTCATTTTTTAGTAATACATTAATTTATAAGGATAAATCATCGTTTTTTAACTTAAGTTAGAACTTCGAATATAGTAAGATTCTCTCATTACAAGCCCTCTCATATTGAACCAATTAAAACCGCTTATTTGCTTGTCATAAGCGGGGTTGGTATGGGGGTAGAAATTGCTAAAG
>NZ_JBHIRN010000236.1:0-279 GCF_042197205.1 Bartonella sp. AA2SXKL
TTTATAGCACTCTTGGGGGATCGTATATTATTCTCGGGATACCATGCATGGGCAGTGCTGTGAGATGAGCTTGGGATGTCTTGAGAGATGTCTTTTTAAAATAAGCGCTTGGATGTGCAACACAAATGTATTTTGTTTGGGGCGTTTTGCTTTGCATGAGGGCAGGGCTTTCTTGTTCTTGGAGTGAAGTGCATAAAATGATCAGCAGGTGCAAGATTTTCACAAAACCGGTGTGAAAGTTTTAGAATGCCGTTCTTATGTATACATCAATCGTTTTGA
>NZ_JBHIRN010000236.1:355-608 GCF_042197205.1 Bartonella sp. AA2SXKL
GGATAAGCAATGAAATTGATATCAGGCATTAAGTATTTAAGTTCACGCATCGAGCGCCACATGTGGTAATCATGGGTGACGATGTAAACTGTTTTATAGTGGTGTTTTTTGATCCAAACTGCGCTTTCTTCAGCATTCCCTTTTGTATTAATCGCTTTATGCCCAATGTCAACGCAACAGGCAAAGAGTTGTGGAGTAATATGTGTACTATGCATGAATCTCTTGAGAGTGGTTGTTGTGTTTACTCCACTGA
>NZ_JBHIRN010000237.1:0-272 GCF_042197205.1 Bartonella sp. AA2SXKL
TACGGGATCATCGGCACATTGCCCAGTTCCGCATTCAAGCACGGTAGAAATCAGATTTGCTGCAATTAAAAAGACAAAGAGACCACTTGCCATTTTACTGAGTAAAGGGAAAGGAGCAAATACTTTGAATTTGTAAGACAGTTCACTTAAAATCATAAGGAAGGCAACGGCAAAAATACAAAGCACTGCAATAATGAATGCCCAAGTATAAAAATGGAGTCCAAAGAACGTTGAACCATATCCAAGATCATCTGGTGTGATATGTAAAAACA
>NZ_JBHIRN010000237.1:283-607 GCF_042197205.1 Bartonella sp. AA2SXKL
CCTGACGTGCAGCAACAATACTGGTTACCATACAACCAAGAATAACCATACCATAATGGGTATTTTTGACCTTATGGTGAATATTAAGAAGGAAGCCACATCCTGCCAGCATCAAACCTACGCGCTGAAGAAGACAAAGAGGGCACGGCAATTCAAACTTCACCAGTTGATAATAGAAAGCCACCAACAGGACAGCAGAAAGTCCTAACAATCCTAATGTGTTCATAAATATGATGAAATGATGATTTTTTTGTTGAACATGTTCCATGATTATTATCTCAAAAAGACAGATTTAAAGTAGAAGTTGCATGATGATTAAAAGTG
>NZ_JBHIRN010000238.1:0-272 GCF_042197205.1 Bartonella sp. AA2SXKL
TCATTTGTATGACTGCTTAAAAATTAGTTTAACAGTACCAATTGGTATAGCTTCTCAAAAACTCTATAAAAGCACAAAATGAACTTTCTAATAAAAGCTTCCAACTCTATGGGAAACATTCCTTATAGGACAATAAAAAGACTCATCTTATAGTCAGTGTTAAAAGGCGTAAAAAAAACCAACAATGGCTAAAGAAACACTGCATAGACTTTTTTAATGAGCAATTGAATGCAGTCTTTTAGACGATGACCCAACTTTAAGAATCTCCCTCT
>NZ_JBHIRN010000238.1:321-607 GCF_042197205.1 Bartonella sp. AA2SXKL
ATTTGTCACATGGCACCCACGAACGTATCTGGATTGATGCCCTCTTTTACAAAGGCTTGCGTCGTAGTGATGTGGTCTGTATTAGCTGGAAAGACGTCAAATATAATATCTTCCCGCTTAAAAAAGAGAAAAGTAAATTCAAAACAGATGTTCTTCTTATTTTACTGGAATTAGCGGGAACACTTAAAATTACTCCCATAGGTAAGTAAACATTCATTTATGGTAAAGCAGGCTTCGGAGTTTTATTTTATAAGGCATACATTCAAGTGAACACAAAAAAGTCAGA
>NZ_JBHIRN010000239.1:0-606 GCF_042197205.1 Bartonella sp. AA2SXKL
CTAAACTTTCAGAACCAATTTCTTTTTTTGCTAAAACGATAGTTTTAGTTTTTTTATTATATATGTTTGTATTGTTTGTTATAGCATCACAAGCATCATGCTTAGCATCCTTAAGCATGCTGTTAGCATCATGCTTAATATCACAAGCATCATTTGTATGTTTATCCCATCTTGCCTTCGCTGCCTTCTGCGCTCTCTCTGAAAACTTATTCAAATTCTCATTAGAGTTGTTGAGTTCCTCTTCAACCTGTAAACTCCATAAACGACCGTCTTCTAAACGTATCAGTTTCTCATCACTCAATAAAAAATCTAGCGCTTTATTAAAAGCTTTTACTGAACAACCAGAAATGCGTGCTAATATAGAGGCATTCTCAAGAATTGGCTGTCTCTTCTTATACATTAAGCAATATCAACATCATATAAGTCGATATTTGATGCGACGTCATTCCACTAGCAACAGATACCCAATCAGAAGGAAAACAACGAACCCAAGTTAACTTAGTTGACATATTTCCCCTCCTGTTCTTTATTATTATTTAGATCTTCATTGAAGTTATTGAGTTCCTCCTCAACTTGTGAACTCCACAAACGACCATCTTCTAAACG
>NZ_JBHIRN010000240.1:0-606 GCF_042197205.1 Bartonella sp. AA2SXKL
TTATACCCAGCTCCACGACACTATATCGATATCAATTAAGAAAAACGATGAGAGCGTTGTTGCTTCTAAGAACTTAACCGATGAAAAAAAGACAATGATTGGTTATACTCTTGGTGGTGGTGTTGACTTTGCAATGACCGATAATATTTTGCTTCGTGCTGAATATCGTTATTCGGACTTTGGTAAAAAGAAATTTGCAAAGGAAAAACTTGAAATTAACTATAAAACCAATGATTTCCGTGTTGGTGTCGCTTACAAATTCTAATTTGTTTTGAGATTAAATTTTGAAGAGGCTCTGCCAGAGGTGGAGCCTTTATTTTTAAAGAGGATCATTTTAGGGTTTCCTTTCTTGATAGTTTCATGATAAAGCCCTTAAAATGTGATGATATATCTTCTTGATCGCTGCCTAATACGAATGATTGGCTCGGCTTTCCTTATAGATCAAAAAACCAGAGTTGCAGGGTTCAGGGAAGTTATGCAAAAATAAAATCGTAAAAGTAGACAGGAATATTTCACAATGACTGTGAAAAATGAAACAGTAGATTATTCGAAAACTCTTTATCTACCACAAACAAATTTTCCGATGCGTGCGGGGTTGCCACAAAA
>NZ_JBHIRN010000241.1:0-284 GCF_042197205.1 Bartonella sp. AA2SXKL
CCAAAAGCTGCCTTCATCCCCATCACTCCCTTCAGGGGATCAAGGGTATATTTTTGTTCCAGTATAGTTTCTTCAAGCTCTCTGTCCTTTGACGAAACACTGCCCCTCGAAGGGGTGATCCTTCAAAGAGGACTAACCTTTGAAGGTGAAGCAGCCAAAAAGAGTGCTTCTTTAGACAGTTTTTTTATGAAATGTTTTTTTGTTACCTCTGTTGGAGAATTGGAACGAAAACTCCTTCGAGTATAGGGGCTTTAGAAAGGCTTTTTCAAAAGGACTCTCTTCAG
>NZ_JBHIRN010000241.1:328-605 GCF_042197205.1 Bartonella sp. AA2SXKL
GGAATTTGTGCTTTTTGAACAACCTCTTCAAGGAGAATCTTGGGAAAAAAATTCTTTCTAGCAGAGCATTTCGGGGAATGAAGCTTTTCAGGAGTGTTTCCTTTGAAGGGCGCTCTTTTGATGAGGATTTTCCGTATCCCATCCCATTATGGTTTTAAAGGCGTTTTGTACTAAGGAGGAAAAGCTGGCATGAAAGATATGTGGTAATTCATTGTTTTTAATTATTTCTCAAATTGGATTTAGAGAGTAAAAAATCAAAAAAAGACCTAAAATTACA
>NZ_JBHIRN010000242.1:0-602 GCF_042197205.1 Bartonella sp. AA2SXKL
TGTAGCGTCCAGCATAACCAATTGCTAAGCACAAAAGTATAACCGCAGCAGCAACAGGGATAATTTTGCCTGTAAGTTCTGTTTGCAGATTGCTCAAAGCACTTTTAGCGTTGTCTAATTTTTGGGCATATACAGGACTATCCATAAAAAATACAGTTATAGCTGTAGAAATTGCGACAATCCTTTTGTTGTTTTTTGATCGAAGATTAATTAATTGTTTCATATTCTACTCTTAATTGAAATTATTCGTAAGTAATATCACGGAGAGGCGGTGAACAACATATTGGCAAGTTGAGTTGCTGAGCCAGCGATGACAACGCCGATTGCCCACCGTATAAACGTATCTTTCTCTATATAGCGTCCAGCATAGCCGATTGCTAAGCACAAAAGTATAACGGCAGCGGCAACGGGGATAATATTACTAACAAGATCGCTCTGCAGACCTTTTAAAGCTTTTTGGGCATGATCTAGTGCAGCATGTGTAGGATGAGCCATAAAAAATACAGTCACAGCTGCAGCAATTGTTGCAATCCTCTTATTATTTTTTGATTGGGAATTATTTAATTGTTTCATAATTATTCATTCTAGTTAAGACCATAGTT
>NZ_JBHIRN010000243.1:0-267 GCF_042197205.1 Bartonella sp. AA2SXKL
TTGATAGCAACCAAAGGTATATCATCAACAACTATCTCCCCCTTATCAAAAACTAATACTCTATCAAAGTTTCTGATAAACTCCAAATCATGTGATACAACAATTGCCGTTTGTGATAATTCTTCTATAACTTGCGTAATGAGACGCTTGTTTCGCAAATCAAGTAATGTTGTTGGCTCATCAAAAATAATATAGTCTGGTTTCATTGCGACTACACCGGAAATCGCAACGAGTTGTTTTTGTCCACCACTTAATAAATGCACTGCG
>NZ_JBHIRN010000243.1:319-602 GCF_042197205.1 Bartonella sp. AA2SXKL
TTCCTCTTTACTCAGTTTTAGATTTTTGAGACCAAAAGATAAATCCTCTTCCACTAATGGTAAAACAATTTGATTATCAGGATTTTGGAAAACAAATCCTACTTTATGCTTTATTGCCTTTGCATCGTTCTTGGTATCAAGCCCATCAACACTCACAAAACCATGAGAGGGTAATTGTAGCCCATTGATGAGACGAACAAATGTACTTTTTCCAGAACCATTCGCACCAATAACAGCGATTCGTCTTTCGGTAAGCTGTACGGTAATATTCCTCAACACATAC
>NZ_JBHIRN010000244.1:0-602 GCF_042197205.1 Bartonella sp. AA2SXKL
TTCAACAGCACTGCCATCTTCATTGACGCTCTTAACCTTGAAACTTGGAGCGGTCCATTCGCCACCTTCATATCCAGCGCCACCACCAAAAGTCTTTGCAACCTCACTGCCCAGTGAATAAAGTTGACCACCTGTAATAGCATCACTGGAACTTTCTGAGACTGCTCCATCTAAAAGAGACGTAATCTTACTATTGGTTTTGCTATCTTTTTCTCCATGCGTTGCTACAAAGGCCTCTTTACTCCTATCCCACAACAAGGCATCACCTTGAACTTCTTGTGTAATATTCGTGATTTTCTCTTCAAACTTCTTAACCTCTTGCGTTAGATGAGTATTCACATTCTTCACACTTGTATCAAGACCTGCAAACGCACTCCCAACATTATCATAGCTAGTTTCTTCTACAGCACCATCTTCAGAAAGCTTAGATAATTTATAGGTTGGTTCTGTAAAGGCTCCATCACTAAACTTTGCATTTCCACCTAAAAACTTAGCTACATCCTCACCAATTTTGTTAATCTGACTACCATTAATCGCATCATGTGACTCATCACCAATCTTACCATTGGCTACATTATGAAGTCCAACAGGTGAAGAACCTT
>NZ_JBHIRN010000245.1:0-600 GCF_042197205.1 Bartonella sp. AA2SXKL
GTGGATGTCTTTGCGTTATGATCTTACGGCACCTCTTGCCCGTTATTTTTCAGAAAATTTTGAAACTTTGCCAAAGCCTTATCGGAGTTATCGTCTAGGCTTTGTTTTTCGCAATGAAAAACCTGGACCGGGACGTTTTCGGCAATTTATGCAATTTGATGCTGATATTGTGGGAACGCCGACAGTTGCTGCAGATGCCGAAATTTGCATGATGGCAGCCGATAGTTTGCAAAAATTAGGATTTCAGCATCATGATTATGTCATTCGTTTGAATAACCGGAAAATTCTGGATGCTGTTTTGGAGAAAGTTGGCTTGACGGGAAGAGAGCAGGCTCAAAGGCGCTTAACCGTTCTGAGAGCAATTGATAAACTCGATAAATTTGGTCTTGAAGGTGTACGTTTGCTTTTGGGAAAAGGGCGTTTAGATGAAAGTGGTGATTTCACAAAAGGCGCAGAGCTTAAGGACAAAGAGATTGATGGTATTCTTTCCTTGCTTACCATAGAGGTTGGAACTGCAGAGGAAACGTTTGACGCTCTTAGAAAAATCGTTGACCAGAGTGAGGAAGGGCTTGAAGGGGTTCATGAGCTTGAAGAGATGCA
>NZ_JBHIRN010000246.1:0-600 GCF_042197205.1 Bartonella sp. AA2SXKL
TCTTCTTCCTCCTCTTCATCGTCACCATAGACTTCCATTGTAACCGTCAAAACATTGGCTGCTGCATCTTGACAACGTTCAACCAACTCCACAACAAGAAAAAAAGCACCAAGCGCCAAAGTTGAAGAAACAATATAAAAGAGTGCACCTGCGATCAGTGCTGTATTGCCGATCCCGATAGCTGTCAACAATGTCCCAGAAGAGACCAAAACACTATAAGCAGCCAAACGCACCAAGACTTGACTTGCCAACACCCCAATAAAACCAAAAGCCATAGTAGCAAGCCCACCGTAAAACAAAACCGTTTGACCAAAATGGCTAAAATGTCCACTTTCTGGTCCAAACCATAACAATGTTAAACGTAAAATAATATAAATACCGACTTTGCTTAAAAGTGCAAAAGAAGCTCCAACAGGCGCTACTGCTGCGCTGTACGTTGGCATCAACCAAAAATTCAATGGCCACACCCCTGCTTTAATTAAGAAAGCAATTCCCAAAAGTGCAGCCCCTATTTCGAATAAAGTCATATCGCTAGAAGTGATATATTGTATTTTTACAGCCAAATCAGCCATATTGAGGGTGCCCACAATTCCATAAATG
>NZ_JBHIRN010000247.1:0-265 GCF_042197205.1 Bartonella sp. AA2SXKL
TGCTAATGCGAATCAGAATTTTTTTGAGAATTCACTATCAATTTCTTACTTAAATAAATCTGAATGCGTACCTGTCCTATCAAAATGGACTCGCTCTTCATCAACTATATAAATTAATAACCAATCTGCCTCTATATGAAGATCTCGACGAGGCTTCCAATTGCCTTGTAATGCGTGATCATTTAAAATAGCAGGCAATTGCTGCTTATGAATGAGAAGTTGCATAACTTCTGTAAGCTTTCGCATATCTTTCCCACGTTTTTTT
>NZ_JBHIRN010000247.1:284-599 GCF_042197205.1 Bartonella sp. AA2SXKL
GTTTTTTTGCCCGTTTTACATCTCTTTTAAACTTTCCTGAATAACTCACTGAACGCATAATTAGATGTCCAGTTGCTTCATCAAATCAGCAATATTTTTAGCATAAAAAACATCTTCATTTCTGTCGGTTTTATGAAAAGTTTCAAGCGTTTCCTTATTAGGTATTTTATTATTTTCAACGTAAATACGAATAAGATCACGTAAAATTTGAGATGCTGGACGGTGTTTTCTTTCAGCTATAGCCATAAATGCATTTTTTAAATTTACATCTACTTTAGCTGCTATAAGTTCACTTTTTATACTCATAATACCTCC
>NZ_JBHIRN010000248.1:0-596 GCF_042197205.1 Bartonella sp. AA2SXKL
CAGGCATGTTATGCGGGTAATTTGCAACGTTGAGAGTTAAGGGCAGGATTTGAGAATATAATGTTATTCAGGTTATCAAATTTAACTTTTTTGTCAAGGGCTTATAAGTAATAATTTTATAGGTGTTAAAAGATGAGAGGTATAATTATTAGTCAGGATCAGGGGACTTATCTCGTTTCCGGTGATGATGGTAAGCGTTATCAATTTGCGACTTGGGATTGGTCAGGGAAGAATCCACCGAAGATAGGTGATACTGTTGATTTTGTATGTGAGGGAGATGTTGTCAATTCTGTTTTTCCATTATTAAAAAAACAGTCAGAACATTTAAAAGTAATGCTTGCACTCGTTTGTTGGGTTGCTGGTATATTTGGTGTTCATCGTTTTATGGTTGGTAAAGTTTGGACGGGTGCTTTAATGCTTATTCTATCGTTAACACTTGTCGGGTTGATGATCACAGGAATTTGGACAATTGTTGATTTTATAGTCATTATGGCAGGGAAGTTTACTGACAAAAATGGCAATCAAATTATACATTAGTAGAGATTGTATATGATAAAATAAACTATTATTGTAAATGTATAATATAAAAAGTAAGC
>NZ_JBHIRN010000249.1:0-593 GCF_042197205.1 Bartonella sp. AA2SXKL
TGTTTTATGGGCTCTGAATCACCATGGTGTGTTGCTGTTGAGCGGACAAATATTTTGCTTTTATCACAAAAAAAATTGCGCTTTTGGTCTGCTGTTTTGGTGCGTTATTTCAATAAAGAGTTGTTTTGGATGTCTGTTCTCTTCTTTGAATGGATGTATATCATGAAAGTTTATCATTATTTTAGTCATATGTTCAACGCGTTCTGCTCGTGTTAAGTTTTTAAAATGTAAAGAGGGCATCGTGGGAATGTTTGGCCCACTTAAATGGGCTGTGCAGTTTTATGATGCAGTTTTAGCAATTTACGGATGAAACGACGGCGGTGTTTTATCTTTTCCGTAACAGCAACAGAGATGTTGGTGTAATGATTTTGCCTCGATTGCACCAAAGGAAGAGAGAAAATAAAGTGGTTTATCTGGTGAAAGCCATTGTTTTTTGTGATTCAGCTCTTGGTGGTTGCACATCTGGTGGATTATTATCTGCTTGCCTAAAGGCTTCAGCAGTTTTTTGTTGTAGATTTTCTGATGAGTGCTCAGGCTGTTTGGGAGATTCTGATGGGAGTTGCTGTTTTTGCAAGTTTTTCTCTAGGCTGCTA
>NZ_JBHIRN010000250.1:0-253 GCF_042197205.1 Bartonella sp. AA2SXKL
GAACTGTCTCGTTTTTTATTGGCATTAAAGGTTGTTTTGTCTGATCGTGGATCAGCTCCTACGCTAATCTTTGATGAAATTGATACAGGCGTTGGTGGAGCTGTTGCTGCTGCTATTGGGCAAAGGTTGCGGCGTTTATCAGAAAATATTCAGGTTTTTGCTATTACGCATGCGCCTCAGGTAGCATCTAAAGCACACAGCCATTTTCTTATTTCAAAGGAGGAGAGTGATGATAAAGGCCGCTTTGTTACAG
>NZ_JBHIRN010000250.1:334-590 GCF_042197205.1 Bartonella sp. AA2SXKL
GCTGCTCAAAAACTTTTGGCATAGAGATGATTGATTAAATGGTAAAAATGTTGCTTATGAATTATATCACTGGCGAGCATGTCTTCATTTGGATTCTGTGCGTGATAAAGAATTGAGATTATTATGTCCGTGGCCCATAATTTGGAATAAGTTTTATGCACAAAGACGAAATTCAAAACCTGACTGCTCTTGAAGCAGCAAGTGAATTAGAGTGGTTGGCAAAAGAGATTACTCGTCATGATGTGCTTTATAATCG
>NZ_JBHIRN010000251.1:0-257 GCF_042197205.1 Bartonella sp. AA2SXKL
TTTTTGAAAAGCGCTTAAGCCATTCTTGGCTGTGTGTGTTCGTACGAATAGAAACAAAAACAGTGACGTGTGCGTTTACTTTTTCTGGAGAGAGGACAGCAACACGACGTTGAATAACACCATCTTCTTCAAGTTTTTGAATTCTACGCCAACAAGGAGTGGTAGAAAGTCCTACTTTTTTAGCGATATCAGCGACAGAGAGTGTCGCATTTTCTTGCAAAAGATATAAAATTTTTCGATCAAGACGATCCATATTT
>NZ_JBHIRN010000251.1:329-590 GCF_042197205.1 Bartonella sp. AA2SXKL
CCAAGAAGGATTGCTCCCTGTTGGATGTGGTAAAGGCATGACATTATAGCCTCGAGGTTGACGTATGGAAAGAATGTTTTTCCAATCACTAACGGTTGCTGAGACAGTTTTATGTTTTAGTTTTGCAATATGCCATTTTTGCGCATAACTTCCAATAGCAAGGACAAGTTTTATTTGTGGCATAGCTTGAAATACCTTTTCATGCCATATTTCTTGACATTCACGCCTTGGCGGTAAATCAGATTTGTTTTGATCATACCC
>NZ_JBHIRN010000252.1:0-588 GCF_042197205.1 Bartonella sp. AA2SXKL
TCAAACCTTGTTTGTTGGGTCTCAATCGCAGGAAGCAGACCAAACTCCTAATAACCCGATAGTTTATAAGGCAACAGGTGCCGCTGAGATCCATTTGAACTCTGAGTGGAGCAACAATTCTCCAATGCATAAACAGAAAACTGATAGGGTTATAATTAATGGTGATGTATCAGGCAGCACAATCGTTCATATCAACTTCTTGGAAAGTGGTAACAAAGGAACCAAAAGCACTGCTGTTTGGAAAGAAGAGATGGTTTCTACCTCTTCAACAGCACATGGAATTTCACTCATTCAGGTTTCTGGGAACGCTGATAAGAATTCTTTCAAACTAGAGAAGGGCTATCTTACAATGGGGGGAACACCTTATAAATATGTGCTCACTGCCTATGCACCTGGTACATCCGATGCAAGCCAAAACCTCTTTGGTAAGAATGATCAAAATTTCTGGGATTTTCGGTTGCAGAGTGCCTATGTAGATAGTGATAAGAAGGTCAGAGCACTTTTGCCTCAGGTAGCAAACTATCTGGTTATACCCAATGCAGTATTTTCTGCTGGATTTTCTGAGGTGAATAATCAAAACATGCTGTT
>NZ_JBHIRN010000253.1:0-280 GCF_042197205.1 Bartonella sp. AA2SXKL
TTCATATGTTCGTTCATGGCAAGTGGCATAATTTCTATCGATAAACCCTGTAATCTTAGTGTTAAAGGCAGATGGCACCAAGTTTTGAAAGGGCTTTTTAAAGACTATGGGGTATGATGATGAAACTCATGAGGGGCGATATCTCTGTTGTCTTTGATCACTCTTATGGCTGGCTATAAATTGTGTTGTTGGCTGTAGTATTATGATGTTTTAAGCCAAACTTTATGTTTTCTTCTCACTCTAGAGATTACACTGATATTACCCAAGAACTTCAGCTTTT
>NZ_JBHIRN010000253.1:313-587 GCF_042197205.1 Bartonella sp. AA2SXKL
TACTCAGAGAGGTGATATGTAGATACATAAATAATAGAAAGGATGAGGAAGAAAAACTGTATTCTTACCTTTCTTTCAGTCCAAACAGACAAACAGTACAGAATTATGATGAACATTTTACGATGCACGTTATCTTATCGAAGGTCTTTACAATAAATGTAGACACTTTAGACATTCTCTCTTTGTGATTGGATAAAAAGACTTCTTTTTTAAGAGTGCTGGTTTCTGCTTTCATTGTTCTTTTGCTTGGAAAGTGAGGTGCAAAAGACCTTGA
>NZ_JBHIRN010000254.1:0-587 GCF_042197205.1 Bartonella sp. AA2SXKL
GTACTTTTATTCAGTAAAAATGGTCGTGCAAAATAAAGTTTAATTTTTGCGTGTTGCAGTAAAACGAGCGGCTTGCTGAAGCGGTTTTGTTTTGATGCCAAAAGATGTTAAAAGTGCTTCTGCTTGAGCGATGAGTTCGTCTCGTTTTTTTTGTGTTTCTTCAATACCATAAAGACGAATAAAAGTGGCTTTGTGCGCTGTTTCATCTTTTCTTGCGGTTTTGCCTAAAACTTTAGTGCTGGCAGTGACATCAAGAAGATCATCTGTTAATTGAAAGGCTAAGCCAAGATATGTTCCAAAAGCAGCAAGTTTTTCAGGCAATTCTTAGGATGCATTGCCGATGATCGCTCCTGCTTGACAAGCAAAGCTTATAAAAGCGCTGTTTTCATGTGTTGAAGAGTTGCGATACGAGAGGCTCCTGCGGTTCTTTCGTTTTGTATGCGATACAGGTTGCAATAGAGTTCAATAAAGGTTGCAACAGAAAAAGCTTTTTGCGTGCCTTTCTCCTTATGTTTTTCTATGGTGGGGTTTTAATTTTTGCGTGTTGCACTAAAACGAGCGGCTTGTTGGAGTGGTGTTGCTTTGAT
>NZ_JBHIRN010000255.1:0-585 GCF_042197205.1 Bartonella sp. AA2SXKL
AATTAAGTTTTTCACTTGGTACGGGTGTATGGCGCAGTCAATCTGCACTTGCTATTGGAGCTGGTTATATGTCTGAAGATGGAAATATTCGCTCTAGTCTATCTGTGACAAGTGCCGGAGGGCGCTGGGGTGTAGGTGTAGGATTAAGCTTAACTCTAAATTAATAAAATTCACTACGATTATTTTCAAAAACGCTCCTGTCTATACAAGACAGGGGCGAAAAGAGTTACACGATTAAAAGAACGACTCCCATAAATAACAATGCCAGCATTAATGTTGAAAATAAAAAAAGAGAAAATGTCTGAAGAGTGGTGTGTTTTACGCAAATTTGACAGAAGTCGTGGAGGGGGCTAGTTGGTTGTTACATGACAGTACGCAGCGGATTAAGAAAGTTTTTGATGATACGAAAAAATATGTAGATAAATATTTTTCTGAATCCAAGGATAATGCGATGAGTAATGGTGTTAACGAGTCGAAATCCTAAACCGATATAAAATTTGAAACGTTTAGTTATGATATTAAGAGCGTACGGAAAGAGGCAAGGCAAGCAGCCGCCGTTGGTCTAGCAGTATCCAACCTACGTTA
>NZ_JBHIRN010000256.1:0-286 GCF_042197205.1 Bartonella sp. AA2SXKL
TTTGCTGCGATCAATGACAATGCCTACGGTGCTTTTAAGTGGTTCCCGTTGCTCTTTTATCATCATTGGATTCAGTAAAACAACGATCAATGAGATCAATGTCATAAGACGCAAGACAGATCCTTGATGCTTTGTCATGAGGCCAATAACCACAAAAAGGGCCGATATCCCCCCTAATAGGAAAATCCAAGAGAGAGGCAAAAAAGGCTGAAAAGTGAAAAATGGTATCATTGCCTTCTTTCTTTGTTAAAGCGCTCTAAGAGTGCAGGAACGTGAACTTGGTCAG
>NZ_JBHIRN010000256.1:335-583 GCF_042197205.1 Bartonella sp. AA2SXKL
TTAGGAATAAGTGGGTATTTCCACATGCCTTTTTCGTCTAGTGCCCAAGCACCCGCAAAGTTATTCGCGGTGATAAGAAGAGAACTTACGTTATCACCGAAGCCAAGAGGATTGTTGTTTTTTTTATTTATTGATGATGATTCAATCCATAAAGGTGAACCACGATAAAGACCAGGAAAATCTGGCATAATATAAAAAGAACGCGCAATAACGTGATCAGCTGATGCGGGCTCAATGGCTGGAATGTT
>NZ_JBHIRN010000257.1:0-583 GCF_042197205.1 Bartonella sp. AA2SXKL
GACCATCAGCAACATTATGCAGAGCAACAGGAGCAGAACCTTTACCCTTCCCAAAACGCACACTGCTATAATCAGGGCTGCCATCTTCTTTCTTATCATAAAGAACAACCGATAAGTCCCCAGACTCAATGTTCTTAGAAAGATCAGCTAAACTTTTCTCAAGCTGTGCTTTGTTGACAGCTTCATTGTCATTCTCTGCTGCCTTCACACCAGAAAGCGTCCGAGACGCCCCTTGGCTATTGGCAAGAGTGATTTTATCACCATCTTTTGCATAACCAATCTGAATAACCTTCGTCGCTTCATCTTGCTTAACAAGACTATCACTGACAACTTTGTTAATCTCAGCTTTAAAGTCATTTGCAACATTCGTCAGAGAACTGCTAACACCAGTAAAGGCAGAACCAACATCATAATAATTTTTACCCTGAACAGTATAAGTGGGTTTCTCACCTTTAAGCACATCTGCATTACCACCAAAATACTGTGAGCTATGCTGAACAACTTTCTCCAGATCACCTGTCACACTGGCAACATTCTCATTGGTCTCAAAAAGCTGTGAGCCATTAACAGCATCATGTGAACC
>NZ_JBHIRN010000258.1:0-256 GCF_042197205.1 Bartonella sp. AA2SXKL
TTCGCGGTTAAACCATATAGCAGGAAACAATCGCCGTACCGCTTCGATACGCATTTTCACAGCTCCCACACCCTGATTAGGAATAACCTTAGTTTGAAACCCTGCTTGTTGGAGAGCACTTTCAAAACTCACATTATAGACACGATCTTTCGTTGCGCCATCATGGGGCAAGACCATCAACGCCTTATCATATCCCCTTTGGAACACCCATCCCACATGCTCAGAGAGCGGCTGTCCTTGGGCTTCATAATAATCG
>NZ_JBHIRN010000258.1:333-582 GCF_042197205.1 Bartonella sp. AA2SXKL
TATCCCAAAAGATTCTGATCTGCATCAAGGGATCACGGGGAACAGTAGTAATACGCCCTTCCCGTGAAGCCTCCAGCAACGCTTTTTGGTAATAGGCACCTTCAACAGTTTGGAGATATTCCCCTTCCCAAATATGGTTATAGTGTTCAGGTCGTTGTTCTAAATCTGCCTTGCGATCTCGATTAAGTTTTTCTGGAAATTGAGGATTATCACGCCAAGTGATTTCAGCACCTTTGATATGAGGATTAT
>NZ_JBHIRN010000259.1:0-251 GCF_042197205.1 Bartonella sp. AA2SXKL
TGTTTCTAACACGTTTAAGTTTCTCATGCCTCTTTTCCCTTATTTGGGGCCTCAAAAGTAATTTCTGTGGTGTATCCACTTTGCTTCTCATAGCGATGGGTCACGGTTGCAGCATGCCATGGACCATTGATTTCACCGCGGAATCCTTGAAGCAAAAGCGGTTGGCCCGCCATGATTTCAGGGCGCCCCTCAAGGCTTAAAGAACCACTGCCCATGGCTCGACAAAGCCTGTCTGATTCGGAGGCAGCTGC
>NZ_JBHIRN010000259.1:335-580 GCF_042197205.1 Bartonella sp. AA2SXKL
ACGTGTTGTTGCCCTTTTGTGCGATCAAAATACCGTGCTTCTATCATGCCGTATTGGGTACGCGGCTCGAGACTAAATTCCCAATGGGAACATTCCTGTTGATGAATGGTCTGGAGGGGAAGATTGTCCCCACTTAAAAATAAAAACTTATTGTCTTTGATCAAAAAACGCGCCTGCATCCGATCAGCAAGCCGGGTTAAAAAATCAATCGCCGATTGATCTGTACGTACCACATAAGGCAAGGT
>NZ_JBHIRN010000260.1:0-265 GCF_042197205.1 Bartonella sp. AA2SXKL
TACGGAGGAAGAATAAAGTGCCTTGTTGATCTTCTGTAGGATCAGGAATAAAGCGGGTAATTGCATAATCGTGCCAACGGCTGTAACCGGAACCATTGGCCGTCAACATTATGGAATAAAAACCATGAGATAAAAGCAAAGTTGCGCGTGGTTTGAGCAGTGGGTTAGTGATCATGCGCAAAGGGGCGTCATCAAATTCTCGAGAGTTATTGTGTACAGGGTTAACGACTTTGGTATGAATGATGGGAATTTGGTGCGGTGCTCT
>NZ_JBHIRN010000260.1:336-578 GCF_042197205.1 Bartonella sp. AA2SXKL
GCATCCGCCCTTGGAAAATCACATTGTTAATAGCAAGAATGGACATACCATGATGGTGTGCATAATAATTGCGCACAACGGCATATTTTTCTCCTGTCTTTATGCGTGAAGGAGTAAAGTCAACAGAGTCATAATAACCGTATGTTCCTAAAGCTCCAAAGTTACGCAATCGTTTTAAATTGTTTACGGCTTGTGCAGGTGTATACTGCGCTGCTAAAAGGCTAGCGTAGGGGGCAATAACA
>NZ_JBHIRN010000261.1:0-252 GCF_042197205.1 Bartonella sp. AA2SXKL
CAATGAAATTCAAGACTTCCTTAATATATCTGTTTTTTTTCATAAATGGCTAAAGATGATCTAACGGCTTAAAACAACGGGATAACCATCAAGTGTGTATCCCTCAAAACGATCAACATTAGAAGAATAAAGGGTAACAACAATACGTCCTGAATTATTATAGAAATATAATCTTTTTCCTTTAACAGTCCAAGAATTTACTTGAGAAAAGATTCCTGGACAATGTAAAGGGCCAGCGCGATATCCTTGTCC
>NZ_JBHIRN010000261.1:331-578 GCF_042197205.1 Bartonella sp. AA2SXKL
TGCAGGAAACAACTCAATGGCTTTTTCTGGCAATTCGAGATTAGCCATTTGTCCATCACTTTGAGATTCTCCTTTTTCATACAATAAAGTATTTGTTGTCTGAGGAGATGACGATAAATCAGACATTGTTTGAGGAACTGATATTGACTGAACAGGGTAAAAAAACTCTAAAGAACCACCTCTATCATTATTCTCAAACCGCGATGTTGAACAACCCGTTAAGAACGTTATAATCGATATTACAATT
>NZ_JBHIRN010000262.1:0-247 GCF_042197205.1 Bartonella sp. AA2SXKL
GATAAGCCAATAGCCAATCAAAAAACTGATTGTCTTCTCATCCATGGAGATTTAAAAGGTTCCACAACAGTTTATATCAAAAGCGATTTCAGAGATAAAAATAGTGTTGTAAATACCTCTGATCCTTTAAATACACGCGGCATTTTACTGATTCAAGTTTCTGGAAAAGCCGAAGAAGGCTCCTTCAAATTGGTAAATGATTATACCACAATCAATGGATCACCTGATAAGTATATGGCTACATGCC
>NZ_JBHIRN010000262.1:329-576 GCF_042197205.1 Bartonella sp. AA2SXKL
TGGAATTTCAGTTTGCAACCTGAATTTCTTAATTCTAATCCAAACTCTGGCTCTAATCCTGGTCCTAACCCCAGTCCTGGATTACATGTGCATGCCATTGCACTACAAATGGCAAGCTATTTTGTTATGCCAAATGCCCTCTTCTATACAGGATTGACCGATATGGCTAAACAGAATGTGCTATTAGCCAATAGAAGAATATCTCTCTTGGAAAAAGAGCAAGAAAAACAGAGCGGTTTCTTCTTAT
>NZ_JBHIRN010000263.1:0-576 GCF_042197205.1 Bartonella sp. AA2SXKL
CCATTTTCATCTTTTTGCATAACAACGCGTGGACGTGAAACGCTAAGCTCAAATCCTTCACGCCGCATATTTTCGATGAGGACTGCGAGTTGCAATTCTCCTCGTCCCGAAACATAGAAAGAATCTTTATCGGTTGATTCTTCAATTTTAAGGGCTACATTACCCTCTGCTTCTTTTAACAAACGGTCACGGATAACACGGCTTGTGACTTTATCTCCTTCAGTTCCGGCAAGAGGGCTATCATTGACGAGAAAGCTCATAGTTACAGTAGGAGGATCAATTGGTTGAGCAGTGAGAGGTTCATTGACTGCAGGATCACAGAAAGTATCAGCAACGGTGCCTTTTTGGAGACCTGCAATTGCTACAATATCACCAGCAATACTCTCTTCAATGGGTTGTCGTTCCAGCCCACGAAATGCCAAAATTTTTGAAATACGCCCAGTCTCTAAAACTTTTCCATCTTGCCTAAGAACCTTGACATTTTGATTGGGCTTTATAGAACCCGAATGAATGCGTCCTGTAATAATTCGCCCCAAAAATGGATCTGCTTCAAGAATAGTTCCGATCATGCGGAAT
>NZ_JBHIRN010000264.1:0-575 GCF_042197205.1 Bartonella sp. AA2SXKL
CTCCACGGCGCAAGCCCGTATAAAGAAGCACATCAACCCATACGCGTTCATGGGTACCAATAGCCCATTGTTTATAATATTTATCGATATCCTCTTCTAGCCATGGCGCTAATCCTTCGCTGTTAAGAGATTTTGGCGCTTTTATATTAAAAGCAGGATTTCTGTTTAAAAGAGCATTATCAACCGCCCAATTAAAGAGACCGTTTAAAGAAGTTAAAAAATGTTTTGCTGCTGCGGGAGTAGCGCGCCTTCTGTCTACAGCATCAAGAATATGGCGCTTTTCTATGCTTTTATAAGCGTGATTACCTATATGTTTGGATACATTATTTAAAATTCTATACTTCACTTTTTTAGTAGATTCTGATTGATTATGCCATTGCATGCTTTGTAAATATTGATGCAACAACCAATCGAAAGAGCCCTCTACAAGTCTGGTTTGTTTTCTTTTCTTGGAGGTGCCATTTTGCGCTTGCTTAAGAGCAAGCGTATAATTATCGACAAACTCTTGCGTTCCATAGGTTCCTTCAATCCGAAATCGTGGTCCGTGACCAATACGTACATACCATATGATTTTA
>NZ_JBHIRN010000265.1:0-248 GCF_042197205.1 Bartonella sp. AA2SXKL
CCATTGCTAAGATCTGTCGGCCATGTTGGGCGATGCCCTGTGAGCGCATCCTTTTGGAACTTTGCAATATCTTGATTGCTAAGACCAGAAAAGTAATTAAAATTTTTATTATAAGCACGCACGTGGTCAATACAAAAATGTAAATATTGACCTTCGTGATTTCGACCTGCCGGTGCCTTATGGGTTCCTGTTTTTTCACACCCTTCCCACTGACACTGTTGCGCTTCCGGCTCAGATTTTTGTTTTTT
>NZ_JBHIRN010000265.1:333-574 GCF_042197205.1 Bartonella sp. AA2SXKL
TGTTTTCACACTTATTTTAATTAGAAAAAGGTTTATTCTTGTCCTTTCATTTTGTTAAGGAATGAAAAATGTCTACAGAAACAATAATCAAGAGAAAGCTTCAGGATGCTTTTCATCCGCAGAAACTTGAGGTGATTAATGAGAGTCATCTTCATGAGGGACATCCCCATAATGAACATGCTTTTGATGGTAAAGGAGAAACACATTTTCGCGTGAAGATTTTATCTTCTTCTTTTTCCAA
>NZ_JBHIRN010000266.1:0-243 GCF_042197205.1 Bartonella sp. AA2SXKL
TAATAATCTAAAAAATGAAAAATCTATATTTGAGAAAAACATGAAACCTATAAAGCCATAAAAAATCAGAATTTTTTATTTCCTCTATGATTCATTATTCAAACTATTTCTTTAGGAGAAACGTTTAGAACTCTTCACTCTATTTTTTCAAGAAAAAGAAAAAATCACTTTATTTTTTCTTATTCTTATTGCGAAGAATAAACACTATTTTTGATTTTTTTTCAAAAATATCTCGAACAAAAC
>NZ_JBHIRN010000266.1:305-572 GCF_042197205.1 Bartonella sp. AA2SXKL
TCATAAAAGATTCCTCTCGGTGATATTACCTGAAACCTCCACTGATTATGACAAACTATAAGGAAGATGACATATGATATTTTACTTAAATGAAGCAGAAAATCTTATCGAGTTTATTGTTAGAAACATCGAAACAACGTTAGGTAGTTTCTAAAGACGTATAACGTAGCGATATTCAAATTTGGGTTTATACATCGCTCACCCTCTTAATATTACTTACTAAAATTGAGAGTGAAATCATTCTTCAGCCACTCACAAAATTTCAAT
>NZ_JBHIRN010000267.1:0-571 GCF_042197205.1 Bartonella sp. AA2SXKL
TGTCACACCGGTTGTTTATCTCTTTCTTGGCCGTTTTGTGAGATCAAAATCAGAAGAAGCACTACGCTTAAGAAGAGAACTCAACCAAGCTGAATGATTTATCTTGTAGGGAATATTTGATAATTTTTTTATTTTCGTTTTTAAAATGTCGTTTTCGGGTTTTATATTTTCACTTTTTACACCACTTCATTGTTTTCGTGAGGTATAAAAATTGGTTGCAATAAAGGAAAAATTCTCTGTTTTATTATTATTTGTGCGTAGATTGCGTTTTCAATAACCATGCGGTATAAGTCCATGGGAGATAGCTTGTCAATTAGAAATGAAAAAGCTTTTGAAGCAGCTTTGCAAGCTTTAAGAAGGCACGCCATAAAAGACGGGGTCTATGATATTCGTCGGCATTTTATAGAGGATGAACAACGCTTTTCTAATTTTTCCTTAAACCTTGATGATTTCCTTTTCGATTTTTCGAAATGTGGCGTAACATTTAAAACATTGCAACTCCTAGATGATTTGGCTGTTGCAGCAGATGTGTTAGGCAGGCGTGATGCAATGTTTTCAGGGAAAGCCATTA
>NZ_JBHIRN010000268.1:0-239 GCF_042197205.1 Bartonella sp. AA2SXKL
AATCGTTTTCACCGTGATGTACGCACTTTAAAAGCGTATCAATTGCTGCTTCATAGTGAAAATATAGCCCTTGAAGCTCGGGTAAAAGAACGCACACAAGAATTGGAAAGAGCACGCAATCACGCCGAGAAAGAACGACAACGTGTTGAAATGTTGTTGCAAGATGTGAGCCATCGTATTGGCAACTCTCTTGGTACGGTCTCTTCTTTGCTAGGGCTCCAATTAAATCGCAGTGACAA
>NZ_JBHIRN010000268.1:329-571 GCF_042197205.1 Bartonella sp. AA2SXKL
ACTTTATTGGCAGAGTTTCTCAGTTCGGTAGTGCATGATGTTGAATTGGCAATGCCTCTTGAATTGCGGGAAAATATCACCATTCACACGAACTTTAAAGAGTGCCGATTGTCTTCAAGAGATGCGACGACATTGGGCATTATTCTTGGTGAGTTGTTGACAAACTCCTTAAAACATGCCTTTCCTGATAAACGCTCTGGTGATATTTACATCTCATTTGGTCCTCAGAAAAATGGGCAACT
>NZ_JBHIRN010000269.1:0-567 GCF_042197205.1 Bartonella sp. AA2SXKL
TTGAAGCACCAGATTATGAAATGCGTTTGGAAATGTTGCGCCAACGGTTAAAGGTGGCGCAACAAGATGACAACATGATTGTAATTTCAGATGAGGTTTTGCAGTATATTGCTAAAACGATTTTGGGTTCAGGGCGTGATATTGAAGGAGCCTTTAATCAGTTGTTGTTTCGTCAGTCTTTCGAATCTGATTTGTCTTTGGAAAGGATTGATGAATTTTTGGGTCATTTGACACGTTCAGGTGAATCTAAGCGTATTCGAATTGAAGAAATTCAGCGCGCGGTTGCTCGCCATTATAATGTTTCTAAGCAAGATTTATTATCTAATCGTCGGACGCGTACAGTCGTAAAGCCGCGACAAGTTGCGATGTATTTGGCAAAAATGTTAACGCCTCGTTCGTTGCCAGAAATTGGGCGTCGTTTTGGAGGACGTGATCATACGACAGTTTTACATGCTGTCCGTAAAATTGAAGATTTGGTTTGTGATGATCAGACATTAGCCAAAGAACTTGAATTGCTTAAACGGTTAATTGGAGAGCAGGCTGCATAGCGTTTATAACTTTCCCTCT
>NZ_JBHIRN010000270.1:0-565 GCF_042197205.1 Bartonella sp. AA2SXKL
TCAACATGTCAGAAGAAGCAGAAAAAAAGCTTTCTGATTTTATCAATAAAGGGGGAACATTCATCCGTTTTGCAGGAGAAAATTTAAGTGCTACAGAACACCATGATAGCCTCTTGCCAGTCCCCTTACGTCCTGGCAAACGTTTGCTTGGAAGTATCATGTCTTGGGCTAAGCCGCAAAAACTTGCACCTTTTACCAAAAATAGCTTTTTCTTTGATCTTCCGTTTCCAAAAGATGTCACTGTCTCACGACAAATTCTAGCAGAACCGAGCTCAGATCTTTTTGAAAAAACGTGGCTTAGTCTTGCTGATGGAACGCCCCTTATTACAGCGGCTAGTCGTGGTAAAGGCACAGTTATTTTTATTCATATTGCACCTGATCCCACATGGTCAAATCTTCCTCTTTCTGGTTTTTTTGCACAAATGTTGCAAAAACTCGTCACATTGAGTGCCTATGAAAATAAAAACTCAACACAAAGAAAAACAACAACAGTACAAAATCCTTGGAAAACATTAACCGCTGATGGAAAACTACAATCCCCTCCTTCTGATGTTGTTCCACTAGT
>NZ_JBHIRN010000271.1:0-232 GCF_042197205.1 Bartonella sp. AA2SXKL
GCCGCTCGCCAGAATGTGCATGTGGATCAAGTCATGGTCATACGGCGAACCTGTGGACCAATCCATTGGGTAGAGGGACGTGATTTTTGGTATCATGAAGAAGTATCTCATACCAAAACGGACTGTCCAGCAGAAAAGATGAATGCTGAAGATCCACTTTTTATTCTTTATACCTCAGGCTCAACAGGTAAACCCAAAGGTGTTTTGCATACAACAGCGGGCTATCTTGTTT
>NZ_JBHIRN010000271.1:325-564 GCF_042197205.1 Bartonella sp. AA2SXKL
TGGTTTATGGTCCTCTTTGCAACGCTGCTACTACTTTAATGTTTGAAGGCACACCAACCTTTCCCGACAACGGCAGATTCTGGGAAATTGTCGATAAACATCAAGTCAATATATTCTACACCGCACCAACAGCTATTCGCGCCTTAATGGGTGCGGGCAATTCATTTGTTGAACGCTCGAAAAGAACATCCTTGCGTCTTTTAGGGTCCGTGGGCGAACCCATTAATCCAGAGGCATGG
>NZ_JBHIRN010000272.1:0-250 GCF_042197205.1 Bartonella sp. AA2SXKL
TTGCCCGTGAAGCATTCACAATATCAATTGCATTCTCCCCAATGCCACGGCAAAATTCCTTAATACCACCCCCCGTTCCACCCGATTCGATAACTGGAATCTTAAAATGAGGGTAAATTTCTCCAAATATCTCAGCAACAATTTTTTGATACGGTAAAACGGTAGACGAACCAGTTATCTGAATTTGATCGCGTGCATTTCCAACATTCACTGAAAACAAAACTGCAAAAATCACTCCCACTCCACCGGA
>NZ_JBHIRN010000272.1:327-562 GCF_042197205.1 Bartonella sp. AA2SXKL
AGCATAACAAATATAAAAAAACAATATTCATAATTTTTCTGATAAAATTACCTTTTAGCTCTTGTTAAAAAAATTAATTCGAACGCTTAAACTCAATAACATCCCAAAAAAGATGAGCAATATCGGTGCCACTAAAACGCTTAATTTCACGAATTCCAGTAGGAGATGTCACATTGATCTCTGTGATATAATCTCCTATCACGTCAATCCCTACAAGAAGAAGACCACGTTCTTT
>NZ_JBHIRN010000273.1:0-251 GCF_042197205.1 Bartonella sp. AA2SXKL
CTAATGTCATTGATAATCTCCCCAAAAGCATATTTATTTTTTGCTTTTGACACCACTAAGGGCACCACTTTGCTACGTGACGCCCTCTTAATAATAATTATACTCTTTATTACCAGTAATTTTATAATCAATGGTATGATTTAAAATCTCTGATCAATCATTTTAAAATGGCTACCCTTTTGCAGCAGCTGCAACCTCTGCAGCAAAAGCAGATTCTTCTTTTTCCTCACATTCTCCCAGCGCAAAACGAA
>NZ_JBHIRN010000273.1:329-562 GCF_042197205.1 Bartonella sp. AA2SXKL
CATAACAAAAGCCTGAGAAAGCAAAACAACTTCTTCAAAAAACTTACGCATGCGCCCCTCAACCATTTTTTCAATAATATTTTCAGGCTTTCCAGATTGACGTGCTTGCTCTGAAAAAATTGCTTTCTCACGCTCAATAGCACTGGAATCAACATCTTCCGCTGTTAGCGCTAACGGATTGGTTGCAGCAATATGCATTGCAACCTGCCTACCAAAAGCAGCTGCTGCCTTCT
>NZ_JBHIRN010000274.1:0-561 GCF_042197205.1 Bartonella sp. AA2SXKL
AACTCAGAAACAGCATATGCTTTGGCAATTTCTGGAATACGACTTAAAGATTCTTGATTATTTGCACAGTACATGAGCATTCGGAGCGCATAATTTGTCTGTTTTGTTAACCGCATCTCATCTCCTCTGTAAACTATCACTGAATACACTTTATTTTAAAGATATTTTGCAAAATGTAGAAGTTCTTTCCTCATTTACTAAATTTGCTTTATTTTAAATGTGGCATTGGTATTGTCAACTTTTGTTGCAAGAGGTTATATGAGAGTTATGCGATAGGATAATGTAAGCTAATCATGAATACAACATCAGTGACGAAGCTCCAAGATATAAATCAAAACACCTCTAATGATGAATTGTATCGTTTAAGTAAGATGTATATCTTTTTGGGTGTCACAATTATTGTGTTGGCTTTGCTAACAGCATCTGTTTCGTTTATTATTCTTATTGGATTGACCCCTGTTGTTCCGAGTAGAACAGTCACCCTTATTCTTATAGGGATCAATAGTTTTTGGGTTTTAGGGCTTATTGTCATCGTTTTTTATGAGATGATTCCCATCATTC
>NZ_JBHIRN010000275.1:0-560 GCF_042197205.1 Bartonella sp. AA2SXKL
ATGGTCAGTGACAGCCTATGGCGGTTTGCAGTGTGATACGGATTTTTATTTGGATGGTTTTTTATCCTATGGTTTGTTTAAGGGTGATGTGGTCACTCTTGCACGTGGCAAGACAGCAATATTAAAGGGAAAACCTCTCAGTGCTTCAGTGACTGCTGGTAAAGCTTTTATGGTAGGAGAGGAAGGTTTTGTTCTTGATCCGCAGGTTCAGGCTATTTATCAGCATATTCAGTTTGATAAGGCTCGTGATATTGACGATTTTGAGATTGAATTGGGGAAATTGGATCAATGGACGATGCGTGTTGGTGGACGTTTAACAAAGACCTTTTCTGCAACCGATGAGCCACGTGTTGTTTCCTTGTATGGCAAGCTGCATCTTGCGCATAGTTTTGGAAAAAAACAATCTGTCCATTTTGAAGACGCGTTCCAGTTGGGTGCTTTTGGTTCTTCTGTAGAAACTGGATTAGGTTTTAATGCTCGGTTGTCTTCAAACTTTACTCTTCACGGTGATCTGAGTTATCAGCAGAAGCTTACGAAGGCTGGTTTTTCAGGAGCGAGTT
>NZ_JBHIRN010000276.1:0-229 GCF_042197205.1 Bartonella sp. AA2SXKL
AGAAATTACACAGATTGGTCATAACTATGATCATATCATTATCGACGGTCCTCCACGTGTAACTGATCTTGCACGCAGTGCTCTTATGGCTTCGGACTTCGTGCTTATTCCAGTGCAACCTAGCCCATATGATATTTGGGCGGCTGATGGGATTGTAAAGCTTATTGACGAAGCACGTGTTTATAAAGAAAATCTGAAATCTGCTTTTGTTATTAATCGTAAAATAGTC
>NZ_JBHIRN010000276.1:315-556 GCF_042197205.1 Bartonella sp. AA2SXKL
GCAGAAGCTGCAACACAGGGGAAGACCGTTTATGAAGTCGATAAGCAAGGGCTAGCAGCAGCAGAGATTGAAGCTGTTGCAGCAGAAATCAAGGAGTTAGCACAATGAACAAAAAAATTAAGATTGGTACGAAACCAACCAATAAATCAATTCCTTTAACAGCTGATGCATGGGTAGGAAACCATAAAGGGTGCAGAGATGGAGGTATGAAACGTCTCACAATTGATGTGCCGGAAAACTT
>NZ_JBHIRN010000277.1:0-554 GCF_042197205.1 Bartonella sp. AA2SXKL
GTGCGCCAAGTTGTGGGGTCAAGCATAACAGGGGGTGAAGGCATTGCCATTGATTCCGGAAACAACACGGAAGTTGTCGCCTCGACGCTCGTAGCCGGTAAGGCAGAGGAAACGTCAGGAGAGAAAGCACCAGGAGATCAGAAAAAAGCGGATATTACCATTCACTCTGGGGGAAAGATTACTATCAAAGGCGCCCAAGAACAGTTGGATCAGCAAGCACAATCGTCATCAAGTGGCTTTTTGCATGAGAAATCGTCCGATACATCTCAATCGCATACCACAACGGTCTCCTCTATCCTTGGGGCAACGGGCAACATCGTGTTAGACGCACAAGGAGAAGCCAAGATTTCTGCTTCTCATCTTCTTTCCGGTCAAGATATCAATGTGAGCGGAGAAAATGTGACGATTGATGGCATGACAGATCACCATAAAAGCCATTCAGAGACCCATGAAACAGGTTTTGGTGTGGGATCAGGTAAGGGCTTTGTGTCGATATACGGGAGTGAGGGAAAGACAGAAAATGAAGAGAGTTTTGAGCATCAAGGTTCTTCTCT
>NZ_JBHIRN010000278.1:0-554 GCF_042197205.1 Bartonella sp. AA2SXKL
CCTAACAGTGAGACAGCACTACCAAAAGTAAAATTATTGTTGCTTGATTTGTAGAGCACATAATTGTTGGCGGCATCTTTTGCCCCCTCGATATCGCTTAAATCAGCAAAAGTGAAGGTTTTATCCGCTGCCATTTTGCCATTGAGAGCGCTTTCTAGATCTGTGATTTCGCTTATGGTATGCGTGTGTTGTAAAGGTGCCTTTTCGTCTATTTTTTTCTCAACTTGCGCTATTGCCTGATCAATCTTGGTCAAGTTTTCACGCAAAATAGGGAATTCAGAACTGATAAAACGCCCTTCTTTAGGCAATTCCATGTCGAGTTTCTTGGTTTTTGTCATGTCTGGTCTCCCCTCATAATATGCCAGCGCCAAAATCTCTCACCATGGAACGCGCGGATGGTCCACCGGTAAGGGTCAATTTCAAGCGTGCTTGTTTGGCGCCTTTATCACCACTGTTAAATTTGCGCTCTGTCCAAAGTGGTTCAGCAAGTTGTTCTGTTTCGTCGAGTTTTAAAGGGACAAACGCCCCATCATCCAGCTGCATCTCCAATGAGA
>NZ_JBHIRN010000279.1:0-553 GCF_042197205.1 Bartonella sp. AA2SXKL
AGGACACAAGAAAACAGTAGAATTACGTTCCTTGCAAATGGTGAGATTAGCGCTAAATCAACAGATGCTGTTACGGGTGGTCAGCTTTTTGAAACGAATAATAAGGTTGTTACTTATTTAGGGGGTAATGCAGCTTTTAATAATGGTGTGTTTACAGGGCCGACCTATAGTTTATCGGAGATTGATAAAGATGGTAAGATAACAGCCAAGCCTTTTACCAATGTTGGTTCAGCTTTTGAAGGACTTGATGATAATATCAAGAATGTGAATGCACGAATTAAGGAAGTTTCTGCAGGTGTTGCGCAAGATTCTTTATCGTGGAGCAAGGGTGATAACGCCTTTGTAGCTCTTCATGGGGAAGGTAAGGACAGAAACAATAGCAAATTGAAGTTTCTTTTAGATGGAGAAATTTCTAAAGGTTCAACAGAAGCGATCACTGGCAACCAACTTTATTCAATGAATCAGACATTTGCTGAGTATTTTGGTGGAGGAGCAGGTTATAATGAAAAGGGAGAATGGGTTGCACCTACCTTCAAGCTTAAAACTGTCAATT
>NZ_JBHIRN010000280.1:0-552 GCF_042197205.1 Bartonella sp. AA2SXKL
TAAAGGAATTGGTGCGCAGGGGATCTATCTTGGAAAACCAATCAAAATATCAGTTTCGCAGCCCGATAGCATATTAGCTATAGTCTTACAGAAAATTGAAAATTTACGGACGAACATGACACAAAGAATCCGTATGACAATTGATGGGGAAAAGGGTAGCGTTGCGGCTGCACTTATAACGGGACAGCGGGGAGGTATTTCAAAGGATATAAACGAAGCATTGCGTACAGCTGGATTAGCGCACATTTTATCAATATCAGGTTTGCATATGACTCTGTTAAGTGGCATAGTTTTTATGATCATCCGTAGTTTTTTAGCACTTTTTCCAGTTTTCTCATCCTATTATTCCGCTAAAAAATTCGCTGCCATTATAGCATTAATGATCACAGCTTTTTATTTGCTACTCTCTGGTATAGCTGTATCAGCACAGAGAAGTTTTGTGATGATTGCGGTTATGTTGATTGCCGTACTGTTTAATCGTTCTGCTGTAACAATGCGTAATTTTTCTATTGCGGGTTTGATAACTCTGGCTATTATGCCACCCGAAATATT
>NZ_JBHIRN010000281.1:0-239 GCF_042197205.1 Bartonella sp. AA2SXKL
TAGCATACCAACTGAAAGCTTGTAACAGCATGCCTCCAACTAAAGGAGCAAACGCTGGTGACATTCCAATAAAGGGAAAAACAATCAAATAAAGTTTTCCTGCTGCTTTTTTATCTAACAAATCATTGATAATAGCACGACTTAAAACAATTCCCGCACAAGCTCCAAGACCTTGTAAGAAACGTAATGCAAGAAAAGCTTGAATATGAACTGTATAAATCACACTTAACGTGGTAAAT
>NZ_JBHIRN010000281.1:316-551 GCF_042197205.1 Bartonella sp. AA2SXKL
GTGGCCCATAGATTAGCTGTCCGATAGCCAATGCAAATAGAAAAACTGCCACCGCACTTTGAATCTGAGATTCAGTAACTTGATAGTATTGGCGCATTTCTCCAAGTGCTGGCAGAAAAATATCTGTAGAAATCAGACCTCCTGTCGATAAAAAAACAATAAGTATAATGAATGGTAATGTATATTTATGTTGCATGAACAAAGGCACACTTTATAATTTAAAAATAAATGTTAT
>NZ_JBHIRN010000282.1:0-548 GCF_042197205.1 Bartonella sp. AA2SXKL
ATTACTTTATCAATTTGAGCTGGTTTTTTATTCCTTTCTCTGCTTTTGTTATTGTCGCTACTGGGAATGCGGTTAATTTGACTGATGGTCTTGATGGGTTGGCTATTGTTCCTGTGATGGTTGCTGCTTTGTCTTTTGCTCTAATTGCTTACCTTTCTGGTAATATCAATTTTGCTGATTATCTCCAAATCCATTATGTATCGGGGACGGGTGAATTAGCTGTTTTATTAGGAGCTGTTGTTGGTGCAGGGCTTGGTTTTTTATGGTTTAATGCACCGCCGGCGGCTATTTTTATGGGGGATACTGGTTCGTTGGCGCTTGGAGGGCTATTGGGTAGTGTTGCTGTAGCAACCAAGCATGAAATTGTTTTGGCTCTTATTGGAGGGCTTTTTGCTCTTGAAGGATTCTCGGTTGTTATCCAGGTTGGTTATTTCAAATTAACAAAAAAGCGTGCGTTCCTTATGGCACCGATACACCATCATTTTGAGAAAAAAGGCTGGACTGAAAGTCAAGTCGTGATACGCTTTTGGATTATTTCGATTGTTCTT
>NZ_JBHIRN010000283.1:0-547 GCF_042197205.1 Bartonella sp. AA2SXKL
TATATTCAGCACCTCACCAAGAAAAATAATACGGTCATCCAAACCGGCTTCAATAATCTTCTGACGCAATTTTTTTCAAAATGATAATGTTGTTCTGTCGTACGACCAGCAATAAGTGCTGTCTACTCAGGATAGTGTGGTAATAATGTTATCATTGCATCCACAAACAAATCAGTGCCCTTTGAATAGCGTACACGTCCAAAACATCCCACAGCATATTTTCCAGGAAACCCAGATGAAGAAAAGCAATCTGCAAAAGTTTTGGGTGGTGAAAAACGCCTAACATCCACCCCATGCATAATAACCTGATGCGGCACTTCTAAATAGGTTCCCGTACGTATACTGGTAGCAATAACCTTATCCATACGGCGCAACAACCATTTGGTAAAAGGCTTATGATGACGTCGAAAAGCTGATGTAAAGATGAGCTTTAGCCTCATCCGCAAAACATCACGTAAAAAGACTCCACAAAGCATTTCAATATTGCGTCGTGCATGCCAAATACGAAAAGGCCCTCCCTTCGGACTTTTCCAAAGCCCAAAAAGAT
>NZ_JBHIRN010000284.1:0-543 GCF_042197205.1 Bartonella sp. AA2SXKL
CCATGGATATTGAACAAGAAATTTTATCACTTTTTCACTCTCTTTTTCTAAAATTATGTGCTGTTTGGTCTTTAAAAATTTTCGACCTCTTAAGAGGAAGTCTTGGAATTATGCTCTAAACTCGTTAAATATGCAAAAAGGAATTTTAAAACTCTGTGAGAGATAATGCGTTTTTCGCCTGATTTGCTTGATGAACTGCGTACCAGATTGCCAATTTCAACAGTTATTGGCCAGAGGGTAACATTTGATCCTCAAAAAAGTAAACCTTCGCGGGGGGATTTTTGGAGTTGTTGTCCATTTCATGGTGAGAAAACACCAAGCTTTCATTGTGATGATCATAAAGGCCGTTATTATTGTTTTGGCTGTGGTGTAAGTGGTGACATTTTTACTTTTCTTTGTGAGCTTGATGGGTTGCACTTTTCAGAAAGTGTAGTGCGCTTGGCTGATTTTGCTGGAATGAAACTCCCTCTTTTTGATCCACAATCTCATAAGAGCCAAATGGGAAAGGCTGATCTTTATAATGTTATGAAGATCGCTACGGAT
>NZ_JBHIRN010000285.1:0-542 GCF_042197205.1 Bartonella sp. AA2SXKL
TTAATTAATCCTTGCGGACCGCCCGCATAACCAATCCGCCAACCTGTCATGGCATAAGCTTTAGAAACACCGTTCATTGTGAGTGTACGGTCGTAAAGATTCGGTTCTACTTGAGCTGGGGTGACAAAGGTAAAACCTTCATATGTGAGATGCTCATATATATCATCGGTGAGAATATAAACATGAGGATATTTTATTAAAACATCTGTTAGTTTTTTTAACTCTTCGTGTGTATAAGCGGCGCCTGATGGATTTGAAGGAGAGTTAAAAATAAACCACTTAGTTTTGTGGGTAATGGCAGCTTCTAACTCTTGTGGTTGAAGTTTATAAGAAAATTCGGCTTTAGTTTCTAAAAAGACAGGTATACCTCCGTTTAGGGTAACCATTTCTGGATAACTGACCCAATAAGGTGATGGAATGATGACTTCATCGCCTTTATTCAAAGTTGCCATCAATGCATTAAAAAGGATTTGTTTACCGCCGGTGCCAACAATAATTTGCTCTGGTTGATAAGTGAGATTATTTTCTCTTTTAAATTTGGC
>NZ_JBHIRN010000286.1:0-536 GCF_042197205.1 Bartonella sp. AA2SXKL
CTAATGCCATCAAACGCGCGCGTTTTCTTGGCTTGCTTCCATACGTTATAAAATAAAAAATGCGTCTCTGCAGCTGGGGAACTCCTCAGCCGCTTTTCTTATATGATTTGGAAATAGTTCATTTTACTATAGGAAGATATAAAATATCAAAGTTGGGGTATGACAATGCTCCTAACTGCTGAAAGCAGGACAGCAATAAATGAAAAATTTTCGTACTTATGAAATAATGACTGGTATTTTAGCTGGGTTATTTGCTGTTGTTATAGGAATGGCAATCATCAGTGTTATAAATATCGCGCCCTACTTTTCTTTTCTTCTTGGTTGTTTTCTTTCACTGCCAATTTTTATTGTTGCGTTCAGTCAGGGAACATTAGCTAGCCTTGTTGCCTTAATAAGCGCCACTGTTGTTCTCATCATAGTTACAAATATTTACATTGCTTTTGGCTTTATGTTATTATTCTTTCTTCCTGCTGTCTATGCTTCTTGGCTTCTTGGGCTTGCACGACCAGCGCAAAAGGAAAATTCGTTGATATGGT
>NZ_JBHIRN010000287.1:0-534 GCF_042197205.1 Bartonella sp. AA2SXKL
ATTGAAAAATTTAGGAGTATTGATGGCATTACACGGAGCAAAAAAGGTTGGCAAATAATTACACCAGATAAGCATGGTGATTGGATTAATCAACGTGATGACAATTTCAACGCCTTTTTAGCTATAGGTGATAAAGGTGACAAAAAAGGGCATGGTAAAAAGCTTTTTGAAAGTTTTTCTCTTGGAATTGTAACCAGTCGTGACGCTTGGGCGTACAATTCAAGCCGTAAAGCTTTAACAAAAAATATGCATAATATGATTAACTTCTATAATAGTGAAGTAAAACGTTTTAATGATACTTATGTACATGCTAACCGTAAGATACATAAAAATGCTGTAAATAATTTTGTCAATTTGGATGAAAGCAAAATTAGTTGGAGTCATAATCTCAAACGAGACTTGGACAAAGGCAAGACTTTTAACTTTGAAGGTGATTGCCTTACTCAAAGCCTTTATCGTCCTTTTACTAAGCAGTGGCTTTATTATAATCGGGATCTCAACGACGGTGTTTACAGAATGCCGCGTATATTCCCA
>NZ_JBHIRN010000288.1:0-533 GCF_042197205.1 Bartonella sp. AA2SXKL
GAGCTACAGAAATGGACCAAAGCAGGCGGAAAGCGTCTTGAAGGTTTAGCACACCGGCGTGCGGCAGAAACAGGCTTATGGGCAAAAGGGGCTTATGTTTCCTCCAATTATCAAACAGTAGAAACGCAAGCACCAACGGGGGTTTTCAAAGCCGAAGCCCTTGCACCGATTATTGGTTCTTTTTCTGGGCTTGGTGGTTTGTTAGCAGGAAATGGACCAATCCAATGGGCTTTGGCAACCATTATGGTTTTAGCCGCATGTGTTGGTATTTTCTTTGTTGCCAAACGTTTTCAGGAACACCGCCTATGATCTTATGGATGAAAAGAAATCTGCTGTTAATAGGCGCGGCTTTAGCTGCTTTTTTTATGATTTTAGCAAGAGCTTTTAATCTTGGGAAAAAAGCAGAGCAACAAAAGCAAACAGAAAAAGCTTTAAAAGCAGCCACAACACGTCTGGAGGTGGAAAGTGAAGTTAATCAAAAAAGTGATGCTGATGTGCGTACTGCTCTCTCTGACTGGTTGCGCGACAAATAA
>NZ_JBHIRN010000289.1:0-528 GCF_042197205.1 Bartonella sp. AA2SXKL
ATAAAATGATAGTGCCAACTTGCACCTTCATAAATGGAAAAAAGTGTACATAATGGCTTTACCATTATACCCTTCACGGGCACCGTCGTGAAAGAGGTATGGGAGTCCTGAGATGTGTCTCTTTAAAAGCCAGAATATCTTTCTAATTCATTGCTGGTTTATTAGTGGTTTTATGACATTGTTATCCCTAATAAAGCGTGTGCTTTTGTTGTTGCCTATCAATTAATATATAAAAGCCGCATGTTTGAGACAAAGATTGAAATGGATAAGGGCTTTCTCTTTTGTTGCAGCTTTTGTATGTTAAATAGGAGCAAGGGTATTGTGTATCTCTTTTGGGTAATCTCTGAAAAACGGGTATACACCCTAATTTAGGGAGAATATGAAGTTGTAAAGGCGAAAACTAATCCCGAGCCTTGCCATCTTCTTTTAATTCGGCTTTACGATTTTCAAAAGTATTTAGAGTAATATCTTTTAAATAATGCAGATTACGCATTGCCTCACGCTTTTGTTTATTGCATTCTTTAATAA
>NZ_JBHIRN010000290.1:0-528 GCF_042197205.1 Bartonella sp. AA2SXKL
GGCAGGACAATTTCTGTTGTGTAACGGTCATGCCCATTTTTATCTTGCCATTTACGGGTTTGTAATTTGCCTTCTATGTAAACCTTTGAACCTTTGTTTAGATACTGAAGTGCTATTTTTGCAAAATGCGGATTAAAAACCACTACGGAATGCCATTCTGTTTTTTCTACTTTTTGGTACGTATTTTTATTCATATAGCTTTCAGAGGTTGCCATACGAAAATTGACCACCTCAGCACCAGAAGTTATCGTTTTGCTCTCAGGATCATCTCCTAAATAGCCAATTAACATCACTTTATTGAGCATGTTTTCACTTACCTTATATTTGCGCTATCTATAATAGATATTTTATAATATTTATTTTTTATTTTCAATAAGATAATATTATTTATTAAAGTATATAATTAAGAATTTAAAATGGTAAGATATTCATAGCTTTTGTTTCTAACTACTACTATTGTACATGCACTAAAATGTGTTATATTGTAATTACATTGTAACATATTTAATGGTGTAAAATGGCTGAAAC
>NZ_JBHIRN010000291.1:0-527 GCF_042197205.1 Bartonella sp. AA2SXKL
GGAGGCTATTAATTTGAGGCAGACAATGTTTTCTGCTCCAGACAGTGTGGCTCTTTATAGTACCGATAGTACTTATGGTGTTGTTAATTTAATGCAAAGTACCCTTTCAGGGCGTTCATTATTAAGAGCTGAGAGGGGGGCCTTGGTGAAAGTTTTAGCCAGTGCCTCTACCCTTGAAGGGGGTGCTCATGTTGATGATCGTTCTACTGCTGAGCTCTATTTGGGTGCTGGTTCGACATGGATTTTGAAACAAAAGCAAGAGAGGGATTCACGTGAATCTGCTGGTACGAATGATTCATCTATTTCTTTTCTGCTCCTTATGAACGATAGTTCTATTAAGTTTCACAAATTGAAAACTGATAAGGATTATAATTATCAAACACTTCGCATTGGAAAGGGGACGGGTATTGTTTATAAGGCGCAGGATGGTGCTCATATTTATTTGAACACATATCTGAATGAGGGGGGAGACCATGAAAAGCAAAAGACTGATCGTGTTTTGATACATGGTGATGTTTCTGGAAAAA
>NZ_JBHIRN010000292.1:0-526 GCF_042197205.1 Bartonella sp. AA2SXKL
CGATTGATGGTCGTATTGCTTTTCAGTTTTCGGGACTAGATCGTAATATAGCCAGTATCAAATCCAAGGGGCGCATTTTGCTCTGTTGGGTTGATGAGGCAGAGCCTGTGACAGAGACAGCTTGGCAAACGCTTATACCGACTTTACGTGAAGAAGGTGAGGGGTGGAGAGCAGAGTTATGGGTAACGTGGAACCCCTTACGAGATAATGCACCGGTTGAAAGGCGGTTTCGCTTTTCAAACAATGAAGCCATTAAGCGTGTAGAGATCAACTGGTCAGACAATCCGAAATTTCCCAAGATCTTGAATGAAGCGCGGCTTGATGATCTGAAGAATCGTCCAGAGACCTATAAACATATATGGGAGGGGGCTTATCTTACCGCTATTCAAGGCGCTTACTATCAAAAGGAAATGTTAGCAGCCGAGCAGGAGGGACGGATAGGGCGTGTTGCACGTGATCCTTTAATGCAGATGCGTGCCTTTTGGGATATTGGGGGCACGGGTGCCAAGGCAGATGCGACGGCGAT
>NZ_JBHIRN010000293.1:0-526 GCF_042197205.1 Bartonella sp. AA2SXKL
TTTGCACCTAATTCACGCGCTTGTTTCATGATGATGGCACCTTCAGAAAAATAGGACGGAATAAATAAGATATCGGGATTTTGTGCTATAATCTGTGTGAGAACAGCTGAAAAGTCCTGATCTCCAGAATTATAGTTTAAATTTGAGATAATCTCACCACCTAGTTTTTTAAAAGAGCGCGCAAAATAACTGGCAAGACCAATGGCGTAATCATTTGATATATCTTTGAGTATAGCAGCTTTTTTTGCATGTAAAGTTTGAATTGCGTAAGTTGCAACTCCTATACCTTGGTAAGAATCAACGAAGCAAGCGCGAAAGTAATATTTCTTGCCTTGTGTAACAAGCGGACTTGTTGAGGAAGTTGCAATAGTTGGCGTTTTCGCTTTTTCAGATATTTCTCCACCAGCCAATGAGAGTGAAGAGCCATAACTCCCGATGATTCCATTTACTTTATCACTTGCGGTTAAGCGCATAACAGCATTGGCAGCTTCTACTTTATCAGATTTATTATCAACAACAATAAGTT
>NZ_JBHIRN010000294.1:0-525 GCF_042197205.1 Bartonella sp. AA2SXKL
ATATCACAACAGATCAACCTGACCTTGCTATACAATTACGTACGGAAAAATAAAAGCACACAATCTATAATATAAAGCAAATAACACCACCCTAAAAAAATGAGGTTGATAAAAAAGAGAAGTGCGGATTATTTACTGATGGTGCTTATAAGATTAAAATTTTTACTTTATTTAATTCTCACGTGTGCGTTTTCCAGTACTTTTGTTAAAACTATGAAAACTCTGATGGGGAACAGTAAAGCTTAGTTTTTGACCATAATCGTGTGTCAAACGTTCTTTTATTTCAATGGTAAAAATATTATTATTCCAATGCGTTAAAACATGGCATCCTGTTCCGACAGGTTTGATAAGTTCAATTTGTGTGTGAAAGACAGCTCCTTGATTTGGATATTCGCCTAACAAGATTACTTCAGGTCTGAATGCTAAAAGATCAGTTTCTTGACTATAAGACAATGAATGACCTAAATGCTGTTCTAAAGTTTTGCGATCAAGAAAATTCATAGAGGGAGAGCCAATAAAATCAGC
>NZ_JBHIRN010000295.1:0-522 GCF_042197205.1 Bartonella sp. AA2SXKL
ATTTCATGTTGGAAATGGTAGTGTGTGTTTTCAATGAGAATGCTTAATATTCAATGCACTATAATATGAAAATTTTATTTTTATGAGGAATATTTTAGTATATTACGAATCAAGGGCTATTTATCAATTATGCTCCAGTGTTTTTTGACTTAGTTTGCTATTTGTTACGGTAATTTAGCAAAGCAAAATTATAGATTTTACTGGGGTGAATAGTTCGTGAGTGATTTTTTTTAATCAATCGCACGCATTTTTCATTGCTTATATATTCAACAAAAGGTGGGTAGAATTTTTTATTTTTTGTGCGACTTTATCTCACACGGATTGAATTCTTTGTTTGAAAGTTTTCGAGCATTTTTTTATTAATTAAATCACGATTGAATTTTAAACCTATAGTTTAATTTTTTATTTGTCTTATAAATTCCTTTCCATTATAAAAATCAAACACCATGTATTAAAATTGTTCACGCCAGAAAGCGGGGATAAAAAGTACGAAAATGGTTATAATTTCAAGGCGTCCAGCTA
>NZ_JBHIRN010000296.1:0-520 GCF_042197205.1 Bartonella sp. AA2SXKL
ATCTTTATAGTCAGCCGTATAGGGATAATTTAGACAAAAGTGGTATTGATCTTCAAAACCACCATCATAATTCATAGTCTTTAGAAAGCACTTCTAAAACCGAGTATTCTCTTTCTGACACCAGTATCTATAACGCTTATCGATTGATGTTATGCCCATTCCATGGATGCATGAACGCAACATTACTGAGAATAAAGAAAAGCTCTCATCTTTGAATTCTAGCTTTTAAAACGCCATGAGCGTTTTCAAAAAATAAAGGGGAAGGTTTTCAGTTTTCACGTGCATTAGTACAATTTATCTTCAATAAATGTTAAATCCTTTGGTAATTTTTATACTTGATATAGGGATTTTGTCTGATAATACGCCTGTTATTTATAAATAAAAAGTTCTCATCTCTTCACTTTCAAATCTTAACAAAGGTGCATAGAATTTAGCGTTTTCCGTTTGTGCTAAAAAAATCGCTTTCCTCACAATGGTTTTCTTTGTGCGTTTGTTTGGGGAGTTTGGAACTAAAGTTTTT
>NZ_JBHIRN010000297.1:0-520 GCF_042197205.1 Bartonella sp. AA2SXKL
CGTGCAGCAGATGGACCATAAAAACGATTAGTTAAATCATTGATCAAAAAAGCAAATGGATAGGTAAAAGCACCATAAGTCAAAAGATCATTCAAACCAAACCAATAGACAGGATATTGAACCAAAATATTAGAAGCCGTGACCGCAAGACACATCGCTAAAATAGAAAAAACAACACACTTTGAAGCACACATCTTGTTATGAAAATCATATCAGCATTCGCTCAAAAACTATTCTTTAACCATACATGGAATATTTCGCTTTAAAAAACGACACTTTCAAAACAGCTCAGAAAATACAACCAGATTGTATCCTTAAAAACTATAGCGTACCCCTAAAATACCTTGGAATGACTGCTTCACCTTGTCCCCTTTAACATACTGTGCTTCCGCATAAAGCTTGAACTTCTTACTCACTAAACTACTCAAACCAATCCCCAATTTACCAAAATTCCCCGACAAGTCCGTGACAAATTGATGCAGCTTATTAATCGTCGTATGATTGCTATCTCTATTCTCAC
>NZ_JBHIRN010000298.1:0-519 GCF_042197205.1 Bartonella sp. AA2SXKL
TTAAATGTTATACATTTTTTGCACGATTCAAGAAAATATAAGATTGAATGGTCAATTCGCTTTGCCAGCTAAATAAACAAATCCATTTAATATTTTCAGTACATGTATAGTTTTAACTGCACTATTTTTTGTCTCTAAATATTATCATGGTAATTTGCATAAAATTCTTTCTCATAAAAAAAATCTATCAGTGATTTTAAGAACAAACATGATTTGCTCTTTTGCTTTGATTTAAGTCTCATTGTTGGCGTTGGTCGGTAAATGCTTCATTTGTTTCTGAGAGAAAACCAGTATTCAGTGAACTTTTAACACCAGTAATAAAAGATTGAAACAAAAAAACCTTATAAAGATAAACATCAATAAGGCTAAAGAGTTGATAAAAACAATGGAGAGGGTAACATGATATTAGCGAAATGCCAGTACAGGAGCAAGATTTTTTTCAAAGATTTTCTCTGGTGATAAGAGGTAAACGATTTTTTAAAGGACCAAACTTATTTTATGTTTACTTTTACTTGTACG
>NZ_JBHIRN010000299.1:0-519 GCF_042197205.1 Bartonella sp. AA2SXKL
AATGTCATGGCAACATCCATTCTCTTTATTTTAACCAGCGGTTTTACAATGATTGGTCTTGGTATTGGGTTGCACTTTGTTTTGCGTGAAATAACCAAACATGACCATAACCAATTTCGCGTATTATTTGCTTGGCTCAATACCCGAGGGAAACAAAAAAATCTGAACAGATGGGGGGGTGGTTCAACGTCCCCCCTCCGCCTTATCCGTACTTATAAGGAACTAAACAGGTGAAACAGATGTCAATGATGAAACGGGAATCTTTGCCTGAAGACTATATTCCCTACATACGCCACATCAACCAACATGTTATTGCATTAAACTCCCGCTGCTTAATGACTGTGATGGTTGTTGAAGGTGTAAATTTTGACACTGCAGATATCGACCAGTTAAATTCCTTACACAACCAGTTAAACACACTTTTGAAAAATATCGCCGATGAACGGGTTGCTTTATATTCTCACATCATCCGTTGGCGTGAAACGATTTATCCAGAGAGTCAGTTTTTTTCCTCTTTTG
>NZ_JBHIRN010000300.1:0-516 GCF_042197205.1 Bartonella sp. AA2SXKL
CCATTGATCGCATCATGCGAATCTTCAGCAATTTTCCCATCTTTAACATTATGGAGGGAAACGGGTGCTGTAGTCTTATCACCACCCAAAGTTATGCTATTATAATTAACGGTATCGTTTTCTTTATCATAGAGAACTGCAGCAGCACTTGTAAGATTAATATCATTAGAAATCTTCTCTATACTTTTATCAAGCTGAGCTTTGTTAACAGCTTCATTACCATTCACAGCTGCCTTCACACCAGAAATTGTACGAGCTTCACCAGATTTGTTTGCAACATTAATTTCTGTACCCCCTGTTGTCACACCAATGGTAATAGTACCTGCATCTCCTTCCTGCTTAACGAGGCTATTTTTTGTCGCATTCGTAATCTGATTTTGGATATTCGTGATAGAAGTATCAACAGCATTAAAAGCAGAACCAACATCATTATGAGAATTACCCTGAATTGTGTAAGTTGGTGCTTTACCATTAGATACATCTGCACCACCACCAAAATATTGTGATGTATTTTGA
>NZ_JBHIRN010000301.1:0-512 GCF_042197205.1 Bartonella sp. AA2SXKL
ATCACACGCCCTCCCCGTTTCTTGCCGTGGTTGATTGAAGAATACGGGCTTGGTGAACTGACACCTTATGTTCCAAATCTCTATGATTTGATTGATCAAGGGCTTCAATGGCAGAGGATACGTGGCTCCCTTGCGGCAATAGAGATGGGGCTTGAATGGCTAGGGATTTCGGCACGCTTTCAACCCGCCTGGACGGGGCGCGCATGGTGGAACTCCTTTCAACTTGATTTTGATCAGTTGCCTGAACGAACACAGCTTGAAGCCATTGAAGCGATTACAGATCTCTCCAAAAGTTTGCGCTCTGATTTTCGCCGTGGGACCTATGGTTATGATGTGCAAGCCTTGGAAGGCAATATGTCACGCCTTGATGACAGCATGTTGGAGTATGAAAGCGGTGTTCACTTAACAGCTGGGGACACTTTGTTTTCCTTTGGACGCACAACAGAGATCAATCACACGCTCACAAGAGAAGAAGGCAGGCTTATTGGTAATTGGATAGATGACTTTGACGA
>NZ_JBHIRN010000302.1:0-511 GCF_042197205.1 Bartonella sp. AA2SXKL
TATCTAAATGCTGACAATATTTCGTTAGTTGATTTCAAATGGAACAATGATCGCATTATCGCCACCAAAATCATTTCTAATATGGGAATAAAATATGCAGGAGCTCAGTATATATGGTGGAAGAAAAATAACGAAGTCACACTTTATGATCTTTTGGATGATCCAGAGGAAAAAAAACCTATACTCTGTACAGATGAATCAATCTTATTATTCTAAACAACTCAGGAAATATTATGAAAAAACAACCTTTTAATGTACGATTTTTCGTCGCTTTAAGTTTATCACTCTTCGGTTCAATCAATGCCTTTGCGAATTCCTTAATCATTCAGGTTCCAGATGATCCAGAACCAACAACTCAGACCATTTTCTATCAATGCGATATGGGAACAGTTAAAGAGCGTGTTGAAGCAACCTATCACACTGCTGGTACTATTGCGCTTGTTGATTTAAAATGGAAAGATAAGCGCATCATTGGTTCCAATGTCATTGCTGCTTCTGGAGCAAAATATGT
>NZ_JBHIRN010000303.1:0-510 GCF_042197205.1 Bartonella sp. AA2SXKL
GGGCTTGTGTTGCATGGCTCTGGGCAGTTACGTGTACGTGCAGGATTGCATTATGTCGTCGTTAATCTTATTGCTTCGTTGTTTTTTTTAGTTGGTACGGCACTCATTTATGGAATCGTTGGTACTCTTAATATGGCCGATTTGGCTGTAAAAATGAAACATATAACCTCTGCGGATATTGTTTTATTTGAAATAGGCGCGGCGCTTTTGGGGATTGCTTTTTTACTCAAAGTGGGTATGTGGCCACTTAATTTTTGGTTGATGCCGACTTATAGTGCCGCAGCAGCACCCGTTGGAGCTTCTTTTGCACTTTTAAGCAAGGTGGGTATTTATATTGTTTTACGTCTGACATTGCTATGGTTTGGTCCTGAAAGTGAATATTTTAGTCATTTTGGTAAAATGGTTTTATTTTATGGTGGACTTGCCACTATGGCTTTTGGTTTTATTGGGGTCTTGGCGAGCCAAGTTTTGGTGCGTTTGGTGGCTTATAGCATTCTTGTCTCTTCTGGT
>NZ_JBHIRN010000304.1:0-509 GCF_042197205.1 Bartonella sp. AA2SXKL
TTTGCGAAAACCAATGACAAATTTGTTATCCTTGGCGGTTCAATGGGCGCAACAAGTTTGAGTGTAGATGCTGTGAAATCTTTAGCTTCATTACCTTCACTCAACGAGTTGCGGGCAAAACTTGTGGGTATGATTTCTACTCCTGCGACTCGTATCGCACAGGTTGTTAATGCTCCTGCTGGTCAGGTTGTACGTGTTATTGGCGCATATGCTCAGGAGGGTAAGGCGGCTTAGGGCTGTTTTGTACTCATGGTGATAGAAGAGTTATAATGTTTTTCTATTTTTTAAATAAGTTCTAAACAATGGTTCAAATCTTTTAATTAAAGGAATTTTAAAATGGCTGATCTAGCGAAGATCGTAGAAGACCTTTCTAACCTAACCGTTTTGGAAGCTGCTGAGCTTTCTAAGTTACTTGAAGAAAAATGGGGAGTTTCGGCTGCCGCTCCTGTAGCTGTTGCTGCTGTTGCTGGTGCTGCTGCTCCCGTTGCTGAAGAAAAAACAGAATTTGA
>NZ_JBHIRN010000305.1:0-501 GCF_042197205.1 Bartonella sp. AA2SXKL
TTTGACTGGAGTTGGTACGTCTTTCAGAAACGTCTTCTCTTCTTCCTCACCATCTTCCTTAAAGTCAAGACAGTTAAGGAAGATGGTGAGGAAGAAGAGAAGACGTATCAGAATGTAGCGGAAGCTTTGACTGGAGTTGGTACGTCTTTCACGAATGTGAAAAATGAAATTACTAAACAGATTAATCATCTCCAGTCTGATGATTCAGCGGTTGTTCATTATGATAAGAATAAAGATGAAACTGGTGGCATTAATTATGCGAGTGTAACCTTGGGTAAAGGTAAAGATTCTGCAGCTGTTACCCTTCATAATGTTGCTGATGGTAGTATTTCCAAGGATTCACGTGATGCCATCAATGGTAGCCAAATTTATTCTCTGAACGAGCAACTTGCGACCTATTTTGGCGGCGGTGCTAAGTACGAGAATGGCCAATGGAC
The DNA here is from genome assembly GCF_042197205.1 of Bartonella sp. AA2SXKL. Taxonomy (NCBI): domain Bacteria; kingdom Pseudomonadati; phylum Pseudomonadota; class Alphaproteobacteria; order Hyphomicrobiales; family Bartonellaceae; genus Bartonella; species Bartonella sp. AA2SXKL. The sequence continues at coordinate 438 of NZ_JBHIRN010000305.1, forward strand.
TGCACCTACCTTTAAGGTTAAAACAGTTAACGGTGAAGGCAAGGAAGAAGAGCAGACTTATCAG
>NZ_JBHIRN010000306.1:0-500 GCF_042197205.1 Bartonella sp. AA2SXKL
CAGAAAGGTCTCTTGAATCCGTCTTTTTAGGAATATGTGCTGCAACACAAATACAATTGCTTTTTAAACCCGCTGAGGTGTTGCAACAACAATATGGATTACAGCCTCCACAAGGAGCGCCTCTCTTTTATACCTACTTTGATCAAAAAATAGGCCTCTTTCCAACACCCAAACAGGTTGAGACCGTGCGTCTTGTCTATACTTCTCTTCGTTTTGGAGATGAACAGGTGATGGAGGATGATAATCCTTGGTTGATTTATGCATTTGATCTTATTAAAGCACGTGCAAAATACGAACTCTACAAAAATATCCTTAAGGATCCTGAATATGCCGCTGTTTCTTTTAGAGACTTTCAAGAACAGCTCCAAGCTTTGCGATTTGAAACATCGCGTCGAAAAGGCTCTTTAAATATTCTGCCCATGAGCTTTTAAAAAGCTTTTTTCTTCATCATTGATGATTGGTACTGGCGGCTGATGTTGGTGGCTGATGTTGGTGGCTGG